>NZ_DATIGT010000093.1:0-30172 GCF_035481375.1 Tahibacter sp.
CGCGGACATCCTGTCGCGAGTGAACGGGTATCTGTCGCGCAAAGGTCTGATGCTCAAGCGCGGAACGATCGTGGACGCGACGATCATCGCGGCACCGAGTTCGACGAAGAACGCGGAAGGCGAACGCGATCCGGAGATGCACCAGACGAAGAAGGGCGAGCAGTGGTACTTCGGCATGAAGGCACACATCGGTGTCGATGTGGATTCGGGCCTGGTGCACACCGTGACGACGACACCGGCCAACGAGGCGGACGTGAATGAAGCGGCGTCTCTGCTGCATGGCAAGGAACGCGTGGTCTATGCTGATGCCGGCTATACCGGCGCCGACAAGCAGGTCGCACGCAAGGGGCTGGATTGGCAGATCGCTCGCCGCCGCAGCACGGTGAAGGCACTGCCGGACGGCCGCCAGAAGCGTTCGATCGAGAAGTCAGAAAAGCGCAAGGCAAGTATTCGCGCACGCGTCGAGCATCCGTTCCGCGTCGTGAAGCGCCAGTTCGGCTACATGAAAGTGCGATTCAAGGGGCTTGCGAAGAACACGGCCCAGATCATGACGTTGTTCGCGCTATCGAATCTGTGGATGGCGCGAAAGCGGTTACTGGCGATGATGGGCGAGTTGCGCCTGAAGACCGCGTAGAGCGGTAGAAAGGCTGCTATTTGCAGCCTTTGCAATGCCAAAAACTCCTTCAAGTCGGAAATTCTCTTTCCGAAAGCGGCGAAGCTGCCTTTTGGAAGAGTGTAGCGGTGACTTGTTCAGACCATCCTTAGGTATGAACCTGACCCGGAGCGACTAAACGACTTCCTTGCTCAGCAGGTCTCTCAAGGGTTCCGCGAACAAGTAGTTCGCTGGTTTCGGTAGCGTAGGTGGCTCCATCCCCGTAGCTGGACCGCGCTAAATTTGAGAGTCACAGGCCGGACGTGCTTACGATCCCGGTCACCTCAACCTAACCCCGTTATCGTGGCGCACCAATTTCGGCACCGAATCGGTGGAGTGCCGATGCTATTGGCCCAATTGTGCTTGCAGTTGTAGGGCTTGGTACGGGTATCCCTTGGCTCATAACGCGAGACGGCAGCTTCTTTGAGCCGCTCAGCATCGTTGCCACATCAGCAATCGCTTTGGCGCTGGCTTGGGGGCGGCTAGGCTGGCGTCGTCGCCACTAATGACGCGTAGCAGACGAATCGGCTAGCATTGCAGGCCGCTCTACTTATGGAAATCGCGATACCAGGGAATGAGGCTGCGCCGGACGCTTACGTTCTCACCTGGCTGCAGAACAGACCGTTCCGATAGGATTGGTGCGACTAGATTTCTTCGAAATTTCCGGCGCCCTCATCTTCTTTCGAATCCCTTTGGCGGAGATCCAGCGCTATCACTCCTGAAATATCGTTTGCTACGTCCGCCGATGGTCGAGGTTAGCAGCGGAGATTCAGGGCGAAGGTCGTGTAACTGCACTCCGGCAGCATCAGCACAGAGTCGAACGTAACCCCTGTAAATGTTCTCGACGAAGACGTGCTGCCCCTGGCGAAATCCTGGACGTAGTAGTGATCCATGGCTCGCTGCTTTCAGTGATGCTAGAACCTGGGAGAGTCGCGGCTTCTCTACGGGCTCCGTTGTCAGGGCGCGACAAATTGACTCATACGAGGCGTAGATGTCTGATGTCGCGCGTTCAAGATCCCAGGAGTCCGCCGCTGCCCAAGTTGCCAGCGTGTACACTTCGTTACGCCCTCGCGTCGCTTTGTCATATGGCTGGCGGATTTGCTCTGAAACACCACTCACGGCAGCCGTAATCGCGTTGCGTAAATGTACTAGGTTAATTACCTCTGCTGACTTATCGTCGTAAAGCGCATATAGAAGGCGCTCTGTTAGCAAATGAACGTAGTACGGAAACCCGTTAGCGATACTTGCAATTCGGAACCGTGCAGTTCGGACTGGTTCAATTTCCCAGCTCAGATCGAAACGGTCTAGAGCGTCATCTACGATGTCGAGAGATGACTGGTAGTCGAGCCGTTCAAGCTTGATTTGCAAAAACTGTCTGAATGCGGATTCGTGCGCGCCAAGAATTTCTGTGAGATCAGTCCCGACACCAGTGAATATGATGGTTAGGCGCGCTCCGCGATCTCCAAGGAGCTTTACGAGCTCTGCAAATTTTAGGCGCGCATCTAAGTTTTGGAGGCGCTCGATCTCGTCGATTACGACAACTCGCAGGTCGCCGCGCTTGTCATCGTCGAGTGATGCAAGCATGTCGGCGGCGGCTGAGACCGTTATCGGTGGCGGCGGAGCGTACGATCTTTGCTGAGAGCTACCTATCGCAAGTAGTTGGGACAGTCCCCAGTTTGTACTTGTCGATACAGAAGATAGTCTTTCAGGATTGAAGACCTCGACGATTTGGCGGATTACTTCTTCAAATGTTGAATCGACCGCGCAGCCGATTTGGCGAAAGCATGTCGAGTTTGTAGTGGCTGCAAGCCCCGCGGTTTTCGCCAACGACGTCTTCCCGACTCCCCGTTCACCGAATATGAAGACGTGCCTGCCGGGGGCGTAAATGGCCTGAGTAATAGCTTTGGTCTGTTCTTCGCGTCCCTTCAAGTGGCGACTTTCGAAAACTGGTGAAGATGGTGAAGTGACTTCGGCGAGTTTCTCTGCGAACTGCCGCTGAGTGAGTTGGTGTAGGTTTGTTGACAAGGTTGTTGTCACCAATATGTGAGACGGATGACTGTTAGGCCCTTGGTTTCTCAGTCGCTTCGCGTTTCCTGTTCAAAGCGATGATTAGAAGCTCTCGCGTCTGCGCCAGGACCAACGCGCTTTGCCGGACTGCAAACAAGAACCAGATCGCTATGGTGAACATCAAGGTTACGAGGGTAGCCGTTTGAGGCACGGTAAGCCCTTGATTGAAGTATAGCGATGCGAGAAGCCCGGCTGCTGAAATGACCAGCGCGGGTATCATCGAAAGTTCGAACTTGAATCTTATGAGAAAGCTTCGAATATAGCGCTGGCCGACAAATTCTGCGTCTGTCTCAAGCTGCAAATAGGCGTTCCAGTTGTCCAGTTTGTTGTTGTTTTTAACAACCCATTTGTCAGCAAAATGAACCTCGATTTCTGATCCGATGTTTTCGAGGATCAGGCCAACGATGAGACAAACCGCGAACCCGGTGAGGCCTATCGGGATCAACATATCCTTCCATGTGCTCGCGAGCTTAAGGCCAGGCCAGAATACGCCACTTAGCCAAGGGGACGTTGCGAGGAAACCCGGCACCATTGTGACGATTACGATGCGATAGACGTCAGGTTTTATGACATTAGCGATGTCCATGTACGGTCCTTCAGTTCGACCGGTTTCCGAAACAGTTCACGTGGCATCTGTCAGGGCGAACGCCGCGCCTTTTCAGGTTCGCTTTGCGTCGTGTGGGCTGGTACTTGATCGCTAACCCCCCACGGCCTCCCATCCGCATCGAGATACAGCTTCTGCATCTCCTGCAAATTAAACGGCCGTGAGCCGATGCGTCCGAAGATGGCGATCTGGTTTCCGCTTTCGTCCACACCACGATCGCGCTCAAGTCCGCGCGATAGCGAAAGGGCAGGCTTCGCCGTTTCGCGCCACGCAATCAATTGCGGCTTCGGATCCGGACTGAACCCATAGAACTTCGGCTGCGACTCAGGGCTCGTGAGCTGGATCACCTTGACGCCGTTCTTGCCGTCAGCGACATAGGCAAACAGCGACGCATTGGTGGTCCCGACGATCACGTCGTTGGCATCGTTGAGCTTCCCGCCCGCGTTGAACATCTCGTAGAGCGTCGGCTGTTCGGGCTTCGTGATGTCGACGATCGCGAGGCCTTCGGCGCCGTTGGCGACGTAGGCATAGGTGCGCGCGAGGTGCAGCTTGCGCGGATCGCTGAGCCGCATGAACGCGCCCGCTACTTCACGTGCTTCGCTCGGCTTCGTGATGTCGACGACGTGCAGTCCGTCGGCCGCGGTGACGAAGGCATAGCGGAACTGCACCTGCACCGCGCGTGCGTTGGCGATGGGAACGGTCGCGATCGCGCGGGGCTTCAGCGGGTCGCTCATGTCGAGCGCGACGATGCCGCGGTCGGTGACGACGTAGAACGTGGTGCCGGCAATCGCGAGATGTTTCGCGCCGTTAAGCACGCCGCCGTCGTTCCACGTCGCCGCCCGTGTCAGGAAGTTGTTGCGGAATTCGCCGTCGGCGAGGGTGTCGATGTCGGTGACGATCAGGCCTTCTTCGCTATCCGTGATGAACGCGTAGCGGTAGATCGGATGCATGGCCTGTTCGTGGTTGGCTTCGATCTTTCTCGCGGCTTCGTTGCGTGCGAAGGAGACGGGCTGGGTGGTGGCGAGCTGCACGCAGGTCGCGTTCTTGCTGCCGATGCGGGTGTCCTGGCCCATTCCGGATGAGGGCGCGGTGATGATGCGTTGCGAGAAGCCTTTGTTGGCGATGCTGGCGACGTCGTAGACGCGCATGCCGCTCTTGCCTTCGGCGACGTAGAGGTATTCGCCGCGCAGCTGTATGCATTGCGCGGTGCCGGCGTCGTGGCCGTAGGCTTCCTGCAGGCGCTGGCCGGCTTTCTGGTGGTTGGCGTACCAGTCGGGGTAGGCGTAGCGCTGCAGGTAGCTGCCGATGACGGCCTGTGGTTCGTCCCATTCGGTGACGCGCACGGCGCTGATTTCGCCGTCGCCGCCGACCCAGGCGTTGAAGCCGACGAAGTCGACGAAACGTGTGCCGAGCAGCAGGGTCTGCGCGAGGATGGCGTTGTTGTCGTTGTCTTTCGACAAGTGACAATCGGTGCAGGTCTTGGTTTCGGTCTTGCGTTCGGTATGCGGGTAGTGCGGTGCGAAGGCCTGCGAGGAGTAGCCGGCCGACGACACGGGCGGCTGCTGGATGTAGATGCGTTCGCGGTTGATGTTGGTCGACGACAGGATCAGTGCGGAGGACGAGCGCACCGGCGCGATCTTGTGGTCTTTGACGCCGCCGTGGACGCCGAGGAAGAACATGTCGTCGCGCGCGACCTGCGGGTTGTAGGTCGCGAAGTTGCGCGTGAAGCCGCCTTCGTATTTGTGTTTTTCGGTCTGCGCGTTGGCCTGGATCGGCAGGTGGCAGCCGCCGCAGCTCGTGGTCCACGAGGTGTGGCAGGAATAGCAGAGCATCTTGTCGTCGCCGTGCGCGCGCTGGTCCAGCGGAACGTCGGCGCCGTAGGTCTGCGATGCGGTGTTGCGCGACATGGCATGGGCGCGCGTGGCCTTGTCGTTGTAGTTCGGCGACAGCGGGTTGGACACGTCCTTGGTGAGGCTCATGGTCCATTCGAGACCGGGTGTGACGGCGGAACGCTGGATCAGTGCGCCGCCGACCCATTCGAAGCGTTTCTTGCCGTCGGGGTTGCGGATCAGCAGCAGGTCACGACCGTTCTTCGGTGCGGCGGGGCCGGAGGTCTTCAAGGTCGGCAATGCGTCGACGGTGCCGTGGCAGTCGTGGCATTGGATTTCGACCGCGCTCATGACTTCGGCCTTGAGATAGCCGCTGCCGTGGTTGTCTTGCGCGAAGTGGCAGTCGACGCACTGCATGCCGACGTCGACGTGGATCGACGACATGTGCACGGCTTTCTGCCATTTCTTGGGATCGTCGTCGGCGATCTTCTGCTGGTTGTCGTCGAGCAGGTTGCCCTTGCGGTCGCGCGCGAAGATGCCGCGGAAGTTCCAGCCGTGGCCGTGGTAGTCGGCGAACTGGGTGTCCTTGAGCTGCGGGTTCAAGAGCGACACATCCTTGAGGAAATCCACATCGCGCCATTTGCCGCGGATGGCCGCTTCTTCCGGGTTGCGGTTCAGCGTCTTGAAGATTTCTTCGTCGTCGGGGTAGTGCTGTTTCTCGGGCCACATGAAGGGCGCGTCGGACTCGTAGTCCCACATGGTGTAGCCGAGCATGGAGTTGATGAACATGTTCGGCTGATGCATGTGGCAGATCATGCATTGGCTGGTCGGAATCTGGCGCGTGAACTCGTGCTTGATCGGGTGGCCGGATTCGCCCTTGGGGATGGTCGGGTCTACTTGTGCACTCATGCCCATGTTGCCGTACTTGGCATGGATGGCCGAGTGGCGCGGGTCGCGGTCGTTGGCGTAGACGACGTGGCAGGCCGAGCAGCCCGACGAGCGGAAGTCGCCTGGGTTGTCGTTGGTGCCGAGGAACCAGGTGAACGGGTCGTTGAGGCGCGTCTTGTGGATGTTCAGGACCGGAATCGCGACGCGGCTGCCGGTGCCGGGGCCGCGGTTGGATTGCTTGAGATCGGGGCGGCCGGGTTCTTCGAGGCGCTGGATCGATCCGGTTTCGCTGGGCACGCCGATTTCCGGGAACAGGTTGCCGATGTTGCGGCCGCCGCGTTCGAACACGCGGAAGACGTCGGCCGGCGGCACGGTTTCCCATGCGGGCATGGGGCTGATCTTCGGCAGGATGCCGGCGGCGTCCATGGCGGCGTCGTTCGGGATGCCGTTGTCGACGGCGGAGGGCTTGCCGTCGCGCGTATAGGCTTCGCCGAGTATCGAATGCTTATACGGGAGAATTCCATTGTTGTACGCGGCCGCGCCCCAGAACATGGCGGCGTTTGCCATCAGGCTTTTTTCGGCCTGCTGGATCAGCGGCAGGTGGCAGGCGCCGCAGGATTCGCGCGCGATGCGCAGGTCGCCCGGGTTGATGAAACGCGCGAACTCGGGCGATTCGTCGATGAGGTGCGTGTAGCTGCGCGGCGGGTTGGCGCTGTTCGGCCAGCGCTCGGGGTATTGCGGCAGGATGTGGGCCTTGTCCATCGCCGACATGTAGCCGGCGCTGTAGGCGCGCGGGGCGCCGCCGGTGCCGCTGTCGGAATAGGGGATGTCGGCGTGTTTGTCGCCGTGTGCGCCGGGCGCTTCGTCGGCGGTGGCCGGGTTGCTGCCGAACACGGTGGCGTTGCCGCCGTGGCAGTCGGTGCAGCCCAGCACGACGGCTTCGCTCGCATGCATGGTCTTGCGGTCGCTTGCGGTGTGGCAGGAGACGCAGCCGGCGGATTTGGCGTCGGCCTGTTCCCACGTTTGGAAAGCGGGAGCGGGCGGGGCGGTGGTGTAGCTGCGTTCGACTTTCTTGGCTTCGCCGGAGGCGTGGGTTTGCGGCGCGAAGAGTGAGAGCGCGGCGAGGGCCAGCGCTGCTGCGGTTGTTGTGAGGGTGCGTAGAGGGGTCACGCGATGGCTTTGTGGGGTGGGGTTGTGGATGTGTGCTCTCTCGCCTGATTCTTTGTTCCAGGCGAGCTTGGGGGAGAGGGCTTTCGCGTTGTCGGGGGGCTGAGGCGGAACCCATCCCCACCCATGCCCTCCCCTTGAAGGGGAGGGTTTGTCACGCTTCGTTGTTGAGGGGTGAGGGGAGGTGCTACTGGTCGGCTGAGGCGAAACCCATCCCCACCCATGCCCTCCCCTTGAAGGGGAGGGTTCTTTCCGCTTCGTTGAAGGGGAGGGTTTGTCCCGCTTCGCTGCAAGGGAGGGTATTTCCCGCTTCGTTGAAGGAGAGGGAATGTCCCACGCTGATGGTGGAATCGGAGCGCAGCCTGTCACTCCCTCCCCTTCAAGGGGAGGGTTGGGGTGGGGATGGGTTTCGCAGTCTGAAAACAAGGCCTCGTTTTTCAACGACGCGTCACCCGCCGGCACCTGCATCCCCGCACGATCGCAAGCCGCAAGAATCTTCCCGACCAGCTTCCCCATGGCGCACCCCTCAATAGGTCAGGATCAGGTTGCCTAATACGGTGTAGTACAGCGACTTCTGGTCGCCGTAGAGGTCCTTGAATCCGGAGCCGGGCAGCAGTGCGGCGCCGGACAGGCGCAGCACGGCGTTCTGTGTCGCGAACGGGCGCCAGATCCAGGCGACGGAGACATCCGTGCCGATGCCGCGGGCGATGTTGGCCTGGTTGCGGGCGGTCTCGAGCACTTCGGTCTTGTCGAACCACAGATGATTGATGTTGCCGGACAGGCGCGACTGCGGTGTCAGATCGAAATCCGCGCCGACGCCGAGCAGGCGCAGGCCGGGGTTGTCGAAATTCGACTGGCCTTGTTCCTTGGATGGCCGCAGGTCGGGCAGCATGCCGTTGCGTTGCGAGATGGCGACGCCGCCGCCGCCGATCAGCGGCACGTTCTGGCGGATCCAGTAGCTCGTGTCGGCGCCGGCGAAGATCGGGTTTTCGAAGATGGCATCGAAGCCGGTGGAGCGATCGTCGAACGGATCGTCGTCGCCGCTCGCATACGCGGCGGACACGCGGGCGCGGATCCAGTCGAAGTCCATCGACGCTTCGGCGGCGAGAAAGCCGGCGCGGATGTCGGTGCCTTCGCTGATGAACACGCCGGCCGACTGATCGCCGATCGCGTAGTAGCCCGAGACCGTCAGGTTGAGCCGGCCGATATGGCCGTCGCCGTTGTAGCCCAGGTAGGTGACGTCGTATTCGCGCGGCGCTTCGCGGCCGATCGCGGCGGGGCGCACGATGAAGCCGTTGGAATCGTAGAACGACTCGGTCTCGCGATTGCGGTTGTGGATGATGGTCGCCTGCGACGTGAAGCCCGTGAACGGGAAATCCTGGCGATAGAGATTGGCGATGAAGATGTCGTCGTCGCGCGGGCTTTCGCTGACGTCGTTGAGGCCGGAATTGAGGTCTTTCTCGAGCCGGCGGAACCACGCGAAGTTGTATTGCCAGCGGTTGGAATCGCGCGTGCCGAAGAAGCGCACGCCGAGCTGGTTGTCCTGGAACAGGAAGCCGCGGAAGTCGCTCGAGAACGGCTGTATGCCGATGCGGAAATCGTCGAAGTCGTAGCGCGGGCGTTCGCTGGAATAGTCCCAGGTGAAGAACAGTTCCTGCACGCCGACGAAGCCGTCGTCGCGCGTTTCGCCGAAGGTCGGGTCGACCGTGAGCGCGCGCGTTTCTTCGGTGCGCACGCGGTTGTAGTTGAACGCGAGCGTGCCCTTGAATTCGTAGACGGGCGGTTTGAACGTCGTGTCGCCCTTGTAGTAGACCGCGCTCGCGATGAAGGTCTGTGCCGCGATGAGCTGGTCGACGTCGCCGAGCGTGTCGTTCGTGCCCGGGCCGCTGGGCGCCTGCGGCGCGGCCGGAGTCGGAATGCTGCGCGGTTCGATCAGCGTGTCGGAGATGCCGAGCAGGTTGAGGAACCAGTCCTTGCCGCGCACGGGCTTGTCGGCCTTGAGCTGGTTCTGGTTGTACGGGTCGTACCACGGATGCTTGAAGCCCAGCGATTCCATGATGCGCCAGCGGTCGGGCACCGGAATGAATTCGCCGGCCTGGTCGACCGGCGCGGGATCGACGTTGTCGGGGTTCTGCGGCGGCGCCGGCGTCCAGCGTTCGTACGGATGGCCCGGACGACGGCGCGGGATGTCGGACGCGAACGGATCGTAGGTCGGCGCCGGCAGCAGGTGCGTGATTTCGAGCCAGTGCAGGCCGAGCAGACTGGCATCGGCCTGTACCGCCTGCGGCGCGGCGGCCGCGGCGAGGATCAGGGCGAGCGGACGCAGGCGAAGTCGGCGCATGTCACTTGCCCTCGCAGACGTACTGCGCAGTGGAATCGAGGAATGGCGACTGCGGGCACTGCACGTACGAGAGCCGCGCGCCCAGGGGCACGAGCTTGTCGGCGCGCAGTGCGATCGGGGCATTGCCGACGCCGGTGTTGAGTGCGACGCCGGCGTTGTGCAGGCCGAGGAAGGCGACGAGGTCGCTCTGGTCGGTGCCGTCGCCGGATGCCGCGACGCCGCCGATCAGCGTGTTGCCGCGATAGATGGGGAAGCCGCCGCCGAACAGCGTGATGCCGTTGGGCAGGCGCGGAATGCCGGTGCAGTTGCGGCCGACATCGGGCACGGGGGTGGGATTGCCCGGCGTCGGCGCGGGCGCGAGCGGCGCGCCGTCGAGCGTGAGCGCGAGGCCTTTCTGGTTCAGATAGAAGGCCACGTGATTCGCGATCTGGTTGTAGACGAGATCGAGTTCGAGGCCGTCCTGGAACGGACTCCAGCGATCGAAGGGCAGGCTCAACGGACCGGGCGGCGTGCCCGGCACGCCGTCGGGATAGAACGGGCGCGACAGGTTGCCGATGGTGCGCAGCGAATAGGCGATCTGGCCGTCGCTCCAGGCGGCGGGCAGGCCGAGGAAGCCGCGCAGCAGCGGCACGTAGGCATTCGGCGCGCTCTGCGCGACGGTGAACAGATCGACGCGGCCGGCGGCGAAGTCGGCCGCGGCGCGCAGGTAGCGCGCGTTCGTCGTCGTGGCGATGTCGCCGGCGGTGAAGGTGCCGGAGAAGAACGCCGCGGTGCGGGCTTTCTGCGTGGTCACGTCGACCGCGTCGACGAGCGCGTCGCGCGAGCGTGCGAGCGCGAGCACCACGCCGTTGCTGTCGACGATGACGACGGTTTCGCCGGCGCGGGAACCCAGGGGCTTTCTGACCTGGGCGCGCGTGCGGGCGGCGACCTTGAGCGCTTCCTGCACGATGGTGCGGACTTCGTTCTGCGTGAGCGCGGCGGTGCCGTCGGTGCCGGCGCGCGGCGGATAGCGGTTCGTGCCGGTGCCGTCGTCGAGCACGAAGGCGTCGAGGCCGGGGTAGTCGGTGGTGTCGGGCCGTATGCCCGATTCGACGGTACCGAGCGCGAGACCGCGCAGCACGACCGGATCGGCATAGCCGGGCACGCGCAGCAGGGCGCCGTCGGCCGGAGTCAGGTTCGCGAACGGCGGTGCGGCGGCCGGATCGCGCGCGAGTTCGGAAAATTCCACATCGGTATAACGCAGCGTCAGGCCGCCGGCCGTGATGCGATCGGCGCGACGGTCCTGCGGCGGGCCGAAGCCGAATTGCGCCGCGAGCGCGACGTATTCGTCGAGGTTGCGGTCGCGGTCGCCGGCGTTGTCGTCGAGGCTGTAGAGATCGTCCGCACCCGCGGCGGCGACGGCACCGACCGGCACGCCGGCCTTGTACAGCGGAATGCCGCCGGGATCGGGCGACAGGCCGATCGGCGAGCGGTGCGGCCCGGCATTGGTGCCGCTGACGAAGCGCGCGCTGATGTCCGAGCAGGGCAGTTGCGAGAACTGCACGCCGAACAGCGGGCCCGACGGCGCGGTGCGATCACCCGGGTTGAAATGTTCCTGCGCGATCTGGCCCGCGGTGCGCGAGGTGAAGGCATTGCCTTCGGAGGAGAAGTAGACCGAAGTCAGGGCTTTGGCGATCGCGGCGAATTCGGCCGGGACCGTGAGGCCTTCGAGACCGCCGGTGACGGGACGCCCGGAGCTGACGGTGACGAGCGGCGGCGCGCCGGCCATCGCATAGGCGGCGAGCACGTTGCCGACGCGGTCGACGACGACGAACGTGGCCGGGCGACCTTGCGCGCGCGCTTCGGCCACGCCCTGGGCGATGACCTTGCGGACGTCGTCTTCGGTCAGGAACGACTGCGCGTTGCCGCACTGGCCGTAGCAGCCGGAATCGCCGTTGTTCGGCGGATTCGGCGGCGGCGAGGTGCCGACGACGCTGCCGGAGTTGCTGCCGCCGCTACACGCGGCGAGCGCCAGACAGAGTCCGGCCAAAGTTCCGCGAAACGGCGATCTCCCCATCGCAGCATCCTCCGAGTGGCCGCGGCGCAAGGGCGCGGCCAAGGTCTCATCAGTGTTTCCCCGCTGCGATAGTACCCCAGGAAACTCGCGGTTTGGCGCGGTTTTTTGAGTGTCGCGGCGATGTCAGGTTCCGGTGTCGTCTTGCGTAGAACGTACGAATGGTCGTGAAGCGAAGTGACGTCGACGGACTGGTGATTCGCGTGCTGCGACGCTCTGGTGATTCGCGTGCTGCGACGCTGTCGCGACGATCGGGCTTCGACGCGCGCCGGCGCTTCTCCCCCTCACGCCAGCCCTCTCCCCCAGGCGCGCTTGGGGAGAGGGCGTTTTCTATAGCTGCTTCATCTGCAACGTCTCCGACTGATGGTAGCGATGACACGCCACGCACGTGCTCGCGACCTTGCTTCCTCCGTCCGCGCCCGAATGACACTGCCGGCAGTTCGCGAGATCCGGGATCAGCAGGTCGGTTGCGACTTTCGATGTCGCCGCCGCATGGCAGTCCCCGCACGTCATCGTCGAATGCCTGGCATGCGTGAATGACGCATCGCCGTACCAGATGCCGCTGACGCGCACGGGCGCGATCTGCCAGCCGCCGCCAGGGACGTTCGTGGCCGCGGCGCGCGTGACGGTATGGCAGGTCACGCAGGCGCGGCCGGTGAACACGCTGTCGGCGACCTGCCGCGACTTGTTGCGCGCCCAGCTCAGGGCTTCGATGGTTTCCTGCTGGCTCAGCGGCGCGTCGCCGGGGCGGCGGCGCTGCTGCACGAAGCCCGGGGCGCTGGCTTCGGTGTAGCCGCCTTCGAGCGCGCGCTTGGCGTAGTAGTCGTCCAGCATGTAGACGACTTCGGCGACCTTCGCATGCGGCACCTGCCGGTCGGGCGCGAAGGTGTCGAAGCCGAGGGTGTGGCAGTCGTGGCACATGGTCTCGAAGTTCACGGGCTTCATCGCAAGACCGCCGGCGTCTTCGGCGTGGCAGCTCGCGCATTGCAGCGTGCGGCGGCCCGACGGCGCGTTGAGATCGGGTTTCAGATGCAGCGCGTGGTCGAACTTGAGGCCCGAATTTTCCTTGAGGCCGGGCGCGAGGCGCGTGAGCTGCGGCGCGAATTTGCCGGCCGTGTCCCAGGCCGGCAGGCGCACGCGGAATTCGGGATGCGCCGTGCCGAAATCGCTCGCGTCGCTGAGCTGGCTCGCGTTCTGCGTGCGTGCCGCAAGGCCCGTGTGGCAATTGCTGCAGAGTGATTCTTCGGTGTTGACCATGCCGGCGAGGCCGAGATGATCCTGGTGGCAACTGCCGCACGGCGCTTCGCCGAGCGCAGGCAGGTTGAACTTCGCGGGATCGGCATGCGCGGCCATGCGCGTATGACACGTGGTGCAGGCGGTGTCGCGCACGGTGAGGAACGGCGTCTGATGGCATTGCTTGCAGTCCTCGCCGAAGAAGCGGTGCGCGGCGTCGAGCGGACCGGGGTTCCAGCTCGCCGTCGTCGGCAGGCCGGTGTGCGGCAGGATCTTCGCAAGCGGCGGGATGAAGTGCGAGGCGGCGGGAACCAGCAGGCCGAACACGAGCACGAGCACGAACAGCAGCCACGACGGAAAGCGCTTGCTGATCCAGGTTTCCTTGAGCGAGGTCGGCTTCGCGCGCTTGGCTTTCGCGGCCTCTTGTTCGGTTTTGTCGAGTGTGGAGATTTCCACCGCGGCTTCGAAGTCGCGCGGCGGTTCGAGCAGCACGATCTTCGTCGACGCGATTTCGACTGTCGCGCCGGCGCCGACGTTGGTCGCGTAGGTCAGCTCGCCGTTGACGCGGATGCCGGCGAGGATCAGCGACTCGACCTTGTAGCGGCCCGGGCTCAGCGCGGTCACGCGCGCGTGATTGAGCGCGGCGCGGATGTCGGACAGGAAGATCGCCTGGTCGGCGGCGCGGCCGATCGACAGCACGTCGCCGAAGTGGACGTCCTCCTCGTAGGAGACCGAGCCCTTGCCTTGCTTGAGTACCCGGCGGATCAGCCAGCGCATCGGTCGTCCTTACCAGTAGAAGAACACGGATACGACGTGGGCGAACAGGGCCGCGACGGTCGCGAACGACAGCGGCACGTGGAAGTAGAGCCAGATTTCCATGAGCGCCTGGTACTGGATGTCGCGCGCGACGCGCGAAGCCAGCGCTTTCTTGCGCGACAGCAGATCGATGAGCTTGCGCAGCGCCTCGGCCTGGCGGTCGTTCGTGCCGCTCGCGAGGAAATCGACCATCGCGAAAATCGTCTGGCCGGATTTCGCGCCGCCGGCGGCCTGCTGCGATTTCTCGCGCGCGTCGAGCGCGGCGCGGATGCCGGCGAGCGCCGCGTCCGAGTCGTCGTGCGCGCGCAGCTGCGTGATCACGCCGCCGCCCAGGCGCGTGTTCTGGATCGAGCGCAGCACGATGTTGTGGACTTTCGGGTCGATGCCGTCGGCCAGCGCGAGCGCGTTCTGATCGAGCTCGGCGATTTCCTCGAGCATCGCGCTGCGCGTGGCGCTTTCGCGGTTGCGCGTCATCAGCGACGGATAGCGCAGGTAGCAATAGACGCCGAAGAAGCCCGAGAAGATCACGAGCAGCATCACGACCAGAAAGAACGTGTGCAGGTTCCAGCCGACCTGGAAGCCGGCGTGCAGCAGCGCGATGAGGATCAGCGTGGTGCCGAGGTAGATGTGGGCCGAGAGCCAGCCGCGCAGGTTCGAGGTGCCCGAATAGGAGCGTTTGCGGATGCCGAAATACATGAGCCAGAGGATCAGCAGGCCCGCGACGGTGCCGAGCGTGTAGCCGAGCCAGGTGCCGCCGTTGGGCGGCACGGCGGGGGAGTGCAGCGCGTAGGCGAGCAGCGAGACCAGCGACAGCGCGAGCGAGATCCAGAGCCAGCGCGCGCCGCTGTGGTTCAGGACGGATTCGTGGCGGGCGTTCATGTGTGATAGCCGCGAAATGAAGCAGCAGGTAGCGTGCAGCTCATGCCTCGTCCCCCGGAAACCGCCGCGCGAGTCGCGCGCGGATGCGGCGCAGGCCGTAGCTGCCGATGCCGAGGAATACCGTGGCGCCGGTTGCCGTCGCCGCGACCCAATTCCAGTAACGCGCCGGTTCCTCGTGCCGCAGGATCACGGTCGACGGACCGGATTTGCCGGCGAAGAACACGGCGCCGAAGGAGAGCTGCGCGATGAGGATGAGCACGAGCAACCCGCCGGCGGCGCAGCACGCCTGGAAGCGTCCGATCGGATCTTTTGCGTCCTCTTCGTCTCGTTCGCGCAACGCGCGGCGTGTCGTGCGCTTGCGCTGCAGTACCGGATCGACGGACGGCGCCGGATAAAACGTTCGCGCGCACTGCGTGCAGGCGCGCTGGCGCCAGTCGGGAACGGTCTGTTCGGTCTTGCAACGCGGACAGGTCGCGGTGCGCGCGTCGCTCATGGCAGGTCGCTCCGCGGGCCTCAGCGCCGGCTTTGCGCATAGGCCGGGAATTCTTCGGGCGAGATGCGGATGGCCGCGCCGGTCGGGCAGGCGCGCACGCAGGCGGGGCCGCCTTTTTCATCCTTGCACATGTCGCATTTGACGGCTTTCTTTTCCTTCGGCTCTTTCTTCGATTTCCTGGCGTCGTAGGGCGCCTCGCCCGGACCCGGTCCGAGGCCGAGCAGCAGCCAGCTCAGCAGCCCCGGTTTCTTCGGCGGCTTGGACGCCATGTGGATCACGCCGTAAGGACAATTGCGTTCGCAGTTGCCGCAGCCGATGCAGTTGTCGGCGATGTAGACCTCGCCGTTGGGCGCACGGCGCAGCGCGTCGGGCGGACAGTCCTTCATGCAGTGCGGATGTTCGCAGTGCCGGCACGAGGTCGGTACGTGCACGCTCGCGTAGGTCGGTCCGGCTTCGCGATCCAGGCGCGAGGTGCCGCCATGGGTTTCGGCGCAGGCCTTCTCGCAGTTGTCGCAGCGCACGCACAGCGATTCGTCGATGAGCAGGATATCGGTCGCTTCGCCGGCGCCCTGTGCGAGCAGGAACTGGATGATGTCGCCGCCCGCAGGCAGCGCCTGCATCGCGAGATTCGACGCGGCGCGCTGGCGGTATTCCGCCTGCAGCCGCAGCTTGAGCACCGGCATGCGGTTGACGAGTTTCTTGAAGCTCTCGCCGTCCAGGCGCACGGTCTCGGTCGCGATCGCCGCGCGCGCCGTGGCCGAGCGCCGCGATTCGCCGAGCAGCGCCATCTCGCCGACGTAGTTGCCCGCGGGCACGTAGGACAGCACGACTTCCTTGCCGGCGATGTTGCGCGAAATCGTCAGCGAGCCGACGCGCACGAGGTGCAGGCAGTCGCCGATTTCGCCTTCGCCGAACAGCGTGTCGCCCGCGGCGAATTTCTGCAGCGTCGCGGTCGCGACGATGTCCTTGAGCTGGTCGGCCGTGGCTTCGGGCGCGAAGCGCGACTGGATCGCGCGCAGGATGAAGATCTCGTCGATCTCGCGCTTGACCGCGGCGACCGAGTTGATGAGCCGGTTCATCGAGCGGCGCGGCGTCTCGACGAGCACGCAGCCCTTGCCGGCCTTGACCGTCGCCGAGCGGCGGCGGCCCGAGATCAGGCCCATCTCGCCGAAGAATTCGCCGCGGCGCAGCGTGATGTGCTGCTTGCCTTCGTCGTCGAGCGCGATCTGCACTTCGCCGTCGACGATGGAATAGAAGCTGTTGGTGTAGTCGTTGCGCGCGAACACGGTTTCACCGGGCGCGGGCGTGCGCAGGTCCGAGTCGAGCATGAATTCGCGCAGCTGCAGCGGCGTGATGTGCGAGAGCACGCGCACGTTCTGCTGGATGCGCGCGAGTGCTTCGTCGACGCTGCGGAAGCCCGGCATGGATCCGAGCTTGGCCTTGAGCAGCGGTTCGTCGGCGGGTTCGACGCGTTCGCCGCGGATGTATTCGACGACTTCGTAACCCTGGTTCATCGCCTGCTTGATCAGCGGATAGCCGCCGAGCGCGCCGACGATGTAGAGGCCCTTCACGTTCGATTCGTACTGCGGGCTGATGGCCGGGACCGCGGCCGGGTCCTTGCTCGGGAACGTGACGCCGCAGGCTTCGACGAAGCCGCGCGGCGCGGTCGCGCCGAGACGGCCGATGACGCGGTCGATGAGGATCTGCGCCTTGCCGTTGGGCGTGGCGAGAATCATGCGGCCTTTCTTGCGGCCGACGCTGAGCGCGTCGACGCGCTCGGGCGCGGCGTTGTAGTAGCACTCGATCAGGCCGTCCTCGATCGCCTTGAGGATGCCGGCCTCGTTGCCTTTCTTCGCGCGCGCGAACTCGTCGCGGCGGTTCACGATGACGACGTTGTTCTGCTTGGCCAGCGCGATCGCGTTCTCGATCGCGGCGTCGCCGGCACCGACCACGACGATGGTCTCGCTTTCGTATTCGTCGGGGTCGTCGAGCTGGTACTGCACGAAGGGCAGGTCTTCGCCGGGTACGCCGAGCTTGCGGATGTTGCCCTGCAGGCCGATGCCCATGACGACGAACTGCGCCTCGACGACCGCGCCGTTGCCGCACTTGAGTTCGAAGCTGCCGTCGTCGCGTTTCTTGATCGCAGTGACTTCGTGGCCGTGGCGCACATTGATCTTGAGCCGGGCGGCGGCTTCGTCCCAGGCGCCGAGGATGGTTTCGCGCGAGCCGGCCTTGAACGGCACGGGAGAGCGCAACGGCAGTATCCCGGGCTCGTCCATGACGAACTTGCCCTTCTGGTAGCGATAGATGGTGTTGGACAGATGCGGCTCGGCTTCGAGCAGCACGTGCGACTCGCCGCGCTCGGCCGCGCGCGCCGCGGCGGAAAGGCCGCCAGGCCCGGAGCCGACGATCGCAATGCGGAAACGCTCGCTCATTTCCTACCTCGCTGGGTGGCTCGAAAGCCGCCGGGCTAGTACCGATGAAATGCGCCACGGTCCCCTGACGGACCATCGAGCCGGGCGAACGGACATCGCCGCGGTTCCTGCGCCGGGACTGTAACGCATCGGAGAGGGGATTCATGACATCGGTGCGCGCCGGCCGTCATACTCGGCGGCACTGCCGGCCCCGTGCCGACGCAGGCCGGACGCGGGCAGGGCAACGGAGGCGCGATGAGGCATGTGGAAAGGCTGTCCGCGGTAGCGGAAACGGTGTCGCGGATCCTGGCTCACGGCGGCGGCCAGCTGCGCCTCGCCGCGCCGCTGGGGCTCGGCAAGCCCAACGTGCTGCTCAATGCGCTGTATCGCGCGGTCGTGGCCGACCCGAACCAGTCGCTGCACATCTTCACCGCGCTGTCGCTCGCGCGGCCGGCGCCGAAGTCGGATCTCGAGCGGCGCTTTCTCGGACGCTTTCTCGACCGGCACTTCGGCGCCGACTATCCCGATCTCGACTACGCCGTCGCGCGCCGCGACGGCACGCTGCCGGCGCGCGTGCGCGTCAGCGAGTTCTATCTGCAGTCGGGCGCGCTGCTCGACAACGCGCAGGCGCAGCGCGAGTACGCGAGCCTCAACTACACGCATGTCGCGCGCGACCTTGCCGGCGCGGGCATCAACGTCGTCGTGCAGCTGGTCGCGCGTCGCGTCGAGGATGGGCGCGAGCGGCTGAGTCTCGCGAGCAATCCCGATGTGACGCAGGACCTCATCGACGAGATGGCGTCCTGCGGGCGGCCGCGGCCGCTGGTCGTCGGCGTCGTGCATCCGCGGCTGCCGTTCGTCGCGAACGAGGCCGAGGTCAACGCGGACTTCTTCGACCTGCTGCTCGACGACCCGGCCTGCGACCACACGCTGTTCGCGCTGCCGCGCGAGCCGGTCAGCGCGCCCGAGTTCGCGCTCGGCCTGCACGCGAGCACGCTGGTCCGCGACGGCGGCACCTTGCAGATCGGCATCGGCGCGTTGTCGGACGCGGTCGTGCACGCGCTGCTGCTGCGCCAGCGCGACAACGCGGCCTATCGCGAGGCGCTGGCCGCAGTCGGCGGTGCGCATCCGCTGACCGAGGCGGTCGGCGGGCTCTCGACGTTCGAGCGCGGCCTGTACGGCGCGAGCGAGATGGTCATGGACGGCTTCATGCACCTCGCACGCGGCGGCGTGCTCAAGCGCCGCGTGTTCGATGATTTCGCGATCGAGCAGGCGCTGGCCGAGGGCGCGATCGGCGAGACGCTGAAGACCGGCGACGTCGAACGGCTGTATGCGAGCGGCGCGCTGCCGGGGCTGATACACGGTCCGGAGCTTGCGCGGCTGATGCGCTGCGGCCTGCTGCCGGAAGGCTGTACGATCGACGGCGACCAGGTGCAACTGCCCGACGGCGCGACGGTGCCCTGCGACCTGCGCGAGATGAGCGCGCGCGCGGCGCTGGGCCGCGCGATGACCGGACGCCGGCTGCGCGACGGGCGCTATCTGCGCGGTGCGTTCTATCTGGGTTCGGTCGAGTTCTATCGCTGGTTGTCGGAACTGGACGGCGACGATTTCGACGGCGTGTCGATGACGCGCGTGTCGGACATCAACCAGCTCTACGGCGGCCGCGAGACGCTGGACGCGCTGCAGCGCCGCGACGGGCGCTTCTTCAATACCTGCATGATGGCCACGGCGCTCGGCGCGGCCGTGTCCGACGCGCTGGAGGACGGCCGCGTGGTCAGCGGCGTCGGCGGGCAGTACAACTTCGTCGCGATGGCGCACGCGCTGCGCGACGGCCGTTCGGTGCTGCTATTGCGTGCCTGCCGCGGCAGCGCGGACGGCGCGCGGTCGAGCATCCGCTGGAACTACGGGCACACGACGATCCCGCGCCACCTGCGTGACGTGTTCGTGACCGAATACGGCGTGGCCGACCTGCGCGGAAAATCCGACGAGGACTGCGTCAAGGCCATGCTCGCGGTCAGCGATGCGCGTTTCGTCGACGGTCTCGTCGCGCAGGCCAAGGCCGCCGGCAAGCTCGCGGCCGGCTTCGCCGTGCCGGAGGCATGGCGCCGCAACACGCCGGAATTCCTGTCCGCCGCGCTCGCGCCGCTGCGCAAGCGTGGCCTGTTTGATGCATTCCCGTTCGGCACGGATTTCACGCCGGTCGAACTTCAATTGGCCGGCGCGCTCCAGTGGCTCAAGCAGCGCGGCGCGCGTCGCGGCGGGCGGATCACGCTGCTGCTGAGCGCGCTCAGGAACGGAACGCCGCGCGTCGAGGAAGCCGCCGCGCTTGAACGGATGGGACTGGATTCACCGCAGACGCTGGCGGAAAAGTGGCAGCGTCGGCTCGTGCTCACGGGGTTGCGCCGCTGAGCTCGTTGACCGTGAAGATTATGAGAAGGACGAAGTTCACGCGCTAAACTCATGACCATACGCAGGAAGCCACAGGGGCAACCTCGATGAACGACTGGCTCCAACGCCTGTCGCGCGACTGGCCGGAACGTCATCCGCCGTTTCGCGACGACTTCGCGACCGACGCGAAGGCAGTACGCAACTGGCTGAACCATCTGCCGCTCGCGAATCCGGCGGCGACCTCGCGGCAGTTGCTCGACGCGCTGATGGTCATGAACCGCATGCGCATCGAGCCGCAGCAGCGGCTCGATGCGCTTGAGCTGCTGCGCGGGCCGGTGCTGCAGGTCATCGGCAGCATCGACCGGCAGATTCTCCTGGAGAGCTTTCCGCTGGCGCCGCCGAAGATGCAGCTCGCGCGCACCGCGCAGGACTTCGAGCGCGAGATCGGCCTGGGCTATGTGCAGATCCTTCACGACTTCTGCGCTCCGGGCGGCAAGGTGCCGTTTCTCAAGGGAAAGTCGGTCGCGCTCGCGGCCGTGCGCGCGCTGCAGCACTACGGCAATCTGCTGGCCAAGGCCTACACGCTCTATCACACGCCGCCGGCCGGGGTCTGGCTGCGGCTGCATGACGTGTTCGTCGCCGCGGTGCAACTGCGCCTGGACGACAAGACCGCGACCGATCCGAGCCTCGGCGGCGCGGAACTGTCGCCGCGGCACGCCTATGCGCATGCGCTGCTGCTCGCGCTGAGCAATCCGTATCGCTATACCCAGCGCGAGATGGCCGACGTGTTCGCGCTGACGCGCGCGCTCGCGCCGTATTGCCAGATCGGCCATGGCCGCGCGCCGGTCGCGGGCTTCGCCGTGCTGACCGACCAGGACCAGGGCGTGGGCTACGTGCCCGAGGAACGCCAGCTCGCGGCCGAAGGACTGCTGTCGTTCGACCCGCATCCGGTGCAGCGCATGATCGAGGGGCACGTGCAGCTGCTGCCGCCGGGGGCGGATTTCCTGACCTTCCGGCTCAAGGGCGGTCCGCCGGTGCAGGCGCGGCGCAGTGTCGTCGACCGGCTGACGCGCAGCTGGGGCGGCAGCGCCGAGCGCGGGCATGCGCGGCTCGCGGCCGGTCATCAGCTCGACACCGTGATCGGCCTGCATGCGCTGCACCACATGCTGGCCGGCAACGAGGATTTCGACGCGTTCCTGCGCCGCGTGCGCGGCCAGGCGATCAGCCTGACCGCGCGCGAAAGCGCCTCGTCGTGGGCGACGCAGAGCAGCGAGGTCAGGCCGGTCGTGCAGCGCGCGCGCGTGCTGGACCAGAGCCTCGGCGGCTATCGGCTGGTCTGGGACAAGGCCGATCTGGCGCGTGCCAAGGTCGGCGAGCTCGTCGGGCTGACGCCGACCGCGGCCGAGGACGACGAAGACGACGACCGCGACTGGATGGTCGGCGTGATCCGCTGGATCCGCATCGACGACGCCGATTCGGTCGACGCCGGCATCGAGCTGCTCGCGCGGCGCGCGCAGCCGGTCGGCATCGCGAGCTTCGAACCGACCGGGTCGGTGCGCGCCGCGATGCGCGGCGTGCTGCTGCTCGATCAGGACAACGGCCACGCGATGACCGTGCTGGCGCCGCATCTGTTCGACCGTCATGCGCACGAACTGGAACTGACGCGGCCGGCCGATCCGCTCGACTGGGAAACGCGCGCGAGCGTCGCGCGCCTGGGCGACGTGACCGTCGTGGACGCCAGCCATTCCTATCAGCGCGTGCTGATCGGGCGCGCGCCGACGCAGGAAGAGCTCGACGAATCCGACGCGGTCGAGAGCGACGCCGAGGAGCCGCGCGCCGACGGTACGACGGGATAAGGCGCGCGTCGATGCGGCAGTGCCTCGACCGATCGATGGCACCGGCGCGCAGGCGGCACTAAACTCGCGGCTTCGCTTTCCGCCCGCCCTCCTGCATGACTCCCGAATCCGATACCCGCGTCGCCAGCGCCGCCCCACGCCGGGGCAGCGTCGGCGTCGACGTCGCCGGCGTCGCCATCGGCGGCCGCTCGCCGATCGTCGTCCAGTCGATGACCAATACCGACACCGCCGACATCGTCGCGACGACCCGCCAGGTGGCCGAACTCTGGCGCGCGGGGTCGGAACTCGTCCGCGTGACCGTCAACACCGCCGAGGCCGCCGCCGCCGTGCCGCGCATCCGCGAACGCCTCGACATGATGGGCGTCGGCGCGCCGCTGATCGGAGACTTCCACTACAACGGCCACACGCTGCTGACCAACGAGCCGGCTGCGGCAGAAGCGCTGGCCAAGTACCGCATCAACCCGGGCAACGTCGGCTTCGGGAAAAAGAAAGATCTGCAGTTTTCCACGATCGTCGAGCTGGCGATCCGCCACGGCAAGGCCGTGCGCATTGGCGCGAACTGGGGTTCGCTCGACCAGGAACTGCTCGCGCGCATGATGGACGAGAACCACGAGCGCGCGGTTCCCTGGGATGCGCCGCGCGTGATGCGCGAGGCGCTGATCCGCTCGGCGATCGATTCCGCCGCCCGCGCCGAGGAACTCGGACTCGCGCGCGAGCGCATCGTGCTGTCGTGCAAGGTGTCGGGTGTGCAGGAACTCATCGCGGTCTACCGCGACCTCGCCGCACGCAGCGACTACGCGCTGCACCTGGGCCTGACCGAGGCCGGCATCGGTTCCAAGGGCATCGTCGCGTCGAGCGCGGCGCTCGCGGTGCTGCTGCAGGAAGGCATCGGCGACACGATCCGCATCTCGCTGACGCCGGAACCGCAGGAATCGCGCACGCGCGAGGTCATCGTCGCCCAGGAGCTGCTGCAGACCATGGGCCTGCGCGCGTTCACGCCGCTCGTGACCGCCTGTCCGGGCTGCGGACGCACGACGTCGACGTTCTTCCAGGAACTCGCCAAGGCCGTGCAGGACCATGTCCGCGCGCGCATGCCCGAGTGGCGCATCCAGTACGACGGCGTGGAAAACCTGACGCTCGCGGTCATGGGCTGCGTCGTCAACGGCCCCGGCGAGTCCAAGCACGCGAACATCGGCATCTCGCTGCCGGGCAGCGGCGAGGCGCCGGCGGCGCCGGTGTTCATCGACGGCGTTAAGACGCAGACCCTGCGCGGCGATTCGATCGCGCAGGAGTTCATCGGCATCCTCGACCGTTACGTCGCCGACACGTATCGCGCGAAGGCGGGCTGAGGCGCGGGGCGTTCGATCGCCTGAAAGAAATTTCTGGAAGTCTGTCGATTCCGGTGTTGCCGGATCGACGCGTAAGCCGGAACCGGCTTCCCGCGCGTCGCCGGTTCTGGCATACCGCAGACCCCGGCGCGTTTGCGCCGGCGGCGTTCTCAGACCAGAAGGAGATGGGCATGAAGATCGAACCGTATCTGATGTTCGACGGCAACTGCGCCGAGGCGTTCGCGTATTACGCGCAGCACCTGGGCGGCAAGATCGTCCACACGATGAAATACAGCGAGGCGCCCGAGGGCGAAGGCTGCGGCCCGGAATACGGCGACAAGGTCATGCATTCGATGATCGTCATCGACGGTCACGGACTGATGGGCTCGGATGCGATGTCGTCCTACTGCCCGTACGAGAAGCCGCGCGGCATTTCGCTCGCGCTGGCCCCCGACTCGCTGGCCGAGTGCGAACGCATCTTCGCGGCGCTGTCCGACGGCGGCGAAGTGCAGATGCCGCTCGAGAAGACGTTCTGGGCATTCCGCTTCGGCACCTGCACGGACAAATTCGGGATTTCGTGGATGGTGAATCTCGAGAAGGAAGGGTGAGGGGAGGCTTCGGCCCGGCGTCGGAGCTTCTGCAACAGCAATCGCGGGAAGGCGACGCCCGCTGAGCCGACACCCGTCCCACCCATACCCTCCCCTCGATGGGGAGGGTTTTTGCGCACGTGCAGGGCGCCTTCGCACGCGCGTGCGGCCTGCTTGGGAAAACCTGTCGAACCGGAGTTCTGCGTGAAGCTGCGCGCTTTTTATCGCTTCTCTATTTTTCTCACTTCTATCCTCTGTTTCCTGACTTCCGCCGCCGCATCGCCGCGCATCCTCACCGGCACCGAGGCCGGAGCCGCGTGGCGCATCGACGTGCCGGAGAACTGGAACGGCCGGCTCATCGTGTTTTTCCGCGGCAACAGTCCGCGGGCCGAGCGCTTCGACGATCAGCCGTATGTGCAGGGCGGCCGCGCGATCATGCTGCAGCGCGGTTTCGCGCTCGCGCAGTCGGGGTATGCGCGCGCCGACTGGAACATCGCCGATGCGCACCGCGATACCGAATGGGTGCGCAGGCACTTCGTCGCGAAAATCGGCAAGCCGACCCACACCTTCGCGATCGGGCAGTCGATGGGCGGCCTTGCCGTGGCGCATGCGCTGGAGCAGAAAGGCACGGCGTATTCGGGCGGGCTGTCGCTGGCCGGCACGCTCGGCGGCGGCGACGCGCTGTTTCAGCAGGCGTTCGTGAATCTCGCGGCGTTCGATTTCTATTTTCCCGGCACGGTCGGGACCATCGTGCCGGTGCCGCCGGCGCAGGCGCTCGATGCCGCTGCCGTGCGCGCGCTCGACGCGGCAGTCGCGGCGAAGCCCGAGGCAGCCGCCAAGCTCGCCGCGCTGATGGCCGTGCCGATCGAGGCGATCGGCGAGCAGACCGCGATCAATCGCGACCTCGTGCGCCGCCTGCAGCAGCTCTCCGGCGGCAACGCGGTCGGCAATGCGAACTGGCTCTACAGCGGCAGCGGCGACGACGCGGGCCTGAATGCGGGCGTGCGCCGCTATGCGGCCGACGCGAAAGCGTATGAATTCCTGCGGCGGAACTACGCGCCGAGCGGCCGTCTCGAAAAGCCGCTGCTGGCACTCCAGACGATCCACGATCCGATCGTCAGCGCCGCGGCGACGAACAGCTACGCGACCGCCGTGCAGCGCGCCGGACGCGATGCGCAGTTCGTGCAGCAGTACGTGCCGGGTGAACAGCATCTGGGATTCAACGCGGTGCAGATCGTCGCGGCGATCGAGGCGCTGCAAGGCTGGGTCGAGCGCGGCGAGCGTCCGACGTCCGGCATGCAGCCGTCGGCTTCGCCGGCCGCAGCCGATGCCGCGCCGGCGCACGAGCTCGTCGAGCTGCCGTCGGCGGCGCTCGCGGAAACGCGGCGCATCGCGGTCTGCACGCCGCCTGCGTATGCGACGAACGCGGCGCGCTTCCCCGTGCGCTACGTGCCCGACGGCGGCCTGGCCGAGCATTTCCCGCGGGTCGCCGCCGAGGCCGATGCGATGCGCGCGGCGCTGAGTGCGGCGGCACCGGCGTCGCTGGGCTGAGATCGACGCGCGGCCCGATCTGCGCCACGACAATATCCATCGGACGCGCGCGCCCGAGGTGCTGCCGAGGCTGTTCCGGCCTTGAATCGCGGCGCGCGCGGCGCCATCGTGGCGCCGCTCCCGGCACTGTGCAGGATTTCCGCGTGACTACCGCGATCTGGCTGTTCGGCTACGGCTCGCTGATCTACAAGGTCGACTTTCCGTTCCTCGAGCGGCGACGCGCGCGGCTCGACGGCTGGACGCGGCGCTTCTGGCAGGGCTCGCACGATCATCGCGGCACGCCCGAGGCGCCGGGGCGCGTGGTCACGCTGGTGCCCGCGTCGCAGTCGGTCTGCATCGGCATGGCCTATCGCGTGACGCCTGACGTGTTCGCGCATCTGGATCATCGCGAGAAGAACGGCTACGTGCGCGAGACGATCGAGCTGCAGTTCGACGACGGCACGCGCGCCGATGCGGTGGTCTATGTCGCCGCGCCCGGCAACGAGGCGTATCTCGGGCCGGCCGCCGAGCGCGACATCGCCGCGCACATCGCGAACGCGCGCGGCCCGAGCGGCGAGAACCGCGAGTATCTGCTGAATCTCGCCGACGCGCTGCGCGAACTCGGCAGCGACGACGCGCACGTGTTCGATATCGAGCGCGAGCTGCGCGCGATGGCGTAGGTCGGCGGCGAGCCCAACCGGCGAACCCCGGCATCGAGGTTCGCCTGCGGCTCACCGCAACCAGCGCGGTTCCGTAGGGCGCAATAACCGAAGGGCATTGCGCCGCATGCTCGGCGAAACCGGATCGCTCGACGACGCGACGCGCCAGTCGGACGCGCGACGCGCCGTGCCGCGTAGGGCGCAATAACCGAAGGGCATTGCGCCGCATGCTCGGCGAAACCGGATCGCTCCCCGACGCGACGCGCCAGTCGCACGGCGCGACGCGCTTCGCTCATCGCGCCCCACGTTTACGGAATTCGCGCAACGCGTCCTTGCCGATCCAGCGGGGCGCGGCGTCTTCGGACGCGGCGAGTCGCGTGGCGACGGCCGTGGCGGCGGCGCGCAGTGTCGCGTTGCGTTTGCCGATCGCGCGCAGAGCCCAGTTCACGCCTTTCTTGACGAAATTGCGGTCGTCGCCGGCGGCGGCTTCGACGAGTTCGAGGCCGCGCAGGAACGGCGCATCGGCGGCTTTCTTGTCGTGCAGTGCGACGCTCGCGAGCAGCGCGAAGGCACCGCGCCTGACGAATTCCTCGCGGCGCGTCGCCCACTGCCCGATCTTGTTCCAGGCGTGCGGCGTGCGGTCGAACAGCGCGAAGCAGGCGGTGTCGCAATGGGCCCAGTTGTCGATGCCGCGCATCCAGCGGTCCATCTGCGCGGCCGTGACGGCGGCAGGATCGTCGATGTAGCAGGCGAGCATGCGCGCGTCGTAGATGTCGGTCTGCCACAGCGCCTCGGCGAGCGCGTGATCGCGGCGGTAGCGTTTCGCGACGGCCTGCACGTCGCGCATCGCGACGCCGAGCGCCTTGTCGCTGGGGATCGCGAAGCGGCTCATGCCCGCGCGCGTCGCCTCGGTCGCGCAGGCTTCCAGCGCGGCGACCGCCTCGGCGCAGCGCGCGGCGATGTCGCCGGGCTGCGCTGCGGCCGGTGCGGTGGCGGTCTTGCGCGATGTCTTCGTGACGGTCTTGCGCGGCGTCTTGGCGGCAGGCATGCGGTTCTCGCGGAGGGCGGCAGAGCGGGGCGTTGCGCGGCATTATCCACAACCGCGCAACGCCCCGGGCGGAAGCGGCGGCGCGTCGCCGCGACGCGTCAGGCCAGTTCCGCGAGCGCTTCGCGCGCCTCGTCGCCGGCCAGCCACTCGGCGAGGCGGTCGTAGCCCATCTCGACGCCTGTCGTGGCCGGGAAGCTCAGCACGTGGTCACGGACTTCCTTGGAATCGTATTGGACGGTAAGGCGCAGCGTGGTCTTGCCGTTTTCCTCGCTGAGCACGATCGAGGACACGCCCTGGCCTTCGTACCAGGCCTGGTCGAACGTCTCGGTCGCGACCAGGCGTTCCGGCGCGACGCATTCGAGAATCGTGCCGCCCATGCCCATGACCTCGCCGTTGTCGCGCGCCCAGACATAGCGGTATTTGCCGCCGGCGCGCGCGTCGATCTCGCAGACGTCGAGGCGCCAGCCCGGCGGTCCGCCGAACCAGCGGCGCAGCAGTTCGGCGCGCGTGAGCGCTTCGAACACGAGGTGGCGCGGCGCGTCGAACACGCGCGTCATCAGGATTTCGCGGTCGCTGGGCAGCGTGACTTGCAGGGTTCCGGAGCGGTGCATGGCGATGTCCTTCCAAGGGTCAGGATTTGCGGCGTGGGCGGGATTTGCGCGCGGTTTTTTCCGCGGCCTTCATGTCGGCGAGCAGCGCGTCGAGCGCGTCGAAGCGCTGCTCCCAGAGTTGGCGGTAGCGTTCGAGCCAGGCATTCGCTTCGGCGAGCGGCGCGGCCTCGATGCGGCAGGGCCGGCGCTGCGCGTCGCGGCCGCGGCTGATCAGTCCGGCGAGTTCGAGCACCTTGAGGTGCTTGGAGATCGCCGGCTGGCTCATCGCGAAAGGCTCGCCGAGTTCGGCGACCGAGGCTTCGCCGAGCGCGAGCCGCGCGAGGATCGCGCGGCGCGTGGGGTCGGCCAGCGCGGCGAAGGTGGAGTCCAGGTGCGTGGAGGGCATTGGATAACCGATCTGTTACATAACTCAATGGTTATGAAATGTACGGCGGTATGGCCGTTCGGTCAAGGGGCGGAAAGACACCGTTGCGCGATCGCCCTGGACGGACACCTCGCCGTCGCGGTTCGCCTGCGGCTCGCCGCAACCCGCGATTCCCGATTGCCTCCGCTCAATCGGGTACCACCAGCCCCGTGTCGCCGAGAAATTCCCGCACGCCGGCAATGCCGTTGTATACATGTGAGCGAATGCCGAGCATGCGCGCCGCGGCGACGTGGTCGGTGCTGTCGTCGATGAAGAGGGCATCGGCGGCAGTGACGCCGGCGCGGGCCAGTGCGATCTCGAAGAAGCCGGCGGCGGGTTTGGCGATGCGGATCGCGCTGGAGTTCACGACGG
Source organism: Tahibacter sp. (assembly GCF_035481375.1). GTDB lineage: Bacteria > Pseudomonadota > Gammaproteobacteria > Xanthomonadales > Rhodanobacteraceae > Tahibacter. The sequence goes on from NZ_DATIGT010000093.1 coordinate 28,216, forward strand.
TGTGGAAGCACGCGGCGATGCCGTGCGCGTCGAGGTCCTGCGGCAGCCGCGTGCTGCCGTTGGAGACGAGAACCAGACGCTGGGGCGGCGTGCAGCGCTGCAGCAGCGACAGCAGGTCGCGGTCGATCGTGCCGATGCCGGCGGACCACTGCGCGACCGCGGCGGTCACGTCGGCGTGCGGGTAGTGCTCGCGCAGGCGCCACGCGGTCTCGTTGCGCCAGTCGGCATCGCTCAGGCGGCCCTCGACGAGGGCGGCGAGCAGCGCACGGTCGAAGGCCGCGGCGCGCAGGCTGCCGGGCGGCAGGCCGTGCGGCGATTCGATCGCCGCGTCGGAGTCGGGCCAGCGGCGCAGCACGCCGTCGAAGTCGACGAGGATGACCGAGGGCGTCATGTCAGAAACTCGCGCACGTGCGCTGCTTGAGCCGCATGACGGCCTCTTGTGCGAAGCGCGTCCTGTAGGCATCGACGATCGCGCGGATCGCGGCTTCGTGCGCGGCGTCGTCGGGATGGACGAGGGTCAGCACGCGCGAGGGCTCGCGCACGACGCTGCCGTCGTTGCCGCGCCATTGCCCGGCCGCGTCGACGACGCTGAGTCCCTGCGGAAAACGCGGCGTCACCTCGTCGCGCAGGAACTGCTGCCACTGCGCCTCGCCGACCGTGCCGCCGCCGGGTATCGACAGCCCGAAGTACAGCGCATCCTCGACCAGCGCCTGCGCGCCGGCGTCGCAGCGCGACGGAGGCAGGGTACTGCAGGCACTCGCCAGCAGGGCGACGGCGATCAACGGCAGCGGGCGCATGACGGTCTCGCAGAAGGCACAGGTATACAGGGTAGCAAAGCGGTGCGCCGGGTTGCGGTTCTGATCGGAATGCGAGGCGTGGGGAATAACTGGAGGCGAGCCGGTAGAAACTAGCGTCGCAGCGTTGCGCTCGATAGTTTCCGCAACCGCTTTCTCCATTTCCTGAATACGCCCCTCTATTTCCTGCTCCTATGCCGAAGTGCTTCCTAAGCCTCGCCTTCTGCCTCGCCGTGCTTTCGCCGCTGCACGCCGCGGACTATCTCGAACTGACCGATCTGCGTCTCATCGACGGCACGGGGGCGGAGCCGCGCGCGGTGAAGTCGCTGCTCGTGCGCGACGGCGTGATCGTCGCGATCGACGACGACGGCGAGCGGCCGGCGGCGCAGGCGGATGCGCGCTGGACGCGGATCGGGCTCGCCGGTGCGTCGGTCATGCCCGGGCTCGTCGACACGCACGTGCACGTGACGCGGTTTCCCGATCCGCGCCGCGGCGATCGCATTCTTGCGTCGGCCGCGCGCGGCGGCGTGACGAGCGTGCGCGACCTGGCCGGCGACGCGCGGGCGCTGGCCGAGATCGAGCGCGCGATCGGCGCGGGCGAGTGGCAGGGGCCGGTGCTGGTCTACAGCGCGCTGTTCGGCGGGCCGGCGGTCTTCCGCAACGGACCGACCGCGGAGATGGCGCCGGGACGCGCGCCGGGCACGGCACCCTGGGCGCGTCTGATCGATGCGAGCAGCGATCTGCGCCAGGCCGTGGCCGAGGCGCGCGGCAGCGGCGCACGCAACATCAAGGTCTACGGCGATCTGAAACCCGCGCTGGCCAGGGACCTGATTCGCGAAGCGCGCCGCCAGGGACTGCTGACGACGGCGCACGCAACGGTGTTTCCGGCCGCGCCGGGCGATCTCGTCGATGCCGGGGTCGGCTCGCTGTCGCATGCGCCGTATCTCGTCTGGGAAGCGGTCGACGTCGTGCCCGACGACTACGGCCAGCGTATCCGCGGGCCGTGGTCGACGGTCGCGCCGGATCATCCGCGCCTGCGCGCGCTGTATCGCCGCATGGCCGAGCGCGGCGTGTTTCTCGACGCGACCCTGTATGTCTACAAGGCGATGAAGGACTACGCGCCGGGGCGGCTGGACACGAGCTGGACGGACGCGGCGTTCGCC
>NZ_DATIGT010000094.1:0-9551 GCF_035481375.1 Tahibacter sp.
GCTGGTTGACCATCTTGAGCAGGCCGCGGCGGGAATGATGATCCTTGGCGTGCTTGGCAAAGTGTTCGCTGAGGCTGTCGATGCGGGCGGACAGCAGGGCGACCTGGACTTCCGGCGAGCCGGTGTCGTTCGGGACGCGACCGAAATCGGCAAGGATTTTCTGGGTTTGTTCGACGTTCAACATTTTTTTCGTGACCTTGAAGCTAGACGAGGCTTGTGCAGCGCAACCGCAATCGATGGCGCTGCACAAGCCCCGCGTGGGGTGAATTGTCAAGAGAGCCGCGGGAGTTTAACGCCAGACGCCGCGGCGCAACAAGTCTGAAAGAATCCGGCGCGACGGATATTTTGCGCCGTGCCGGCGAAAACGAGGGCTCACGCCGGCAGGTTCAGGCCGCGGCGCACCCGAAGTACCCCGCCCGCGTCGATCTCGCCGAGCGCGAGCAGCCGGCCAGCCGCATCGTGCACACGGCACAGCTCGACCGCATCGCCGAGCCCGGGCACCGGCTGGCCCTGGATCAGCCGCTGAGCCTGCTCCGCGTCGAGCCCTAGCACCGGCAGCGCCGACAGGCCGGCGTCCGTATCGAGCAGCAGCGCGTCGATGGCCTCGCGCCCCTGCGTGATCAGCAGGTGCTCGAGCTCTTCCAGCGTGTGCATTCGCGGCGCGCGGAACGGATCGACCCAGGTCCGCCGCAGGCCGATCAGGTGCGCGCCGCAGCCCAGCGCTTCGCCCAGATCGCGTGCGAGGCTGCGCACATACGTGCCGGACCCGCATTCGACCGCGAGTTCGAGGGTGTCGCCGTCGTGGCGCAGCAGCGTCAGGCGATGCACATCGACCTCGCGCGGCGCGGCGCTGACCTCCTCGCCGTCGCGCACGCGCCTGTACAGCGGCACGCCGGCGAGCTTCAGCGCGCTGTAGACCGGCGGCACCTGGGTGATGCGGCCGCGCAGCGGCGCCAGCGCCGCGTCGATCTCGGCGGCCGTGAGTACCGGCACGGCGCGGCGCTCGACGATGTCGCCGTCGGCGTCGCCGGTCGTCGTCGTCGCGCCGAGCTGCACCGTCGCGGTATAGGCCTTGGCCGCGCCGAGCAGATAGCCGGCGATCTTCGTCGCTTCGCCGAAACACAGCGGCAGCAGGCCGGTCGCCATCGGGTCGAGGCTGCCGGTGTGGCCGCCCTTCGCGGCAAGGAACAGCCGGCGCGCTTTCTGCAGCGCCTGGTTGGAACTGAGTCCGCGCGGCTTGTCGAGCAGCACGATGCCGTGGACGTCGCGCCAGGGAGTGGGATCTTTCTTCTTGCTCATGCGGATAGTTCGTTGCGAACCGGCGATTCTGGCATTCTCGCCGCGCCGCGGGGTAACAGCACAAGGACGCTGACGGCGCGCAGACGACACCACGCATGACCGCCCCGGCTCGACGGCTGTACGCGGAAAGTGCATTGCCGCACATGATCGAGCGTTGCCGCGACTGCCGACAGGTGGCCTATCTGCGCGGTCGACGCTACCGCCTCTGCAGTCTGGCCGGTGCGCGCGACTGGCTTACGGCGGATACGCTGACCACGCTGCGCGTGTGGTCGCGCGTCCGGATCGCCTGCGATGTGCTTCACGTCGATCGCGGCGTCCGCTTTGCGTTCGTGCCGGACCGGGAAGCGAGCGCACGATTCATCGCAGCGTCCGCGGTTTGCTTCGCGGACGCGAGGGTCAGTCCTGCGACGGCCCACGCTCGCGATCGGCGCGCAGCAGCTGCTCGATGCGCTCGCCCTTGTCGACCGAGTCGTCGTACTTGAAGCGCAGCTCCGGCACGCGCCGGATCTTCATGATGCGCGAGAGTTCGCGGCGGAAATCCTTGGCCATCTCGTTGAGCAGCTTGACCGCGGGCGGTCCCTGCTCGGCCATCAGCGCGGTCACGTAGACCGTCGCCGTGTCGAGTTCGCGCGAGGCCTCGACGTCGGACACGCTGACCGACGGCAGCGCGTGATCGCGCACGACCTCGTGCACCATGGTGCCGACGAGGCGGCGCAGCTCGGCAGAGATGCGGTCGGAGCGGTTGAAGGTGTTGGGCATGGCGATACTCCGGCGAGAAAAGAGCGGAGAGGAGTGAGAGAAACGAGTGGAAGGTGCTGACACGCTTTCTCTCGTTTCCCGCTCCCGCTCCCTGTTTCCTGCTTTTAGAACGTACGTTGCACTTCGATGCGCTCGAAGCACTCGATCTGGTCGCCGGGCTTCACGTCGTTGTACTGCTTCACGGCGATACCGCACTCCATGCCGTTGCGGACTTCGTCGACGATGTCCTTGAAGCGGCGCAGCGACTCGAGTTCGCCCTGGAAGATCACGGTGTTGTCGCGCAGCACGCGGATCGGCTTGTTGCGCTTGACGAAGCCCTCGATGACCATGCAGCCGGCCACCGCACCGAACTTCGAGCTGCGGAACACTTCGCGCACCTGCGCCACGCCGATGATCTCTTCGCGCACTTCCATGCCGAGCAGACCCGACGCGACCTGCTTCACCTGATCGATGACGTCGTAGATGATCGAGAAGTAGCGCAGGTCGAGGCCGTTGGTCTCGATGACCTTGCGCGCCGACGCGTCGGCACGGACGTTGAAACCGATGATCGTGGCCTTCGATGCGGCTGCGAGCGTCGCGTCCGATTCGGTGATGCCGCCGACACCCGATACGATGACGTTGACCTTGACGAGTTCGTTCGTGAGCTTGGTCAGCGAATCGCGCAGCGCTTCCGCGGAACCCTGCACATCGGCCTTGACGACGAGATTCAGCGTCTGCTGATCGCCGCCCTGCGTCATCGTCGCCATGATGTCTTCGAGCTTCGTGCTCTGCTTCACGAGGCGCGTTTCGCGGCGCTTCTGGTTGCGCTGCTGCGCGACGTCCTTGGCCAGACGCTCGTCGGCGACCGACACGAAATCGTCGCCGGCATCGGGCACGCCCGAGAGGCCGAGCACCTGCACCGGAATCGACGGGCCGGCTTCGTTCACCTGCTTGCCGGACTCGTTGAACATCGCACGCACACGGCCGTATTCCACGCCGCAGACGAGGAAGTCGCCGCGCTTGAGCGTACCGGTCTGCACGAGCACCGTCGCGACCGGACCGCGGCCCTTGTCGAGGCTCGACTCGATGACCACGCCCGAGGCGCGGCCGTCGCGCACGGCCTGCAGCTCGAGCACTTCGGACTGCACGAGGATCGCGTCGAGCAGCGCATCGACGCCCATGCCGGTCTTGGCCGACAGCGGCACGAACTGCGTGTCGCCGCCCCACTCTTCCGGCACGACTTCGTGCTGCACGAGGCCCTGCTTGACGTTGTCCGGGTTGGCTTCGGACTTGTCCATCTTGTTGACGGCGACGATGATCGGCACGCCGGCCGCGCGCGCATGCTTGACCGCTTCGACGGTCTGCGGCATGACGCCGTCATCCGCGGCCACGACCAGCACGACGATGTCGGTCAGCTTCGCGCCGCGCGCGCGCATCGCGGTGAACGCGGCGTGGCCCGGCGTGTCGAGGAACGTGATCACGCCCTTGTCGGTCGTCACGTGGTATGCGCCGATGTGCTGCGTGATGCCGCCGGCTTCGCCCGCGGCGACCTTGGTGCGGCGGATGTAGTCGAGCAGCGAGGTCTTGCCGTGGTCGACGTGACCCATGATGGTCACGACCGGCGGACGCGTTTCCTTGTCGCCGTGGTCGGCTTCGGAATGCGCGATCAGCGCGGATTCGGCATCGTCGTCGCTCTGGCGCACGGCCTTGTGGCCGAGCTCCTCGACGACGAGCACGGCGGTGTCGTGATCGACGGTCTGGTTGATCGTCGCCATGACGCCCATCTTGAACAGCGCCTTGACCACGTCGGAACCCTTGACTGCCATTTTTGCGGCGAGATCGGCGACGATGATCGCTTCGCCGATCGCGATTTCACGCACGACCGGCGCGGTCGGCTTCGCGAAGCCATGCTGTCCGGTGATGCGGCTGATGTCGGGCTTGCCGCCGCGCGGCTTCTTGCGGCTCGAACGGCGTGCGCGTTCCTCGGCCGTCAGATGCAGCTCGCCGCCGGCGAACCGGTGGCCGATGTCCGCGGGCGGACCTTCGGTCATGCGGTGCGAGCCGTGGCGCACGCGGTTGTTGTTGCGGTTCTGATCGTCGCCGGCGCGCTTGGGCGGCGCCGGCGGGCGATGCGGCACATGATGCGCCGTCGCGTCGCGGCGCGGCGGCGGTCGCGGCGCGTCGCCGGCCGGACGCGCTGGCGGCGCGTTCGACGCCGGCGCGCTGGCGGCGGGACGCGCAGCCGGCGCCTCGGTGCGTGCCGGCTGCGGGCGCGCGGGTTCTTCGACCTTGCGCACGGCGGCGGCGGCTTCCTCGCGACGGCGCGCTTCCTCGGCGGCAGCCGCTGCAGCGGCGGCAGCGGCGGCCGCTGCGGTGGCCTTGGCCTCTTCCTCGGCGCGGCGCTTCTCCTGCGCGGCGCGCTCGAGCTCCTCGCCTTCGCGCTTGAGCGTCGACTCGCCGAGCTTGCGCAGCGCCTCTTCGCGTTCGCTGTCGACCTTCTGTTCCTCGTCGACCGAACTGCGCTTGACGTACGTGCGCTTCTGGCGGACTTCGACGTTGACCGTCTTGCCGCGCGCAGCGCCCTGGTTCACGGTGATTTCGCTGACCGTCTTGCGCTTGAGCGTGATCTGACGCGGCGCCGAATCGTCGCCGACCGGCTCGGTCTTGCCGTGCGTGCGGCGCAGGAATCCGAGCAGCTTCACTTTTTCAGTGCTGCTGATCACCTGGTCGGCGTTCGTGAACTTCATGCCGGCCTCGGCGAGCTGCGACAGCAGCTTCTCGACCGGCGTGCCCAGAACCTGGGCCAATTGCTTGATGGTGACGTCCGACATATTCGATTACTCCGTGATCCGCTGCTGCCCGCTACTGCTGCCGAAACACCCGGCGCGTATTACGTATCGGCAGCACGCGCAGCAACGATCAACGCCGCAGCACGATCCTCGTCCATGCCATCGATGCCGAACTCCATGAGTTCGTCGGTGGCCAGGTCCGCCAGGTTCTCGCGCGTCACGACGCCGTGCTGCGCGAGCGTATAAGCCAGTGCCTCGTCCATGCCGTCGACGGCGACGAGGTCGGGAGCCGGCTTGTGCTCGTCGATGTCTTCCTCCACCGCGAGCGCTTCGGTGAGCAGCGCGTCGCGGGCGCGGGCGCGCAGTTCCTCGACGATGTCCTCGTCGAAGCCCTCGACCGCGAGCAGCTCGCCAGTCGGCACGTAGGCGATTTCCTCGACCGTCGAGAAGCCTTCCTGCACGAGGATCGCCGCGATTTCCGCGTCGACTTCCAGCCGCGTCATGAACAGCTGACGCGCGGATTCCTGCTCGGATTCGCTCTTGTTGCGCACCTGCGCTTCGGTCATCACATTGAGCTGCCAGCCCGACAGCTTGCTCGCGAGGCGCACGTTCTGGCCGCCGCGGCCGATCGCCTGGGACAGCTTGTCCTCGGCAACCGCGATGTCCATCGAATGCTTGTCTTCGTCGACGATGATCGACTGCACTTCGGCCGGCGCCATCGCATTGATGACGAACTGCGCCGGGTTGTCGTTCCAGAGCACGATGTCGATGCGCTCGCCGTTGAGCTCGTTCGACACGGCCTGCACGCGAGAACCGCGCATGCCGATGCAGGCGCCGATCGGATCCGTGCGCGTGTCGGTCGCGAGCACCGCGATCTTCGCGCGGTCGCCCGGATCGCGCGCGCAGGCCTTGATCTGCACGAGGCCCTGGCCGACTTCCGGCACTTCGAGCTTGAACAGCTCCATCATGAATTCGGGCGCCGTACGCGACACGAACAGCTGCGGACCGCGTGCTTCGGCGCGCACGTCGTAGAGATAGCCGCGCACGCGGTCGCCGGTGCGCACGGTTTCGCGCGGAATCGTCTTGTCGCGCGCGATGTAGGCTTCGGCATTGCCGCCGAGGTCGAGGTAGACCGCGCCGCGCTCGACGCGCTTGACCACGCCCGTGATGAGCTCGCCGATGCGGTCGCGGAACGCGTCGACCACCTGGGCACGCTCGGCTTCGCGTACGCGCTGCACGATGACCTGCTTGGCCGCCTGCGCCGCGATGCGGCCGAATTCCGGGTTCTCGATCTGTTCCTCGACGAAATCGCCGATGCCGCTGCCGGGCTTCTCGTCCTCGGCGTCCATCAGGCGGATCATGCGCTCGGGCGATTCCATGACGATGTCGTCGGGAACGACTTCCCAGCGCCGGAAGGTCTCGTAGTCGCCGTTGTGGCGATTGATCGACACGCGGATCGCGACGTCCTGATCGACGTAGCGCTTCTTCGCCGCCGAGGCCAGCGCGGCCTCCATCGCGTCGAAGATGACCGCCTTGTCGACGCCCTTCTCGTTGGCGACCGCGTCGACTACCAGCAACAATTCTTTGCTCATCGCTCGTCACTCCAGCCGGCGTCGTCGACCCCGGCACTGATCATTATTTTGGCTTGCGTTTCGTCGCGCCGGGTTTCGCGGCGCCGGGCTTGGCGGCACCGGGCTTCGCCGGCGGCCCGGCTTTGCCCGAAGGCTTTTCGGGCAGCAGGCCGAGCGCGGCATAGTCGGGAACGATGCGTGCTTTCTGTACGTTGTCGTGCGCGACGACGATCTCGATGCCGTCCTGTTCGATCGTGATGCGGTCGCCGTCGACGCCGCGGATCTCGCCCTGCAGACGGCGCCGGCCTTCGACCGGCAGGTTCAGGGAAATCTTGGCTTTCTCGCCGATGAAGCGCGCGAACTGCGCCGGCGTGAACAGCGGTCGGTCGAGACCCGGCGACGACACTTCGAGCGTATAGCGCCCGCTGATCGGATCGTTCACGTCGAGCTGCGCCGAAAGTTCGCGGCTCACCGCTTCGCAGTCGTCGATGGTGATGGGTCGTTCGAGATGGTCGATATAGATGCGCAGCAGACTATTGCCGCGGCTGGGCGCGTACTCGATGCCGAGGCATTCGAGGCCCAGGTCGGCAACTACGGGTTTGATCAACTGGATGAGTTCGTCGTCTTTCACGCTGCATTCTGCACAAACAAAAAATGGGCACTAAGGCCCATTCCATAGTCCGCCGTTGTCTTGCTTCCCAACATCGGCAACGCGCGCATCCTGCGCTGTTTACCGGAATGCGGCGATCGCAGCTCGTTCGATCGCCATCCCGGCTCTAGCAAAAAGGCCACACGAGGTGGCCTTTCGCTTTCGATCCTGGTAGCGGGGGCAGGATTTGAACCTGCGACCTTCGGGTTATGAGCCCGACGAGCTGCCAGACTGCTCCACCCCGCATCAGAGAAACGGAAGTTTACGGATCGATGAACGATTCCGCAAGCCCTTTTGAATCGAAAGGATTACTTCGCGATGCCCAGAGCCGTCGCGCACCACGCGTACAGCGGACCCCAATGGAGGCCGAGCACGAGCAATGCAAGGGCGTTGACCGAAATCACCGCGCGCATCGGCGCGTCGGCGGGCTTGTCGATCGCCGCGGCGCCTTCTTCCGGATCGTCGAAATACATGACCTTGACGACGCGCAGGTAGTAGTAGATGCCGACGATCGCGAACACGGCGCCGGAGATCGCGAGCCACAGCGTGCCCGGCACGGCGACGGCCTTCAGCACGAGCAGCTTGCCGTAGAACCCGAACAGCGGCGGCACGCCGGCGAGCGAGAACATCGTCAGCGCCATCAGGAACGCGTACCACGGGGCGCGCTGGCCGAGTCCCTTGTAGTCGGCGATTTCCTCGGCCTCGAAGCCTGCACGCGACAGCAGCAGGATGATGCCGAAGGCGACGGTCGCTGTCAGCGCGTAGCTGATCGCGTAGAACATGGCGGCGGCGTACCCCTCGGGCTGGCCGTTGATCAGGCCGAGGAACAGGAAGCCGACGTGCGAGATCGTGGAGTACGCAAGCATGCGTTTGAGATTGCTCTGCATGATCGCGGCGATGTTGCCGATCGCCAGCGAGGCGACCGCGAGCAGCGCGAGCATGAGCTGCCAGTAACCGCCGACGCCGTCGAGTCCCGATTCGAGCAGCCGGTAGGCCATGCCGAACGCGGCGAGTTTCGGTGCCGAGCCGATGAACACGGTGACCGCGGTCGGTGCGCCCTGATAGACGTCGGGCAGCCACATGTGGAACGGCGCCGCGCCGAACTTGAACGCGATGCCGACGACGACGAACACGACGCCGAACAGCAGCATGCCGCGCTGCGTGCCCGACGCGGTCGCCGCATGGATCGCCGTGAGGTCGAGCGAGCCGGTCGCGCCGTAGATCATCGACATGCCGTAGAGCAGCATGCCCGAGGCCAGCGCGCCGAGCACGAAGTACTTCATCGCCGCTTCGGAGGACAGCGGTGAGTCGCGATTCAGCGCGACGAGCGCGTACGAGGACAGCGCGAGCAGTTCGAGGCCGAGATAGACCATGACGAGACTGCCGGCCGAGACCAGCAGCATCATGCCGAGCACCGCGAACAGGCAGAGCACGTAGTACTCGCCGACGAACAGGCCGCGGTCGCGCAGATAGGGGCGCGCATAGACGAACACGAGCGCCGACGTCAGCAGCACGAAGACCTTGAGCACGCTCGCGATGCCGTCGCGCACGAACATGCCGCCGAACGCGGTCGGCTCGCCGTAGTGCTGCAGCACGAGCCAGCCGGTCACGGCCAGCGCGGCGATCGACAGGTAGTGCGTGACGCTGCGCTGCGCGGGCTTGAGGAACAGGTCGAGCAGCAGCAGCGCGCAGATTGCGATCGTCAGGAACGATTCGGGCAGCAGGGTCAGGATGTCGTTCAGGCTAATCATGGTCGGTCCTTCACGCGCCCTTGCTGATGACGATGTGCTTCACGAGCTCGGCAATCGGCGCATCCATGAGGTTGCCGAGCGGCTGCGGCCAGAGGCCGAACAGCAATACGGCGACCGCGAGCGTCGCGAGCACGAAGGTCTCGCGCGCGTTCATGTCCTGCAGTTGCGCGACGTTGTCGTTGGCGACGTCGCCGAAGATCACGCGCTTGACGAGCCACAGCGTGTAGGCCGCGCCGATGATCAGCGTGAACGCGGCAAGCGCGCCGACCAGCGGGTTGTGCTGGAACGCGGCGAGGATCACCCAGAACTCGCCGACGAAGCCGCTCGTGCCCGGCAGGCCGCAGTTGGCCATCGCGAACAGGACGAACAAGGTCGCGAAGCGCGGCATCGTGTTCACGACGCCGCCGTAGTCGCGGATCATGCGCGTATGCAGGCGGTCGTAGAGCACGCCGACGCTCGCGAACATCGCGCCCGAAATGAAACCGTGCGAGATCATCTGCACCATCGCGCCCTGGATCGCGATGGCCGCGCCGTTCGCGTTGCCGCCGCGGGCCAGCGACAGCGAGATGAACACGCCGAGCGTCACGAAGCCCATGTGCGCGATCGACGAATACGCGATCAGCTTCTTCATGTCTTCCTGCACGAGCGCGACGTAGCCGACGTAGACGACGGCGATCAGCGACATCGCGATCACGACCCAGGCGAACTCCATGCTCGCGTCGGGCACGATCGGCAGCGAGAAGCGGATGAAGCC
>NZ_DATIGT010000095.1:0-2764 GCF_035481375.1 Tahibacter sp.
CGACTGGTGCGTGGTCGGCGAGCCGTCCTCGAGCGCGCAGCTCGGCGACGTGATCCGCGTCGGGCGTCGCGGATCGCTGTCGGGCTACCTGACCGTGCACGGCGTGCAGGGACACGTGGCCTATCCGGAAAAAGCGAACAATCCGATCCACGCCTTCGGGCCGGCGCTGGCCGAGCTTGCCGCGACGCGCTGGGACGAGGGCAACGCGGATTTCCCGCCGACCTCGTTTCAGGTGTCCAACATCGCCGCGGGCACCGGCGCGACCAATGTGATCCCGGGCACGCTCGAGGTCGTGTTCAATTTCCGCTTCTGCACCGAGACCAGTGCCGCGTCGCTGCAGGAACGCACCGAAGCGCTGCTGCGCCGCCACGGGATCGCGTTCTCGCTGCGCTGGGATCTGTCGGGCGAGCCGTTCCTGACGCGCGGCGGCCCGCTGCGCGAACGCACGATCGCGGCGATCGCCGAGGTCTGCGGCATCGAGACGCTCGCGAGTACCGGCGGCGGCACGTCCGACGGCCGCTTCATCGCGCCGCTCGGCGCCGACGTCGTCGAAGTCGGCCCGGTCAACGCGACGATCCACAAGCTCGACGAGCATGTCGCGCTGGCCGATCTGGAACGCCTGCCGGCGCTGTATCTCGCGATCGCCGAGAAGCTGCTGCTGCATGCGTGACTGCGCGCGCCGGTTCGTGCGTTGCGTTGCGCTGCTGTTGGCCGCGCCGGGCGTCGCGCTGCCGGCGGGCGCTGCGGAAACGACGCTCTGGTTCAACCGCGGCGCACTCGCGCCGCTCGGCATCGAACTCTCCGACACCTGCGGCGGCTGCGCCGACAGCGCCGTGCGCGCCGACTACCGCGAGCAGCGCTTTAGCGTCGTCGATCCGGCAACGCTGCGCTGGCGTCATGACGACGCCGGGCGTTTCGGCGCGCTCGACGACGGCAGCGTGCGGCACCGCGGCGGACCGCAGCTGCGCCTGCCGGACGGCGGGCTCGATCTTCGCGGCTTCGCGCTGCGCCGCCGCGGCAGCGCGCGGATGGGGCTCGAACTCGTCGATGCGGCCGGCACGGCCTGGTTCGCGCTCGACCACGCGCATGCCTACGCCGATGACGGCGCCCTGTCGCTGCGCCACATGGATCTGCGGCTCGGCGCTGCGCTCGCGCGGCGTCTCGGGCAACCGGAATGGAGCGGCCTGCTGGTCGGCGGCGCGCAGGTCGAGGGGCTCGGCGGCGGCCGGTCGCACGCCAAGGCCACGGCGGTCTGTCCGCTGCAATGGCCTTCGGCCACGCGGCGCGCCGATGTGGAAATGCTGCGTCTCGCCGTGAACTGGGAAGAGCGCGAACCCGACGGCGTGAATTCCTATCGTTGTGGAAGAAGCGACGGCCTCGGCGCGCATACGCGCGTCTGCACGGCCGACAGCGACGACGGCCTCGTCGTGCTCGCGCCCGACGCGAGCCTGCGCAACGCCGGCGACGCGTCGGTGGCCTGGTACGCGAAGTTCTCCGCACCCGCGCCGCCGTATGCGAACGACCAGCATCCGTTCCTGGTCTGGAATCTCTATCGCCTGGACGCCGACGGCCGGCTGCGCCAGATCGGCGCCTCCGGCGCCAAGCACGCGTTCCACACCATCAACGCCGTCTGCGGCTGCGGCGAAGGCAACGTGCTGTATCCGGGCTGCGAGGACACCTACGGCGGCTTCAGCAACGACTTTCCGACCGGCCTCGCGCCGCGCCGGGAGATCGTGCCGTTCACCGCGCAGTGGGGACGCTGCGGGTCGATGTATGACAAGGACTGCGACGGCCGCCGCGACGCCGACGACGGCCTGCTGCCCGACGATGCGTACAACCGCGCCAAGCGCCTGGCCGTCCGCGAAAGCGAGCTGCTGCCGGCGCGCCATCCCGGCGCGCGCTGGTTCCTCGAATACTGGTACGTGGTGCGCGACGACGCCGATCCCTGGAACAACCTCGGGCTGCTGCAGGTCGTGCCGCAGAAGGTGCGCGGGCAGGGCGCCGACCCGAATGCCTGGGTCTGGCGGTTCGACGTCGCCGACTTCCGCCGCGGCAGTGTGCTCGACCGCTGGCTCGGTCTCGCGCCGGCGGGCGGCTGGCAGCGGCGCAGCCTCGTCGCGACGCCGCAGGGCAGGGCGCTGCTCGCTACGCGCGTGACGCCGCTTGCCGACGGGCGCTACGCCTACGACTACGCGCTGTTCAATCTCGACCTCACACTGGCGCGCACCAGCGGCCACGAGCCGAACCTGCGCGTCGAGCAGAACCTCGGCATCGAGCGCTTCTCCGTGTTCGCCGATCCGCACGCGCAGATCGACCGCATCGACTTCGACGGCGTTGCCGATACCGGCACGGCCTGGTCCGGCGAGCGCAGCGCCGACCGCGTCGCCTGGACGCGCGGCAGCGGCGCGGCGCTCGACTGGGGACTGACCTTCCGCTTCGGCTTCGTCAGCGACCTCGGTCCGCGCGACAGCACGGCTCACCTCGGCATCGGCGAGGCGATCCGGCACGCCGCGACGTTCGCGCCGCTGCATGACGTCCGACCGCGGCCGCGTGCCCGTCCTCCGGCTCAGCCGTAAAACGGAGCGGGGCGGGCCGAAGCGGCCCCGACCGTCGAGGGAGCAGATCTGTCCGCACAACTTTGGTCACGCCTTACTCCGCGCTGGCATAAGCTGTGCTACTTTCGGAGGCTGAATGCGTAAGGGTACGTCCAGGGGATCCGGGAGTAGCGGATGGGGTGGTCGGGTAATGTCGTGCGGTTGTCGGG
>NZ_DATIGT010000096.1:0-22161 GCF_035481375.1 Tahibacter sp.
ATCCACAACGGCCGCGTCGTCGGCGGCGACCAGCGCTTCGACACCGACGATCTCGACGGCGTCGCCGACGGCAGCGCCGTCGCCTATGTGCGCCCCGAACATCTCGCGCTGACGCCGACCGCGCTCGACTCCGGCTGGCGCGCGACCTTGCGCCATGTCTACCTCGCCGGCAGCGTCGCCCACCTCGAACTCGAGGTGCCGTCGCTCGGCCAGACCCTCGAAGCCGAACTCGGCGGCGAAGAAGCCCAGCGCCGCGCGCTGCAGGCCGGCATGCAGGTTACCGTGCAGCCGCGTCACCTGACCCTGTTCCCGCTCGACGGAAAATCCGGCGAACCGGATGCTGCGCGACGCCGTGTCGTGCATCCGCGCTATGGGCAGGCGGCGCTGGCGCGCTGGCGGTGAATAACCAGTTGCTCGATCCGGCGGTTGCCTTCGGCCCACCCGCCACGCCACGCCGCAACGACACCGCCGCCACCGCCCCCTCTATCCACTTCGCCACGCGATCGAACGGCACGATGCTGCGTCGCGCGGCAAAGCACGATGGCGCCGTCGAGGCTGGCGATGAGGAGCGTCGCGAGTTCCGCGGCGGCCTTGCGCTCGCAGCCGTTCGCCTTCGGCGCAGCGACGCGCTGACGTTCCCAGGCGTCGAACACCTCGGCCGCCGCGCGCAGGGCGTCGTCGGCGGTGTCGTCGATCGGTTCTTCGACGGCGGCGGCCATGACCGGACAGCCGACGCGGAACTGCGAGCGCAGCAGCACCTCGCGGCGCATCGCGAGAAAGCCGCGCACGCCTTCGCAATCTGTTGACGCTCGGTCACTGCAACTACGCGTCGATCTGCAGCATCGGTCTGCGCATCAACGCGTTCATCCGGCTCGAAGCCGTCGTTGCCGGCGCGCTCGCCGTTTTCTGCTGCTGCCCTACCTCACGAAACAGGCGCGCACTGCGTAGCGCGCCTGTCCAGGGCTCAGGTGTGCGGAAATCCCGGCGGCACGCTCGCGTCGCTGAGGCTGTAGACGAAGGCCTCGACCGATCGTCCGTCCGCGAGCCGCGCCGTCGTCACGACGCGCCGATAGCCGTCGCCTTCGAACGCGTCGAGCCGCGCCCAGTGATCCGCAAGCGCTTCGGAAGTGAAGACGAAACCGTTGACGTCGTCGCCGCGCTCGTCGAGCACGATGCCCGGATAGCCGACCGCCGCACCCCAGCCTTCGGCGAGCAGGATGCCGCGCACGCAGGCGGGCTCCCAGGTGCCCGGAACGCTCGCGAGCACGTGTTCGTTCGGCCGTCCCGGCGCGAGCGTTCCATAGACGAAAAGCCGATGCGTCACGCACGTCGCCGATGCCGGGGGCAGCGGCGATTCTGCGTCAGTGCAACCGCGGCGTCGATGCTGTGCGCGCGACTACTTCGGCAGATAGTCGATCGCTTCGACGAGCCGGAACCCCGGCGTTTCGGCCACGCACTGCCGCAGCAGGAACGAATGTCCCGCGCCGTAGAACACGACGATGCGATCGCCGGGTTGCGAGCGCTGCAGCAGTTCGGCGCAGATCAGGAAATTGCGGCGGTACCACGCGGTCAGCAGATCGACGCCGGGCTGCGTATCGCCGGCGCCGATGCGCAGCGCCGTGCGATAGAAGAAATTGTCGTTGCGAAGCCGCGCGGGGTCGTTGAGATGACGCAGCGCCGCTCCGACGCCCTTGCTTGCGAGCAGACGCTCCTGCTCGGCGTTCTGGCGGTCGTAGATCGCGCCCTGCGCCGCGAGCAGTGCGCCGAACCCGTTCGCGTCGGCGTAGGTCTTCAGTGCCTCGTACGGGAAATCGCCGTCGACGTCGATGCCGTGGATGGACTTGGCCCCGGCGTCCTTCGCGAGCCGGAAGCCCAGCTGCACGACTTCGTTGCGCGACGGCGGCAGGCTGCCGTCGAGGTACTTCGCGTAGCGCTCCTCGACGACGGCCTTCGGCCATTCCACGTCGATGCGGTTCGGCCGAAACCGCGCGAGCGCTTCGGTGACGGCCGCGATCTCGGCCTGCCGCGCCGGCGACAGCATGTCGTCGACCTTCAGGTTGTGGATGTCCTTGCCGGGGTTGGACATGTGGAACACGCCGACGATCATCACGTCGACGGGCGCCGGCGCGGGCTCGGCGAGGGACGCGGGCGGGACGAGCAGCAGGCAAAGGCCGAACCGGCACAGGCGGCGAATGAGCATCGATATCTCCGGAACGAACGTCGGGGAGCCGTTCGCGGACGCGAGGACGGTACTCCCGGGTGTCCGTTCGATGCGACAGTGGCCGGCAGGGTTTAACGGCTGTCCGCCGGCGACCGGGCAGGCCGCCGTTCGGCGGCTCTTTAGCGGAAAACCGTGCCCCGGACGATCAATGTCGCGAAGATAAATTGAGAGCATTCGCTGCAATGTAAACATTGCTTGACGGTCTGTGCGGTTCGCGCCAGAGTCGGCCGGCCCGCGATCCGTCCCGGTCGATGCGGGTGCTCACACACGCAGCGGAGGGGGCTCATGAGTCGCAGCAAGAAGCCGGACGAACGCATCGTCTACGCGAAGATCCATCCGTCGATCGGCATCGCCCGCGTCGGCAATTCCAGAAAGGACGACGGCTACTACATCGGTCCGCAGGTCGTCGATCCCGCTCCGGAGCCGCCGGGCTACTACCGCGATGGAAGCGGTGCGCTCAAGCGCGAGGTCGCGCAGTTCCGCATCTACGGCTACGACGGCTCCGGCCGCGTCGTGCGCGAACTGCGGATGGGCGAGGACGTCGAGATCGAGTGGACCGTCGAACTCGCGAACCACAAGGCCGCCTGGTACAACTTCGAGCTCGCGCTCGACATTCCCGAAGCGCTGACCGCGCCCGCATCGACGCGCCGCAACGCGAACGTTCCGGTGCCCGAGCGCGGCAAGCTGTCCATCACGCCGGGCCCGCGCAGCATCGGCAAGCCTGACACGCAGGGCAAGAAATACCGCTTCGACGGCGGCAAGTTCCTCGGCACCCCGGTCGAACTCGGCGAACTGCGCACCGACGCGCAGGGCCGCCTGCTCGTGTTCGGCGGCCATGGCAAGTCGGCGTCGATCGACAACAAGCCGCCGGTCACGTTCGCGAACAACGACGGCTGGTACGACGATACCAGCGACGGCCCCGTGACCGCGCGCGTGCGGCTCGACGGCAGGGAACTCGACGTCGCGCCGGCCTGGGTCGTCGTCGCGCCGCCGAACTACGGTCCGCAGCAGAAATCCGTGCGCACGATGTATGCGCTGATGACCGACATGTCGATCCAGGCCGGCCAGCTGCCGGCGCCGACGCGGCCGTCATTCACGCACGATCTCCTGCCCATCTTCCGCGCGCTCAGCGACCTGCAGTGGATGAACGCCGGTTTCGCCGCGGGCTTCGGCTACGGCATGCCGCAGTATTTCGGCGACGCGAACTACCTGCGCAAGCTGTCGATGCCCGGCGACACCTACAAGGAGCTCCGCCGCACCGTCGCGAACGCGTTCCGCAATCCGCTCGATCTGGACGTCTCGCAGAAACCCTGGCCCTGGGTCTACGGCGATGCGATGGACGTGCCGATGCCGCCGATCCCGCGCGCGATGACCGCGATGACGACGACGCAGCTCGCGCTGCTCGACCAGTGGGCCGAGGGGAATTTCATTTCCGACTACGACTCCGCGGCCGAGCCGCCGCGCAGCATCGATCAGGTGCCGGTCGCCGAACAGCCGGCGATGCTCGATCGCGCCGCGCTGGAATTCTGTCTCGCCGACGCGTTTCA
This sequence comes from Tahibacter sp., assembly GCF_035481375.1. Taxonomy (GTDB): domain Bacteria; phylum Pseudomonadota; class Gammaproteobacteria; order Xanthomonadales; family Rhodanobacteraceae; genus Tahibacter. The sequence continues at coordinate 3,769 of NZ_DATIGT010000096.1, forward strand.
TCCGGGCTGCGAGATGACCTGGCCCGTGCGCCACGCGACCATGTATCTCGAACCGTATCGCTGGCGGCATCGCGCGAAGGACAACCCCGAGCCCGACTACGGCACGACGCTGACGCCGGGCGAGGCGACGTCCTACAACGGTCCGCTCTACGCGCAGTTCCCCGGATCCATCACGCGCTGGATGGCGATTCCCTGGCAGACCGACACGGCGAGCTGCCGCTCGGGCTATCAGCCGAACTACGATCCTTACCTGCCGACGTTCTGGCCCGCGCGCGTGCCGAACCAGGTGCTCAGTGTGGAAAATTACCGAAAGGTCATGAATCTCAAGCTGCCGCGCGATCAGCGCCTGGCCGCGTTCAACGACCGCTCGGACTGGGACCGCACGCTCGGCGTCGGCTATTCGAACCAGCTCGTGAACATGGTCAGGCACTTCGACCGGCAGGGCATCGTCGAAGTGCGGCCCGGCATCGCCGACGATCCGGACTTCCCGCCGGTGATGCAGGTCGAGGACCGCGGCGGCAAGGACATGAGCGAGGCCGAACGCGTGGCGACCGACACGACCATGCGCAAGATCGCGATGCTCGGCACGCCGACGCAGGGGCCCGATCGCGCGTGAGCGACGGCGAGTGGGACGCGATCGTCGTGGGCGCCGGGCCTGCGGGCTCGGCGCTGGCCTGCCGTCTGTGTCCGCAGCGCCGCGTACTGCTGCTCGATCGTGCGCCGCTGCGCGACGCGGCAACGGCGCCGCGCATCGGCGAATCGCTGCCCGGTGCCGCACGCGTAGTGCTGCAGCGCTGCGGCGCCTGGCAACGCTTCGCCGCCGCCGGCCACGCCGAGCGCGGCGCGACCGTGTCGCAGTGGGACAGCGACGAGCCGGTCTGGTTCGATCATCTGCGTGACCCGAACGGCCCGGGCTGGCACCTCGACCGCAACCGCTTCGATCGCGATCTGCGCGATACGGCCGTCGCGGCCGGTGCGGTGCTCCTCGATGACGCCGGCACGCTGCGGATCGCGCGCGACGGTGATCGATGGACGGTTGCCGGCGGTGCGCGCGGCGGTGTTCACCGCGCGCCGCTGCTGATCGACGCGACCGGCCGCAGCGCCGCGATCGCGCGCCAGCTCGGCATCGCGCGCCGCGTCGAGGACGAACTGATCTGCCTGCACGCCTACCTGCCGGCCGATCCGGACGACGACGACCGGTGCACGCGCATCGGCGCCGACGACAACGGCTGGTGGTACAGCGTGCGCGTGCCCGACGGGCGACGCGTGCTCGCGTTTCATCTCGATGCCGGCGATGCCGAACTGCGCACGCTTCGGGTCGCGTCGAATCTGCTCGCGAAGGCGCGCCGACTCGCGGTGCTCGCCGACGTGCTGCCCGACGCGTCGGATGCGGCCGTGCACGCGCGGCCGGCCGGCAGCGCCGTGCTCGACGGCGGAGCCGGCGCGCACGGCGCGACCGGGTTTCTCGCGATCGGCGACGCCGGGCTGTCGTTCGATCCGGTCGCGTCGCAGGGCCTCTTTCACGCGCTGGCGTCGGCCGAGAGTGCGGCGAATGCGATCGCGCGTGACGATGCGATCGCGGCGCACGCGGCGTTTGCCGGCGAGATGCGCGCCGTCCATGCGCACTATCGGAACCGCTTGCGCGATACGTATGCGGGGCCGGTGCGCTTCGCGCATCGCGCGTTCTGGTCGCGACGCGCGTCGTACTGAAACGGACAGTGCCGGCGGCGCGTCGAGACGCGCCGCCGGCACTCATTCCGCTCGCGTCACATCGTCAGTCTTCGGCGGGCACGATTGCAACCGTCCGGGAATTGTTGTCGAGCCGCGCCCAGCCCGGACACGATTCGCCGCTGCAGCTGCGGCCGTCGCTGCGCCAGATCGCGCCGTTGTCGTGCAGCTGATAGAGCAGGCCGCCGGCGCCGGCCAGCGCGCGCGTGCGCGGATTGTTGTCGAGCATTCTCCAGCCCGGGCACGAGGTCCCCGTGCACGCGACGCCGGTCGATTCCCAGATGCGGCCGTCGCTGTGCCGCTGGTACAGCTCGCGACCGCCCGCAACGAGGTCGGTCGTGCGCGGGTTGTTGTCCATCATGCGCCAGCCCGGGCAGGACTCGTTCGTGCAGGCGACGCCGGTGTGCGTCCAGATCTTGCCGTCGCTGTGCAGCTGATGCAGCAGTCCGCCGCCCGCGGCGATGCGAGCCGTGCGCGGATTGTTGTCGAGCATCGTCCAGCCCGGGCACGATTCGCCGTTGCAGTTGACGCCGGTCCAGCGCCAGATGCGACCGCCATTGTGCAATTGATAGAGCTGGCCGCCGCCGGTGACGATGTCGCGCGTCGCCGCGTTGTTGTCGAGTCTCACCCAGCCCGGACAACTCTCGCCGCTGCAGGTGCGTCCCGTGAAGCGCCAGATCTGTCCGTTGTTGTGCAGCTGGAACAACTGCCCGGCCGACGACACGATCTTGACCGTGCGCGGATTGTTGTCGAGCAGTTCCCAGCCCGGGCAGCTCTCGTCGGCGCAGGGCCGGCCGGTGGAGCGCCAGATGCGCCCGCCGGCATGCAATTGATACACCTTGCCGCCGCTCGCGGCGATCGCGCGCGTCTGCGGATTGTTGTCGAGCCGCTGCCACGACGGACAGGACTCGCCGCTGCAGGCGCCGCCGATCGATTGCCAGATCGCGCCGTTGCTGTGCAGCTGATACAGCTTCGGCGCATGCAGCTGATAGACGCGCGCGTCGTCGCCGTCGGCCGCGAGGCTGAATTTGCTGCGCGGGTTGTTGTCGAGCAGCGTCCAGCCGGGGCAGCTCTCGCCGCTGCACGGCGTGCCGGTCGCGCGCCAGATGCGTCCGTCGTGGTGATCCTGATAGACGCCGCCGGCGATCGCGCCGGTGCGCGGGTTGTTGTCGAGACGCTGCCAGCCGGGGCAGCTCTCGCCCGCGCAGGCGGCACCGGTCGAACGCCAGATCATGCCGTTGCGATGGCGCTGGAACAGCGTGCCGCCGTTGACGCTGAGATCGGCCGTCGCCGGGTTGTTGTCGAGCAGCGTCCAGCCGGGACAGCTCTGTCCGGCGCAGGCCGCGCCGGTCGAGCGCCAGATGCGTCCGTCCGCGTGCAATTGGAACAATTGCCCATTCGTCGTCCAGATCGCGGTCGTGCGCGGGTTGTTGTCGAGCTGGCGCCAGTGCGGGCAGCTGTCGCCGGCGCAGGGCTGGCCGGTCCATTCCCAGATCCGCCCGTCGCGGTGCAGCTGGAACAGCTTGGCGCCGCCGGCGGCTATCGCGACGGTTGCCGGGTTGTTGTCGAGCCGCTGCCAGCCCGGGCAGCTCTCGCCGCTGCAGGCGCCGCCGGTCGAGCGCCAGATCGTGCCGTCGTTGTGCAGCTGGAACAGATTGCTGCCGCCGGCGACGATCGCGATGCTGCGGGCGTTGTTGTCGAGCCGCTGCCAGCCGGGACAGTTCTCGCCGGTGCAGGCCGCGCCGGTCGAGCGCCAGATCGCGCCGTCGTAGTGCAGCTGATACAGCCGGTCCGACGCCGCGGCGATATCGGTCGTGCGGATGTTGTTGTCGAGCCGTTGCCAGCCCGGGCAGCTCTCGCCGCTGCACGCCGCGCCGGTGCCGCGCCAGATCGCGCCGGCCCAGCGATTCTCCTGATCGATCGCGATGCGCCACGCGCCGCGGCCGCGTGCGCCAATGTATAAATTGCTGCGCTGGCTGCCGAGCGTCTCGAAATGCGCGAACAGCGGCCGCGAAATGTGCGGACGCAGACTCGCGTTGCTGACCGGATCGGTCAGCAGCGTCCAGTTGGCGCCCGCGTCGGCCGAGTAGTACAGCCCGGAATCCTGGCCGCCGACGACGAAGACATTGCGATCGAGCGGACTGATCGCGGCGAGCGATGCCTGCGGATAGCCGCCGCCGCCCGGACCCTGCTGCACTTCCGCGACGAACGCGCCGTTGCCGGTCAGCAGCGCGTCGATGCCCGCGAGCGCCGCCCAGCTCGCGCCGCCGTCGGTGCTGCGCACCATCTGCGGCGCAGCCGCGGCGAGATCGCTCGCCACGATGTGATTGGCGTCGTTGCGGTCGATCGCCAATACGCCGAACTGGCTGACGCCGTTGCGCCGCACCTGGGTCCACGCGCCGGTCGTCGTGGCGCCGTCGTGCCGCCACAGCGAGCCGGTGCCGCCGACCGAGCAATTGCCGCCGCGCAGATAGAACACCGCCGTGGCGCCGGCACGCGAAGGCACGATGCCGCAGGCATCGGCGGGCGCGCCGGTGCCGAGCGACTGCCAGGTGACCGTGCCGGCGCCGATGTTGGTCGTGAAGAACACGCCGCCGCTCGTGACCACCGCGTAGCTGTTCGCGGCGTAGTGCGTCAGCGATCCCTGGTCCTGGAAACTGCGCAGATTGCCCGGCGGATACGTCGGAATTTCGCTGCCGCCGTCCATGCTGTCGTCGTCGAGGAACAGGCGCGTCGCGCGCCCGCCGTTGAAGCAGCAGATCGAATACACCACGCGCGCGGCTTCGGCTTCGACGTCGAACACGTCGCAGCAGCTCGGGCTGTTCCAGTCGAGCGTGCTCTTGCCGCCGTCGCGCGTGCCGAACGCGCCGGAGTCCTGCTGACCCAGATACACGCCTTCCTCGCCGAGGTTCGCGCGCTCGTTTCCGTCCATGTCCCAGAGCCACAGCGCGCTGACCGACGTCGTCGGCTGTTCCCAGCGCGGATCGTGGCAGTCCGCGCCCGTGCGCTGGTTGAAATAGATGCCGCCGTCGTTGGAGAACAGCGTCGGGCAGGCACCGACGCCGCCGGCCGGATTGAACACGATGTCGCCGACATCCCAATGGCTGCCGTTCTGCGCGTTGCTCCAGCCGCCGCTTGCGGGACAGCGCTGCGCGGTCGAACCCGTGTTCGCCGGCGTCGTGCACGCGGCGCGGAACAGCTGCGTGTCGCCGAACCACAGATCGAACGCGGCGCCCGGCCGGTCGTTCACCTTGACGAACGGAATGCGCCCCTGCGGGCCCGGGTTCGTGAACGTCGTCGGCCAGCTCGCGCCGCCGTCGCGGCTCTCGAAGATCTGCGTGCCGACGACGCGGAATATCACATTGGCCTCGTCGGGCGACGCGGCGAGCGAGCACGTGCCGCCGACCTCGACCGCGCCCGCGACGAACGTCGCGCCGTTGTCACTCGAACGCTGGTGGCCATCGGCGCCGCAGACGTCGACGACGCCGTGATGCACCTCGACGTCCCAGACGCGCGAGCCGCCGGGCGTCGCCGGCGTCGGATCCACGAAGTCCCAGGTCAGGCCGTTGTCGGTGCTGATCGCGATGCCGCAGCCCGTGCCGACGTAGATGCGATTCGCATTCGCCGGATCGAACGCGATGCCGAAGCCTTCGGGCTCCGTGCGATCGACCGCGAAGCGGCAGTCGCCGGCGGCCGGACGCGCCGTCGCCGGAACCGACCACGTCACACCGCCGTCGCGGCTGACACTGATGCCGGAATCCGGCGTGGTCTTGCCGTCGTAGCGCGAGGTCGCCACGAGCACGAGCGCATTCGACGGATTGAACTTCACGTCCCAGAGCGCCTGGGGGCGATGTCCGGGCACGTAGGCCCAGTTGCGGCCCGCATCCCCGGTGCGGAACAGGCCGCCCCATTCGCTGGCCGCGAAATAGATCTGGTTGCTCGTCGGATGCGTTGCGATCTTGTTGACGCGTCCGCCGCTTGCGCTGTTCGGATCGCTGCCGTCGCGATCGGAACTGGCCGGACTGATGTTGTCGATGCGCCAGCTGCTCTGCGCCGTCGCGACCGTCGCCGCGAACAGCGCGGCCAGTCCGACGACGGCCGCGGCCGGCGCGACGAAACGCCGGTGCGCGTGCGTGGATGAAACGCGCGCGCCGGACGTCGGCGCGCCGAATGTGCATGAAACGGTGGTCATGGCTGATCCTCCCCCGCAAATCGATCCATCGCGGTGCGCTGCCGCGCGACGCGGCGGCGACCGTTCCTTGTCGAACATCCGCGGCGCCGCGCGCCGTCAGGGATTCCGGTAGTCGGCCGGGCAGACCGGAACCGGGCACAGGTTCTCGTCGAGCCGCTCGGCTTCGCCGCCGCTGTCGTCGACGAGACGGATTTCGTAGGCGAGCCCGGGCTGCATGCCTTCGACGATCACGCTGCGCTGCTCCGTTCCGCGGTGCTGCTCGGCGCCCTGCGCGATCACGCGCATCTGCTCGATCGCGCCGAGGCGCGCGTCGCGCTCCAGCGCTTCGCGCAGGTCCGCCGGCGCCTGCGCGGCGGCGACCGCGGGCGCCATGCGCTGGAACTGCTTCAGCCGCTGCGGCTCGAGTGCCGGATCGCGCGGCACGACGCGGTGATCGCGCACGTTGTCGAAGTAGACCGGCTCGACCCGCGCACGCACCTGTTCCGCTTCCAGTTTCGTGCCGGGCTGCAGGCGCGCCTCGGGCACCGCGCGCAGCGGCACGCTGCCGAAATCGCCCTGTTGCAGCGCGTCGGTGCCGGCGGCGACATCAAGACGCACCTGCGCCGACTGCGCGAGCCGTTCCGGGAACGCAATCCGCGCAATCACGTGGCCGGGTGCGTAGGGATCGCAGACGAAGTCGCAGATCAGCTGCGGCTTCGGCGCGTCAGGGCCGGCATGGGCCGCACGCGGCGCGCGCACGACGCTGCCGACCGCCGCGCGCGGCGCTGCGGCCGGCGCGCGCAGCTCGGGACGCGCGAGGTTCGTTGCGGCCTGCGGGTCCTGCGCTGGCGCGGGACTCGCGACCGCCAGCGCGAGAAAAAGCGCCGGCACCGGCACGGCAACACCGCCGCGCGGGCGTGCGAAGAGACGTCGGAACACGCCGACGGCATGCAGCGAATGCGATTCCATGGCAGATCTCCGGACAGGCACGGCAAGACCATCGACCGCCGGCGGCGTGCATTGCGGCGACGGCCGGCAGGCAGCGCGAAAAGCCCCTTTTCGCGTCATGTGCAAAGTGGTGCGATGGCCATTTTTCTCTCACGGCGCCGAGAGTGCGTGCCGTGGATCGGCGCAAAGACGCGATGCGGGACGCGATGCGTGCCGGAGCAGTCCGTCGCGTTCGAGGGTTGCGCCGTCGGCTGTCAGATCGCGGCCGGCGCGCGAGTCTCCGGTGCCGGGCCGGGTCGGTTCTGGGCCGACGGCCGGGGCGACAGCCCTTTCCATTTCCACAACAGAACAATCGCCGCAAGATCGGTGACGATCGCGAACACGCTCGCCTCGGGCCCGAAGCGGCCGCCGTTCACCCAGGTGGGCACGTCCTGCAGCAGCGGGCGCAGCCAGCCCGCGTGTTCGACGCCGCTGACGCCGAGGCCGAGCCCATAGCCGTGCAGCCAGTTCCAGCCGAAATGAAGGCCGATCGGCAATGCGAGGCTGCGCGTGCGCAGGTAGGCGAGGCCGAGGATGACCGCGCCGAGGAACAGCTCGACGGTCGCGATGATCAAGGTGATGCCGTCCATGTCCGGGTTGCCCCAGTGGCTGGTCGCAAACACGAGCCCGAGCACGATCTGCGCGATCCAGGGGCCTGCGCCGTCGACGAAGCGCTGGAACGCGAAGCCGCGGAACAGGGTTTCCTCGAACAGCGCGACGAACGCGTGGAAGTAGACGCCATAGAGAAGAATCGACACGCTGCGCGCCGGGTCGAGTTCGAAGCGCACGCCGCCGGCCAGCCAGATCATCGCGACCGCGAGCAGCGCCGACGCGATGCCGAACGCCAGCCCGATGCCGAGTTCGCGCGCCCAGCGCGCGTTCAGCACGAAGCCGACGCTCGACAGTTTGTCCTTGCGCAGCCGCACGCAGATCCAGGTGACGAGCAGCAGAAGACCGAAACGCAGCGGTTCGAGCCAGTCCTGCGTCACGCCGAGATCCTGCAGCGCGCGGCTGGCCGGCGTGTAGACGAAACGGCTCGCGAACATCAGCGCGATGAAGATCGCAACCCACCAGCCGTTGCGCAGGCGATCGTTCGAGTCGAGGAATAGGTGTTTCACGGCGGTCTCGCACAAGCAAAGAGGGGTTTCGTATTTATCTTGACATCAAGATACTTGATGTCAATATTTCTCTCGTCATGCCACCCGGAGCCGCCATGGCGAAGAAGCACGAATCCAACGGCGGGAACGCCGACCGCACCGATCGCCTGCTCGCCGAATGGCAGGCCGAACGTCCCGAACTCGATGCCGCCGCGATGGCCGTCGTCGGCCGCCTGCTCAGCATCGGCCGGCACCTGGAAGCGCGCGCGAACGCGGCGCTCAAGCCGCTCGGCCTCCACTACACCGACCTCGACGTACTCGCGACGCTGCGCCGCGGCGGCAAGCCGTACCGCCGCACGCCGACCGAACTGCGCGACTCGGTGCTGATCACCTCGGGCGCGATGACCGCCTGCCTCGACCGCCTCGAACGCAACGGCCTGATCGCGCGCGTCGCCGACCCGAACGATCGCCGCTCCAGTGCCGCGGAACTCACGAGCGAAGGCCGCAAGCTCATCGACAAGGCGATCGCCGTGCGCTTCCGGGAAGCCGCGGAAGCCCTCGCGGTGTTGTCCGAAAGCGAATGCGTGCGGCTGGCGGGCCTGCTCAAGAAGCTCGGGATAGGACTCGAAGCGTAGGCGCTCGCGTAGGGCGCAATAAGCGCAGCGCATTGCGCCGGAACGAAGCCACGGAAGCCCCCTGCGCTCCGCTCCCGCCGAAGCAACAAGGCTTCGATCACGCCGATGCGTATCAGCGTGAGGCTGGGTCGACAAGCGAGTCAGCGGGTCAGCGAGTCGGGGAGATGCGCACGAGGTTCGTGGTCATTCTGCAGGCTTTCCTTGGCCGCCCGAGTTCTCCCTATTTTGCTCCGGGCAATTAATTTGCAACGCGGATGCAAGGGGCTGCGGTATGGCGATTGGACGTTTTGTGGAGGGATCCACGCAGACCTGGGTAAAGGTGGCCTTGAATGCGATGTTTCCATCTTGCTTCGCTGCGATCAGCGAACAGGTAAAAGAGGTTGCGCCCATTGAAGAAACGCTGACGACGATGTCGATCTCTTCGTCGTAGTGCAAAGGCGCCAGGAAATCGATGCACAGGTTCCTTGCGGGAGGCAGGATGCCCAGCGCGAAAAAAGATCGAGGCGCGGGGGCGCCGAGCAGGTGCGTCTGAAAATCGAGGCAGGCCTCAACGACATAGTGAGCAATGCGAGGTGTATAAACTACCCCGGCAGGATCGCAATCGCCAAAAAGAACGCGTCGGCTTGTCTTGAACATGTCTCTCTGAAGTATGTCGCCACAGCGATAGTTTAGAGGCAGCTGAATTTGCTCTTCCGGACCCGTCACGATTCAAATATGGCTTCAAAATCCGGGGGGCGAGTACTTCAGCGCGCCCCGAGGTATCCGCACCCAGGGCTGCGCACTTTGAGTCCGCATATGAGCCGCGGAATCGAGCGACTGGCTGCTATTGAGCGTGCCGGCTCAACGTTCATGACCTTGGACTGCCCTGCCACCTGGCGGAAGAGGCGTGTTTCGCAAGAACGGCAGAATTCTCCGAGAAGTCGCTTGCCAGAAGGCATGGTTCGCGCCTATGAGCCGGTTGAACCGGTAAGTACTTCCTTCGTGTAGCTTTCGATCCATAGTGCCATTCCGAAGGCGCTGCGCTGCCTGGCGTTGACACTCGGTGCAGTGGCAAACAAACAATGCAATTGTCTCTCCGGTGACTCGTATTGCGCGTCACCGCATTGGCATGGCCCTCGATTTCTTCGTCCGCCGCCGGCTCCATGGCAGTCTAGGATCTCGTCCGCTCACTGTGGAGCGGAAGCCCAAGGCTACTCTATTTGAGCCATGCCGGCGATCAATCCACCGTCGCGGTTCGCGGCGTCGGCATGCTCGCGACAACGGCGGCCAGGCGCTGACGCTGGCGCTCGATCGAACGAACCCTGCGGTCGATCCCGGCAACGACAGCCAGTGCGAAGCCGTCGATCAGCGCGGCGTCGCGCGTCCGATCGACGGCAGCGGCAACGGCAACGGCAACGGCGGTGCGGTTCGCGATGTCGGTGCGTTCGAATTTTCCGGTGTGTCGTTTGGCGACGGATTCGAACGAGGCGACGCACGTCCGAATGTCGCGAATCGCGAAGCGGGGCGGTGACGGGCCATCGCCCCGCTTTCCCGCGGCGGATAAAGTTTTAAACGCGACAATGTCCACATCATGCCGGCTTCGTGCGCCCGGCGATGACGACGCCGGACACCGCGAGCGCCGCCGCGAGCCCCATGCTGCTCAGATAGGCCGCGCATGCCGAAACCGGCAACAGCGCCGCGAACAGCAGGCCGCCCAGCGCGAGCGCGGACGTCGTCGACAGCGCCGCGCTCAGTCGCAGCGCGGCGCCGGTTTCGCCGTGGCGTTCGGGCGGCGACAGCGCCAGCGTCATGACCGACAGCGTCGGCGAGATCAGGCCCATGCCGGCGCCTGCGACGATCCAGCCGGCCGTTGCCGTGACGATCGGCGCCGTGGTGAGTAGCGCAGCCGCGGACAACGCGATGCCGATGGCCACGCCGCTCAGGCCGATGCGCAGCAGCATCACCGTGCCGACGCGCGCGCCGACGGCGCCGCGGCATGCGGCGCCTGCGGACCACGTCACCGCGCCGGCCGACAGCACGAGACCGGCCGTGCCGACGGACAGGCCGCGCTCGCGAAACAGCAGCAGCGGCAGGAACGCTTCGGCGGCGAAGAACGCGGCCTGCGCGAGTCCGTTGAGCGCGATGGCCGCAGGAAGTCCGGCGCGCGCGGTCAGCGTGCCGGCCGGCAGCAGGCGCTGCGCGGCAAGCAGCAGTAACGCGAGTGCCGCAGGCATCAGCCACCACGCCGTCGACAGGGTCGCTCCGATCGCGTGCGGGTCGGAACCGTGCTGGCCGACGACGTGCAGCATCAAGGCACTCGCTGCCGCGCCCATGGCCCACAGCAGCGGGCGGGCCGCATGGCGCATGTGCGCGTGTGCGCCGGGCGGCGTCAACGCGATACGTTTGAGCAGCGCGGCCGCGGGCAGCGTCAGCAGCGCGACGCCGAGCAGCGACCAGCGCCAGCCGAACGCGTCGGCGACGAGTCCGCTGAGGCCGGGACCGAGCAGCGACGGCAGCACCCAGGCCGCGGAAAACGCGGTGAACACGCGTGCATGCAGCGTCGCGGGATACAGCCGTCCGACGAGCGCGTACAGCGACACCGACAGCAGCCCCGACCCGAGCCCGGCGATCAGACGTCCGAACAGCAGCCAGGTCATGTCCGGAGCGATGCCGCCGACGACCAGGCCCGACACGAAGCCGGCGACGCCCGCCCAGAGCGGCCGCAGCGGTCCGCGGCGATCGCTCCAGCGTCCGGCGGCGACCATGCCGAGCATCGAGGCGGCGAGCGGTCCGCCGAAGACGAAGCCATACAGCGACAGGCCGTGCAGGTCGGTGGCGGCCTGCGGCATGACGGTCGCGACGGCGAGCGCTTCCAGCGCGATCAGCGAGACGAGACCGACGACGCCGAGCGTCGGCGCGCGATAGCGCGGTCCGAGCAGCCGATCGTCGGACACGACCGGCACGGTGCCGGGCGGCGATGCGTCCGCTTCGTCGGAAACCGGCCGCGCGTCGGCGGCACGTCGTGCAGCGGAATTGCGCGGAGCCTGTTCGTACATCGCTTGCGCCGGCAGCGAAGGGGCTGCGAGTATCAAAGCTCGACTAAACTTGAGGTCAAGCGATGGCCGGTTCGACGCTGGGTGTGGGCGAGGTCGCGCGCCGCAGCGGCCTTGCGATTTCGGCGCTGCATTTCTATGAAAAGCAGGGACTGATCGTCAGCACGCGCACGTCGGGCAATCAGCGCCGCTACACACGCGACACGCTGCGGCGGCTCGCGGTGATCCAGGTCGCGCAGCGCGTGGGCCTGCCGCTGCGGACGATTGCCGAAGCGCTGGAGACGCTGCCGGCCAATCGCACGCCGACGCGCGCGGACTGGACGCGCCTGTCGGCCTTCTGGCGCGACGATCTGGATGCGCGCATCGCCGAACTCGTGCGACTGCGCGACATGCTGGCCGACTGCATCGGCTGCGGTTGTCTGTCGATCCGGCGGTGTGCGTTGCGCAATCCGGGTGATGAAATGTCGGCGGAGGGGGCTGGGCCGCGGCGGTTGCTGGGGTGATGTTTCGTCGTTCGGTTTGATCTGGCGAAAAAAAAGCGACGCGAGCCAGTTTTCAAACGACTTCCGCAACGGCGCCGAGCACAAGAATTCAGATGCGCGGCAATCCTGGTGCAGCCACGAGCCAGCGATCGGTCGAGCTGGTCGCCATCGAAACGGATCTGCACCAGAACGCGTCTACTGGCCGCTGCGCACGGGCCGCATCCGCTCAAAACGTGATCCGCACCGACTCGGCGCTGCGCTTGGCCTCTCCGTGATAGACCGCCTCGACATTGTTGCCGTCCGGATCGAGCACGAAGGCTGCGTAGTAGCCGGGATGGTAGTCGCGCTCGCCGGGCTTGCCGTTGTCCGTTCCACCGCTGGCCAGTGCGGCCTTGTAGAACGCATCCACGACCTCGCGGTTCTTCGCCTGGAACGCCAGATGATGGCGACCGGTCAACTGACCTTGCGCGGCCTTGCTGTCACGCGTGGAAATGAAGAGTTCGTCGGCCCAGAAATGGTCCTTGCCCGTGCCGCTCATCGGAATGTCCAGGGCCTCGAAGACGGCGGTGTAGAACCGCTGTGAAGCAGCGAGGTCGCTGACCACGAGCTGGATGTGATCGATCAGGCGTCCGCGGTGAAGTTCCTGCGTTTCCATGATGAGTTTGTCCTGTTGTGGATTGCGGCAGTTTTCGTCGGAAAGCCGACGCGGCAGTGACGAACACGTGTCCCGCCATGGTCGCGTGCGTGGCGTGAGGATCAGGTGTTCGGGGCAACGTGCCCAGCAATACTGTGGCTGCCAATGCACACAACGGAACAGTTTTATTTGTAGGCGCGTCGGCGTTCGTGGCGCCGCTCGCCCGAGCGGTTCATCCGTGCGCCGGCGCGGATCAATCGGACGCGGCGATCGAGTCGGTGCTCGGTGGTCCGTCTGCGACCACGACGATCGTATCGCCCGACTGCATGACGATTTCATACCGGCATCCGTCACGCTCGTTCGCTTCAAGGACCGCGGATGACGGGCCCCAGGGACGCAGCGCCGGAACCACGAGTTCGCTGACTCGCGTAAAGGTGATCGAGAATGCTCCGTCGCGAAGCGCTGAGCCCGCAAAGTCGAGGCGGCACGAGCGCGCCGCCCAGTCGAAGCGGACGTCGACCAGCACGGCGTCGTGGAGCTGGCTCAGTTTCAGACTCATCTCCGTTCACGGCGGCCGGACGCGTCAGAAGCGTTCGGCGCGCAGCAAATCGATTTGCTCGCTCTCATTGGTCGGCGGCCTGCAATCACCGCAGGCCGACGCCAATCACTCCACGTCAAACGCCTGCAGCGTCACCGGCGTCGTGCTGTTTTCCAGATTGAAACTCACCGTTCCGGAAGCACCCGCGGCGCTGGCCGTGACGACGTAAGTCCCGAGCGTGCCGTTCGCCGTTGCCGTCGTGCCGGCGACGCCGGCGCTGACCGTTGCGGGATTCGGCGACAGCGCGGCGGTCGCGCCGCTGGCGGGCGGTACGTATGTCACGAGTCCGCCATCGACGGGTTCGCCCGCGACATTTGCCGTAACGCCCACGGCGAGCGGATTCGCAAACGCGGAATTCAGCATCGCGATCTGGTTGTTGCCGCCGCTCAGCGCGATCGCGAAGCCGCGCGATTCGTAGGCGCCCGTGTCGACGGCGGCGAGTTGCGGCCGCGCAATGCCGCGCTGGTCGGCGGCTGGTGCGCCGGCGGCGACGCCGTGATCGATGGCCGGGCTGCCGGGCAGCAGTGCGTGCGTCGCGATCGGTCCGCCGTAGTTCGCGAGCGGCGCGAGCACGGGCGGGGTGTTGAGCAGATCGCCGGGGCCGGCGATCGCCAGCGTGGCGTCGTCGACGATGTTGCCGCCGAGCGAGGTGATGGTCGGCACGGTCGTGCCGACCGAGACCGCGTTGACGTTGGTGCTCGCGAGGATGGTGTTGCCGATGGTCAGGCTCATCGCGCCGAAGCGGCCGTCGAAGAAGATCGCATTGCCCTGGTCGGCGATCGTCACGTTCTGCAGCGTGGCGGACGCGGGGCCGCTGTCGGGGAAGTAGTAGACGGCCTGGGCCACGTTGTTGCTGAACGTCGTGTTGCTGACGCTGACGTTGCCGGCGTGCATCAGGATGTTGCCGGTGTTGTTCGTGAACAGCGTGTTGGTGACGGTCGTCGTACCGGTGAAGACGGCGATCGCGCTGCCGGTGCCGCCGCCGGAGGTGTTGTCGCGAATCACGCAGTTGTCGACGGTCAGGCTCGCGCCGGCCTGGAAGCCGCCGCTGAAGGCGATGTTGGGCGCATGCCCGCCGCGCACGGTGACCCCGCTGATCGACAGCGTGTTTTGCAGTGAAAAGATGCCGAAGGTGTTGTTGCCGGAGATCGTCAGTTGATTCGCACCGGGACCGGCGATCGTCATCGGTTGCGTGATCGTCGGTAACGCGCTCAGGAGATTGATCGTACCGGTCACGGCGAACGTGATCGTGTGGGCCCCGCTGGTGTCGGCGTTCGCGTCGAGCATCGCTTGGCGCAGGCTGCCGGCTCCGCTGTCGTCGGTGGTCGTCACGGAGAACGCGGTTCGCGGTGTCGCCGGTTGCTGCGGCGCTGCGCTGACGGTTGAGAAAACGGCGAGCAGGGCGAGTGCGCCCACGGTGAAAAGGCGGCGAGCGATGACGGTCATGGGCAAGTCCTGTCGTGAGAGGCCGGCGCCGGTGCAATGCCTGTGGCCGAGTCCGCACCGGAGCTGTCGCGCATTCTTCCGGGCGAACCGGGTGCGCGGCAAGTCCCTGCCGATGACAGCGTCATGCTGACGAAACGGCGGCTTTCGCCGGCGCGTTCGTGTGGCGAACTACGTTGACGGCGCGCGAACGGGACCGCGCTCTCTGCGCCATACCGAATACGCAACGACGCCGCTGCCCGACGCGCTCGCCGGAACCGCGTAGCTGAGCACGTCGTTGTCGAGCGTGTAGTCGCGCACCTGGCGCTTGCCTTCCCAGTTCGGGAACGAGGCGGCCTGCAGGTCGAAGGTGAGTTGGTGTTTGCCCGCATCGACGGCGACGCGGCCGAAATGCGTGCTCGAGCCGACGGATGCCTGCCGGTATTCCTCCGCCGTGCCGCGTGTCTTGTCGCCGCTGGCGAACGCCGGCCGACTGGGCCGGAAGATCTGCAGGCTGTAGCGTCCGGCCGCGTCGACGATGAGTCGTCCGATCGGATGCTCGCCGTAGTTCGTCGTGCGCGAGCCGTCGGGATGGATCTCGTAGGCCTGGGTCATCGTCCAGGTGCCTTCGAGCGGATGAGCGGCGTCGATGCCGCTGTCGGCGACGACGGTCGTGCTCACGAACAGTGTCGCGGATGCGCAGAGCGAGACGAGCAGCGGTTTCATGACGCACTCCTGTAACCGATCTGACGGGTTACGCATGATTGCGTCGGCCGCATAACCTGTCAATATGGTTACCCATGGCAACGCATCGCATACCGGCCACGCCGCCGGAAGACCGGGACGGCTTTCGCTATCGCGGCGGCACGGCTGTCCTCGACCTGACCGCCACGCTGCGCGCAAGGCTCTCGTCCGCACCGCAGGAGTTGCTCGCGACGCCGCGCGATCTCGATCGCTGGATCGTTGCGGCCGGCCTCGTCGCGTCGTCGCCGGGCGCCGACGACGCGGATCTGCGCACCGCGCGTGCGCTGCGCGAGGCGATCTACGTGCTGGCCGGCGAGCGCGATGCGGCGGCGCTGAGCGTGAGTGCGTGCAAGGTGCTCAACCGGACCGCAAAGACGCCGGCGGCGGCGCCGGCGCTGCGCGCCGACGGCACGGCGCAGTTGAAGGGATCCGTCGCGCAATTGCTGTCGACGCTGGCCCGCGACGCCATTCATCTGTTCGGCAGCCGGGCCATTGCGATCCGGCAATGCCAGTCGCCGACGTGCGCGATCTATTTCATCGACACGTCGCGCTCGGGCGATCGCCGCTGGTGTTCGATGTCCGCCTGCGGCAACAAGGCGAAGGTTGCCGAGTTCCGGCGGCGTCGGCGGGCGGAAGAGGGGGGCTCATGAGCGGCATCAGGCGACACCGGCTGCCGGTTATGTCTCCATCGGGAAAAACGTAAACCCGCGGCCGCTTTCCCGTTCATGCGCCGGTTCCAGAGCCTCGATTGCCTCGAAGAACACCTTCGCGTCCGTCGTGCGAGCCTCGGGCGGAACGGCGAGCGACGGGTCGGTTCGCAGGAGTTCGAGCGCGGCCAGTTCGGCAGCTTTCGGCGATTCGGCGTCGACGAAGCGCGTCGCGTAGAAGCCCAGCGGTCCGGATTTTCCGAGCAGCGCGCCGGGGAAGTTCTCTCCGCGCATCAGGCAGCGAAAGATGGGCATGAGCAATCACTCGTAGGGCGGCCGTCGCGCGACCGCGTTGCGGAAGCGCGAGCATATACCGCAAGCGATTCGGTCGGTGCGGTCTCGGCGTTCTGCGGCAGAGGTCAATACGTACGGACGCGCGTCCGGATCCCTGCGAGGTCGATGTGCGATCAGGCGCCGCTCAGCGGCTCCACCACGCCCCCGGAAAATACACGCCCGGATCCGGCCGCTCGCGGAACACTTCGCGACGGAAGCGGAACAGTTCGGCCGGTCGTCCGCCGGTGCCGGTCGCGAGCCGGCCCGTGCCTTCGACGAGTCCGGCGCTTTCGACGAGGCGGCGGAAGTTCTGCTTGTGCAGGCGGTTGCCGCTGAGCGCTTCGACCACTTGTTGCAATTGCAGCAAGGTGAATTCCGGCGGCAGCAGCTCGAACACGACGGGGCGGTACTTGAGCTTGCCGCGCACGCGGCCGAGCGCGGTGGCGAGGATGCGGCGGTGGTCGAGCGCGAGGGCGAAGCCGCCGCCGGGCACCGCGGCGTATTTGGGGTCGCGTTCGCGCGCGGCTTCGGCGACGAGACCGGCTTCCCATAGAAGTTCGTAGCGTTCGAGCGTGCGTTCCGGGTCCCAGGGCGCGGTGTCGAGGCCGAAAGTCAGGTCGACGCGTTCGTGCTTGCGCGCATCGCTGCCGGCCCAGGCGTGCAGGCGCGGCGCGAGTTCGCGTTCGATGAGGTCCGGGCGGCCGCGGCGCCAGTCTTCCCATGGCAGGTAGGCGTAGCAGTCGCGCCATTGCGCGCCGAGGCCGGCGGGCAGTGCCTGCTCGCGCACGAGCGCGAGGTAGGTCATTGCAATGACGCGTGCCCCGCCGGCGCGTTCGCGCGGGTCGCGGAAGCGGTCGCCGAAGGTGTAGAGCTGTTCGACGTAGCCGAGCGCGAGGCCGGTCTGCTTGGCGACCCAGTCGCGCACGCCGCGCTCGAGCGTCGAGTGGGCTTCGAGGTCGAGCGGACCCGACGGCAGCGCTTCGTCGGTGCTCGCCGCGTCGCGCACCGTGAGGATGCGCGGCGCTTCGGCGGTCACGGCGAAGATGACGGCGTCGAGACCGAGATGGACAGCGGGCGAGGGCATGTCCGCGAGCATAGCGGAGTTGACTCGTGCGCCGCGGTGAACATGCCGGCGGCGTCACTCCACCGGTGCATACACGCGGATCGTCGGATCGTCGTAGTCGTAGTAGCGCAGCCGCGTCGTCGATTTCACGCCCATGAATCGGCCGCTGGATTCGAGCTGGATCGGCATGCCGGTCGCGACGGCGATCCAGACCTTGACGTCGCTCTTGGCGGGCTCGGTCACGGTGTAGGCATAGACCTTCGCCGCGGCGCCGTCGACCGTGTCGTCGCCGAGTGCGGTGACGTCGAGATCGCGCGCGAGCTCGTCGAGCGTGCTCTGGTTGCGGTACTGGCCGACGATGCGGCCGACCTTGATCGGCATCGGCAGCTTCACGCGCTTGCCGTCGATCAGCGTGTAGGCGTCGTCGCCGATGAGGATCTGCTCCATCTGGCCCTGGCCGTTCCTGATGTGGTAGCGGTCGGGCGCGACGAAGTCCATCTGCGAGAGCTGCTGCCCCTTGCCGACATCGGTGACGGTCGCGCGGAAGCTCTTGGCCGCGAGGAAGCGGGTATAGGCCGCGTGGACGTCTTCGCGCGGGCCGGCGAACGCCGGCGTGGGCAGGGTCAGGGCGAGCGCGAGCAGCAGACGGGGCAGGGACATCACGGTTCTCCGGAACTGAGACGGCAGGCGGTTACAGTTCGACGCCAATACGCAAAAGGGTACAGGACGGAGACAGCGGTTCGCGCCGTCCTGGCGAAGTCTGGCGGGATTTACGGGACCAATGGAGACGTCGCGCACGGATCGCGCGCGGCGGCGTCGC
>NZ_DATIGT010000097.1:0-15385 GCF_035481375.1 Tahibacter sp.
GCCGCCGCGCCCGGGCCGGACGCGGCAGGTCCGGCACCGGCGGCGCGGCGGCCGCCGGTGCGCGACGGTCAGGCCGCTTCGGCGCGGCGCGTGATGCGGCCGGCGAGCGCGTCGCGGAACACGCGGCGCACCCACATGCGCATGTCGTCGAGCTGCGCGTAGATGACCGGCAGCGCAAGCAGGGTCACGCCCGTGGAGAACACGAGGCCGCCGGCGATCGCACGCGCCATCGGGTAGTACGGCGGGCCGTCGCCGCCCATCTCGGTCGTGCTGATGCACAGCGGCACCATGCCGAGGATTGCCGTGCCCATCGTCATCAGGATCGGCCGCAGGCGGTCGCGCGCGCCGGAGACGAGCGCCTCGGTCCGCAACATGCCTTCGTGCCGCAGCTGGTTCACGTGCACGATCATCACGATGCCGTTGTTGACGACGACGCCCATGAGGATCAGCACGCCGATCGAGGCCATGATCGAGAACGTCGTGCCGGTCAGCCAGAACAGCCAGAACACGCCGAAGATCGAGAACACGAACGTGGTCAGGATCGCGGCCGGAAACACCAGCGACTCGAACATCGCGCACATGACGACATAGACCAGCACGAGCGCGAGCAGCGTGTTCAGCAGCATCTGCTTGCCGGCTTCGTCGGACTCGTCGAAGCTGCGGCCGAAGGTCCAGCGATAGCCCGCCGGCAGACTCACCGACTTCATCGCGGTCTCGATCGCCTTGCGCGCTTCGTCCTGCGTCACGTCGGGCGCGAGGTTCGCCGCGATCGGCAGCGAAGTCTGGCGGCCGTCGCGCTGGATGGCCGAGGCGGCGTCCTGCGTGCGCACGTCGACGAGCGACATCAGCGGCACGAGCGTGCCGTCGGCGCGGCGCAGCTTGAAATCGGCCATGCCGGCGACGCTCTGCGTGTCGGCGCCCTGGAAGCGCAGCCACACCGGGATTTCCGTATCGCCGTTGCGGAATTCCTTGAGCGGCGCGCCGCGCAGCGCGATGCCGACATAGGTCGCGACTTCGCCGGCGGAAAAGCCATACGACTTCGCGCGCTCGCGGTCGACGCGGACCGCGACCTCGCGGTCGCCGGTACGCTCGGCCGTGCGCACGTCGCGCAGGCCGGGCACGCGGCTCAGCACCGGAATCACCGCCTCGGACAGATCGTGCAGCACGTCCATCGAATCGCCGACCAGCGAGACGCGCAGGCCTTCGTTGTTGCCGCCGCCGCCGTTGAAGTCGAAGCTCGCCTTGCCGACCGGAATCTTCGGCAGCCCCTTGCGGATGTCTTCCATGATCTCGCTGGGACTGCGCTTCATCTGCTTGGCGTCGACGAGGATGATGTTGGTCATCGCGTCGCCGCGCTCGTTGGCGTAGCTGTAGACCGACTTGATGTCGAACTCGGCCTTGTGCGACAGCAGGTATTCCTCGACCTTCGCGATCGACTTCTTGAGTTCCTCGAGCCGGTACAGGCCGTTGAGGTCGTACTGCATGCGCAGCGTCGCGCTTTCGCCGGCCGGGAACATGTCCTTTTTCACGAACTGCATCGGCCCGGCGATGCTCGCGACGCTCATCAGCACGACGCCGAGCGTCGTCAGCTTGCGGTGGCGCAGGGTCCAGTCGATCAGGCTCGCATAGCTGTCCTGCATGCGCGTGACCAGCGTCTTGCGGCCGACGAACTTCGGCGTCGGCAGGCGCGCCGACAGCATCGGCACCAGCGTGACCGCGACGAGCCACGAGGCCAGATGCGCGATCGACATCGCGACGGCGACCTGGGTCAGGAAGATGCTGATCTGATTCTTCTCGCCGAAGATGTTCGGCAGGAACACGACGATGCTCGAGAACGTACCCGCGGCGATCGCGATGCCGACGACCTGCGTGCCTTCGACCGCGCAGAACCAGGGTTTGTCGGGATATTTTTCGCGATATTGATAAATGCTCTCGACCACGACGACGGCGTTGTCGACGAGCATGCCGACCGCGAGCAGCAGGCCCATCATCGACAGGATGTTCAGCGAGATGCCGAGGAAGTACATGCAGCCCAGCGTCATCACGAAGCAGATCGGAATCGCGAGCGACACCATCAGGGTCGAGCTGACGTCGCGCAGGAAATAGAACAGCACGACGATCGACAGCAGCGTGCCGACGATGCCGGCCTCGGACAGTTCGTACAGCGACGAGGTCACCGCGCTGGCCTGGTCCTCGAGCGCATAGACGTCGATGCCGCGCATTTCCGAGGACTGCTTGATCAGCTCGACTTCTTCCTTCACGAGACGACCGACCTCGACGAGGTTCGCGTTGCGTTCCTTGTAGATATCGATGCCGATGGCCGGACGCGTGTCGAGCCGGCGCATGTAGTCCAGGCGCGCCGGCTTCAGCGAGACCGTCGCGATGTCGCCGAGTTTCAATCCGCGGTCGTTGATGACGAGGCTGCGCACGTCCTCGAGGCTCTTCCACTCGCCCTGCGGCTGCACGCGATAGCGCGTCGCGCCGTCGAGGATCTGCCCGGCCGAGACCGAGAAGTTCGCCTTGGACAGCTGCGCGTAGAGCTCGTTGAGACTGACGCCGGTCGCGGCGAGCCGGTCGGACGACAATTCGATCTGCAGCTCCGGCGGCGCGACGCCTTCGATCGACACGCGCGCGACGCCCGGGATCCGCTCGAGCGGCCGCTTCACGCGGCGATCGAGCAGCTCATAGGAGTTCGTCATGTCGATGTCGCTGGCGACGCGCAGCTGCAGCAGCGGCTGATCGGACGCGGAGAACTTCAGCACCTGATAGCGCTGCAGATCCGACGGCAGGTCCTTGCGGATGCCGTCGAGCTTCTCGCGCGCCTCGACCGCCTTGACCGCGACGCTGTTGCCCCATTTGAACTCGATGAAGATCTGCACGCCGTCCGCGCGCGAGGTCGAGCGCATGCGCTGGATGCCCGGCACCGTGGACAGCGCCTCTTCGATCGGCCGCGCGAGCACGCGCTCGACTTCCGCCGGCGTCGAGCCCGGATAAGGCACGTCGACGAACAGGAACGGGAACTCGATGTCGGGAAACTGCTCCAGCGGCAGCCGGACCGCGGCGATCAGCCCGATCACCATCATCGACAGGAAGAACATCGTGATGGTGACGGGACGCTTGAGGCTCAGCTCGGCGAGATTCATGACGTGTGCTCCGCGGGTTCCAGCGTCGCCGAGGCCTTGCGCGCCGCGTGGCGCTCGGCGCGCGCGCGGTACCAGGCGTCGCCGCGGAAGTCGAGGCGGTCATAGACGATCGGAATCACGACGAGCGTCAGCAAGGTCGACACGAGCAGGCCGCCGATCACCGTGATCGCCATCGGCGCGCGCACCTCGGCGCCGTCGCCCAGACCGATCGCGAGCGGCAGGAAGCCGATCAGCGTGCAGAGCGTCGTCATGACGATCGGGCGCAGGCGCGATTCGGCACCCTGCACGATTGCATCGCGCTTGTCGACGCCGGCCTCGCGCAACTGGTTCACGCGGTCGATCAGCACGATCGCGTTCTTCACGACGATGCCGACGAGCATGATCAGGCCGATGAACACGACGACGCTGATCGCGTTGTTCGTGAGTTTCAGGGCGAGCACCGCACCGACCGCCGCGAGCGGGATCGAGAACATGATCACGAACGGATGCAGCAGCGACTCGAACTGCGAGGCCATCACGAGATAGACCAGGAAGATCGCGAGCGTCAGCGCGAAGATCAGCGAGTTCACCGACGAGTCGAGTTCTTCGCTCTGGCCGCCGATGTTCACCGAAATGCCGGCCGCGAGCGGGTTCTTCGCGAGGATGCCGCGGACTTCCTCGACCGCCGTGCCGAGATCGCCGTAGGCGAGGTTCGACGAGACGATCGCGACGCGCTCCTGGCTGACGCGGTGGATCTCACTCGGCCCTTCGGTCGCGATCACGTCGGCGACCGCGGACAGGCGGATCGGCTTGACCGCCGCGACCTGTCCCGGGGCCGCCGCGGCAGCGGCCTGCGCGGCGGCGACTTCGTCGGAATTGACGATGAGATTGCGGATGTCCTCGACGCTCGCGCGGTCGTCCTCGCGCGCCCGGACGAGCACGTCGATCTTGCGGTCGCGGAAGTTGTAGCGCGTCGCGACTTCGCCGCGCACCTTGCGCACGACCTGGTCGGCGATCGCGCGCGTGGTCAGGCCCAGCGCGGCGGCGCGGTCCTGGTCGAAGCGGATCTGCACTTCCGGATAGCCACCCTCGACAGTCGACTTCACGTCGGTGAAGCGGTCCGACGCCTTCATCAGCGACGTGAGCTTCTGGCCGGCTTTCCTGAGCGTGTCGAGATCGTAGCCGCGAATCTCGATTTCGAGCGGCGTCGAGAAACTGAACAGCTGCGGCCGCGAGAACTTCACTTCGACGCCCGGATGCGTCGTCATGGTCTTGCGCAGCGCGTCCATCGCCGCGCGCTCGCCCTTCTCGCCGGCATCGGGCTTCAACGCGATCAGCAGGCGCGCGATGTTCTCGCCCGACTCGGTCGGATTCGCATCAAGACGCGTGCCGACGCCGGACACGCCGTAGATCGAGGCGATGTTCGGATCGTTCGCATGGGCGAGCTGCAGTTCGCGCGCGAGCGCGTCGCTGTTGACGAGCGGCGTGCCCGGCGTCAGCTTGACGGTCATCTCGAAGCGGCCCTGCGCGAGCTGCGGGATCAAGTCCATGCCGAGCGTCGGAACCAGCAGCAGCGTGCCGGCGAACGACGCGACGGCGAAGCCGAGCACGAGCCACGGCCGCTTGAGCACGTTCGGCAGCATGCGCGTATATCCGTCCGCGAGCCGGTTGTACGGCGACATCAGGACGCGGCCGACGACGCGCAGCGCGCCGCCGAGCACCGTGCCGATGCCGCCGAACACGCGGATGAACAGCCACGCGAGGCCGCGCGGGATCGCGCCGAAACGGCCCTGCGGCCTTTCGGCCATCGATTCCTCGCGATATGCCAGCGGCGCGGCGCCCTTGAGCGAGGCCAGCATCGGGATCAGCGTCATCGACACGACCAGCGAGATCAGCATCGCGAACGTGATCGTCAGCGCCTGGTCGCGGAACAGCTGGCCGGCGACGCCCTGCACGAACACGAGCGGAAAGAACACCGCGACCGTGGTCAAGGTCGACGCGGTCACCGCCATGCCGACTTCCTTGGTTCCCTGTATCGCGGCCTGCACGTAACTCAGGCCCTGCTCGCGCAACCGCGCGATGTTTTCGAGCACCACGATGGAATCGTCGACGACCATGCCGGTCGCAAGCGCAAGACCGCCGAGCGACATCACGTTGAGGCTGAGGTCGGCCTGTCCCATGAAAAAGAACGTCGTGATCAGCGAGATCGGCAGCGACAGCGAGATGATGAACGTGCTCCAGCTGTCGTGCAGGAAGAAGAAGATCACGAGGATCGCGAGCAGGCCGCCGAGCATCGCGTCGAAGCGCACCTCGTGCAGTGCGGCGCCGATGAACAGCGACTGGTCGTCGATGACCTTGAGTTCGGCGTTGGCCGGCAGCGTCTTGTTCTCGCGCATGCGCTCGACTGCGTGCTTCACGCCGTCGGCGACGCTGACCGTGTTGGCATCGCCTTCCTTGTAGACAGCCAGCTCGATCGCCTCGCGGCCGTCGATGCGCACGATGCCTTCGCGTTCCTTGTAGCTCTGGTGCACGCGCGCGATGTCCTTCAGACGGATCGGCACGCCCTTGTCGATCTTCACGAGCAGCTCGCGCATCTCGTCGACGTTGGCGAACTGGTTGATCGTGCGCACGAGGTAGCGCTGCGAGCCTTCTTCGATGCGGCCGCCGGAAATGTTGACATTTTCGTCCTTGAGGCGCTGGACGACGTCCTCGACGCCGACGCCGAGCTGCGACAGCTTCTGCTGGTCGATCTCGACGGCGACTTCGTCCTCGAGACCGCCGCCGACCTTGACTGCAGCCACGCCGGCGACCGGTTCGAGACGCTTTTTGAGTTCATCGTCGGCGAAGCGGCGCAGCTGCTTGAGTTCGGCCTCGTTGAAACCGCGGTCGTCGCTCTTGCCGGACAGGCCGTAACGCACGATCGGATCGGTCGACGGGTTGAAGCGCAGCAGCAGCGGCTTCTTCGCTTCGAGCGGCAATTGCAACAGTTCCAGTTTGTCGCGAACCTCGAGGCTGGCCATGTCCATGTCCGTGCCCCAGGTGAATTCGAGGATGACGTCGGACTGGCCGGTGCGCGACACCGAGTGCAGCTTGCGCACGTTCTTGACCACGCCGAGCACTTCCTCGACGGGCTGGGTGATCAGATTTTCTATTTCCAGCGGCGCGGCACCTTCGTATTCGGTACGCACGGTCAGCGTCGGATAGGACAGGTCGGGCAGCAGGTTGACCTTGAGGCCGGACAGCGCGATCAGGCCGAACAGCACGAAGGTCAGCGTGAACATGAAGATCGTCACGCGGCGACGCACGGCGATGTCGACGATGCTCATGGCGTCTTCTCCGCGACCGGAACGCCGGCCGCAGCGGGCGCCGGGGCCGTGTCGATGATCTGGATCAGCGTGCCGTCACGCACCGCGTTGCGGCCGACGGTGATGACCTGGTCGCCGAGTTTCAGGCCGTCGCGCACTTCGACGTATTCGCCGTCGGCAAAACCCATGTGGATCACGCGGCGCTGCGCCTGCAGCGACGATGCCGCTGGCGCCTCGGCCGCGGTCTTGGGCGCGTCGGGTTTCGGCGCGGCGGCCTCGGGCTTGGGCGCCTTGGCGTCCTTCGCGTCGGCGGCCGGTGCCGGCGGGGCTGCCTGCACGACGACATATACGGCGGTCTCGCCGTCCTCTTCGATCAACGCGCTGCGCGGAATCGCAACGGCGTCCTGCTTGCGGTCGTAGATGACGTCGATGCGCCCGAACATGCCGGGCTTGAGCGTCTGCGCCTGCGCGTCGAAGCGACAGGTCACGCGAAACGTACCGCTCGCCGCGTCGACGACCGGACTGACGCGCTCGATCACACCGGGGAAGCGTTTTCCGGGGAGTGCATCGACGACCATGCTGACGGCCTGTTCGGACTTCAGCGTATTGAGTTCGCGCTCGGGCACGTTGAGCACGCCGAGCAGCGGGTCGAAATCGACGATGTGGAACAGCGGCTGATTGAGCTGGATCAGGTTGCCTTCCTTGACGTGACGCTTGCCGATCACGCCGTCGATCGGTGCGACGACCTGCGTGTACGAGAGCTCCAGCCGCGCGAGGTCGTGGACGGCGCGCTGGTTGTCGAGGTCGAACTTGATCTTGTCGTGCTCTTCGAGCGAGAGCAGCTTCTTGCCGAACATCTCGTCGGCGCGGCGGTAGTCGGCTTCGAGCTTGCGCAGCGTCGCCTCGGCCTTGGCGAGGCTCAGGCGCGGACTCGCGTCGTCGAGTCGCGCGACGACCTGGCCCTGACGCACGGTGTCGCCCTCCTCGACGAACAGCTTCAGCAGAACGCCATTCGTCTTGGCGACGACGTCGGCTTCGCGATCCGCTTCGAGCGTCGCCGTGCCGGAATAGCTGGCATCGATGGCGCGGCTCGCGACGACAGCAGTTTCGACGGGAACCAGCGCGGCCGCATCGGCCTGCTTGGACGTGTCGGGGCCGCCCTGACCGCACGCGGCCAATAGCGAAGATGTCAATATAATCAAAGCGATACGATGCATTCCTGACCGATGGGCGGAACCGGAACGACGTGTGTCGGGGAGCATGGCGAGAGGCCCGTGTGCTGGTATTGTGGTGTTATACTAGACTACATCACTAGTCGTGGCAACAAGCCACGGCGACCTTTGATGCCGTTTAGCTGGCGATGGATGCACCGGGTTTGCCCTCCGCGGTGATGGTGAGCATTCTGTGAAGGCATCTGCGCGGCGTCGTGAGCCGGTAGTCACGAACGTACCGGCGCAGGACAGACGCGGCTGGAGCTTGCCGCGCCGCGCCGGCTATACTCGCCGCTTTACCAGCCAGGCAACCGCCCCCGCCGGAACCCGACGATGACCCGATCGCTACTGCTTGCTTCCCTGCTGGCCGCCTCCGCTCTCGCTTCGACCGCGTACGCCGCGGGCGACAAGGAAGCAGGCCGCCTGAAGACCTATACCTGCCATGGCTGCCACGGCGTCCCGGGTTATACGAACGCATATCCGAACTACCACGTGCCCCTGATCGCCGGCCAGAACTACGACTATCTCGTCGCCGCGCTCAAGAGCTACCAGACCGGCGAGCGCGACCATCCGACCATGCGCGCCCAGGGCGAGAGCCTCTCGGCCCAGGACATCAAAGACATCGCCGCGTATCTCGCCGGCCTGACCCCGTAATTCGAGGATGCACCGGATGAATCGCCTCTACTCGCTGCTCGCGCTGGCCCCGCTGCTGGCCGTTTCCTCGTTTGCCCAGGCCGCCGGCAATCTCGATGCCGGCAAGAAGCTCGCCGAACCGTGCGCCGCCTGCCACGGCGCCGACGGCAACCCGACCGATCCGCAGTATCCGCGCCTGTCCGGCCAGTATCGCGACTATCTGCAGGAAGCGATGCATCAGTACAAGAACGGCAAGCGCAAGAACGCCATCATGGCGGGCTTCATGCAGCCGCTGACCGAACAGAACATCGCCGATCTCGCGGCCTATTTCGCGCAGTTGCCCGGCGGCAGGCTCGGCGATCTCAGCCAGCCGGCCAAGCCGGCCGGCAAGTAAGTCCGGCTCGCACAGATCGAAAAAGCCCGGCGAAAGCCGGGCTTTTTCGTTGCGGACCACAGTGACAGCCGATCAGGCCATCGCCGATGTGCCGCCGTTCTCCCGCGAGAAATACGGATTGGCGCCGCTGGCATGGTCGGTCGCATCGCGCACCGCGGTAATTTCCGGAATGCGCTCGCGCAAGGTCTTCTCGACACCGTGCTTGAGCGTCACGTCGGCCATGCCGCAGCCGTGGCAGCCGCCGCCGAAACGCAGCAGCACGACGCCTTCGGCAGTGATTTCCTCGAGCGTTATACGCCCGCCGTGCGACGCGACGCGCGGATTCACTTCGGTCTCGATGACGTAGCGCACGCGCTCGACGAGGCTCGCGCCGTCGCCCGGCACCTCGCCCTTGATGCGCGGCGCGCGGATCGTGAGCTGGCCGCCGGTCGGCGAGGTTTCGTAGTCGATCTCGGCCGCGTCGAGAAACGGCACGCTCGCGGCGTCGACATAAAGCGGAAAGCCGCGGCATTCGACCGTCCACTCGTCGCCGGCGAGATCGGCCGGTTCGCAGAATTCGAGCTGGCAGTCGGCGGCTGGCGTTCCAGCCTTGACGGCGCGCAGGCGAATGCCGAGTCCGGGAATGCCCTGTTGCTCGATCAGCTTCAGAAAATGCTGCTGGGCGCGTTCGGAAATATCGATCATGACGGCTCCGTTGAATCTGGACCATTGTAGTCCTGATTCAACGACCGACCAAGCCGGCGCATCGCTATACTCGCGCGTCTTTTGCCTGCCGGAGCCACACGATGACGAAGGATGAACTGATCGCGACCCATTGCATTCCGCGCAAGGGCGCAGACCACGCGCTCGATGCGACGGCAACCGCCGAACTCGCTGCGCTGCTGCCCAAGTGGCGAATTGACGGCAGCGAGCTCAAGCGCGAATTCCGCTTCCGCGATTTCCACGCGACCATGGGCTTTGTCAACGCGGTCGCCTGGATCGCCAACCGCGAAGACCATCACCCCGATCTCGAAGTCGGCTACAACTACTGCCGCATGCGCTGGTCGACGCACGATGTCGGCGGCCTGTCGCTGAACGACTTCCTCTGCGCCGCCAAAGTCGACGCGCTTTCGGCCTGAGCCACATGCGTGCGCGGCTGCTGCCGTTCGCGGGCTGGCTGCTGTGTGCAGCAGCGGTCGCGGCAGCCCTGCAGTGGCTGGCCTCAACGCAGTTGCGCGCCGAACTCGTGCGCGAAGCCGTCGCCGCGCTGTCGCCGCTCGCGCGCGGCGACACGCCGCACCGCTGGGATCTGAGCCGGCCCGGCACGCTCGTCGGGCGGCGTGTACATGGCGACTGCGACGCCGCGTTCGACGACGGCGGCCTGGTGCTGCGCCGCGGCTCGCGGCAGTGCGAAATTGCGGTCACGCTGCGCGTGCCGCTCGACCTTGTGCGCTTCGACGCGCTCGAGATTGCCGCCGGCGGCCCGCTGCCCGAATTCACGCTGCAGATTCGCGAACAACTGGCCGCGCCGCAGCATCTCGCCGAGGCCGCGGGTTCGTCGCCGTGGCAGCTCGACCGACTGGCGTGGCGGCTCGATCGGGGCGACGGCGACGCAGCCCCCGCGCGCGCGGCCATGCTGCGCCTGCGCTTCGCGGCGCTCGACGCCGATCTGCATCTCCGCGCGATCGCGCTGCTGCCTGCCGACCGGACGATCCGCCAGATGACGGACCTCGCGTCGTCGGCCTGGAGACCACTGAAACTCGGCCTCGAAACCGACCCGCGACGGGCGCCGCTGTTCGCCGTCGACGGCCTGCAGCGGCCGGAAACGGTGCTGCTCGCGCGCGACGACCTGCGCGAACGCGAGCCCGCTGCCGTCGTCGTATACCGTGACGACATCGATCGCGTCGTCGCCGGGCTGACCGCAGCGCCGCCGGCAGGAAAGGCCGCCGACTGGCTGCCGGCCGGCCTCGCACTCCTGTTGTGCGTGGCGACGATCGCGCTGCGCGGCCGCCGGCGTGCGCGCGCGCTGCTCCAGGCGCTGCTGGCGCTTGCCGTGCCGGTCTGGCTGATTGCCGGACTCCGGATCGGCGACGATCCCGATGGCGTCACGCAGGCGCTGGTCGCGCTTGCGGCGCTGTATGCCGTCGCCCTCGCGGCGACGCCGACGGCCACGCCGTGGCGCTGGCTCGGCCGGTCGCGCGCCTGGATGTTCGCCGCGGCCGCACCGCTGATCGCGTTCGCCATCGTCCTGCTCGCCGGGCGGCCCGATCCGGCCGCGCTGTCGCCCGTCGCGCTCGCGGGCTACCTGCTCTGGGCGCTCGCGCAGCAATACCTGATCTGCGCCGTCGTCGCCGACCGGCTGCGCACCGCAGGCATTGCCGCACGCTGGACGGTGCTGGCCGCGGCGGCGGCGTTTTCGCTGCTTCACGCGCCGAATGCCGGACTGATGCTGGCGACATTTCTCAGCGGATTGATCTGGAGCGCGCTGTGGCTGCGCGAACGCAGCCTGCTCCCGCTCGCCGCCTCGCACGCCGTGTCGGCGCTAGTGCTGACTTCGGGTCTGCCGCCGGCGTGGCTTCGCTCGGCCGAGGTCAGTCTGCGTTACTACCTCTGACGCCACTGCCCGGCCGGGCGCCGTCACTCAATGTATACATCTGTCCGATTTGGCATCAGTCGGCGAAGACCCGCGGGCCGCGTTCGGGGCGTTGTGCCGGCCGCTTCGGTCGTTCCGGCGCGGCCGGCCCGGAGCCGACTGCGAGACCCACCGCAGTTTTTGCACGCCCGGCGCGCAATCGCGGGACGAAGCGTGCGCTGGACGAGGAATTCGGATTGCGCGTTGCGGTCGCACTGGGGCTACACTGGAGCTCGCAAGCAGGGGGTTTGTGATGTCCTCGATCACGGAACTGCTCGATCGCTGGAAACGCGGCGATCGGAGCGTCGAAGATGCCTTGGCGACCGACATATATCCGGTGCTGCGCGAACTCGCGCGCGCGCAGGTGCGCCGCCACGGCGGCGCGCTGACGCTGCGCGCGACCGAACTCGCGAACGAAGCCTACGAACGACTGCACGTACAGCAGGGCGTCAACTGGCAGAACCGCGCGCATTTCCACGCCATCGCGGCAACCCTGATGCGCCGCGTCGTCGTCGACTATCTGCGCGAACGGCAGGCGGAAAAGCGTGGAGGCGATCAGTTGTTCATCGCGCTCGACGACATGAACCAGCGCGAGGCGCCCTCGCAGGGCGATCATGTCGACTGGCTCGCGGTCGATCAGGCGCTCACCGAATTCGCGCAGGCCGCGCCCGAGGCCGCGCGCGTCGTCGAGTTGCGCCTGTTCTCGGGCCTGACCAAGGAAGAAATCGCCGAAGTCTGCGGTTCGTCGCGCGCGACCGTGGGCCGGCAGTGGCGCTTCGCGCGCGCCTGGCTCGCAGAGCGGCTGGACGTCGTGCCCGGCGATGAAGACGCCGGCTGAGCGCATCCGGCGTCTCGGCGAGCTGTTCGACGAGGCGCTCGATCTCGACCCGGTCGGCCGTGAAGCGCTGCTCGAACGCTGCCGTGCCGAAGATCCGACGCTGGCCGACGAACTCGCGCGGCTGATCGAGCGCGACCGCAGCCTGCTCGGCAGCGAACCGCGCACGGCGCTGGGCCTCGTCGAGACCAGCCTCGACGCGCGCGACAGCGACGCGCTGCAGCCCGGATCGACGTTCGGCGTCTATACGCTGGAACAGGAAATCGGCCGCGGCGGCATGGGCCGCGTGTTCCGCGCGACGCGCAGCGGTCCGGATTTCGAGCAGGAAGTCGCGATCAAGTTCGTGCGTCGCGACCTGCTGCATCCGGCGCTGCTGCGCCGCTTCTCGACCGAACGCGCAATCCTCGCCGCGCTCGACCACCCCGGCATTTCGCGTCTCATCGACGCGAGCACGACGCCGGACGGCACGCCCTACGTCGTCATGGAATTCGTGCGCGGCCAGGCCATCGACGGCTGGGCCGACGCGCGCATGCTCGGCGTCACCGATCGGTTGGGCCTGTTCCGCAAGGTGCTCGCCGCGGTCGCGCACGCGCATCGCAATCTCGTCGTCCATCGCGACATCAAGGCGAGCAATGTGCTCGTCACCGACGACGGCGAGATCCGGCTGCTCGACTTCGGCATCGCCAAGCCGCTCGGTCGGCTCGGCGACGTCAAGGCGACGCAGACCATGGACCGTTTCCTGACGCCGTCGAGCGCCGCGCCCGAGCAGCTGACCGGCGGACCGATCACGGTCGCCTGCGACATCCATGCGCTCGGCATGCTGCTGTATGAGCTGCTGACGGGCCGGCTGCCGTTCGCGTTCGCGAACATGACACCGGGCGAAATCGAAACGGCGATCCGCCAGTTGCCGCCGCCGTCGATGGCGAGCCGCATCGGCGATGCCGATCTCGTGCTCGCGCAGGCGCGCGGCTTCGGGAGCGTGCGCGAATTGCGCGATGCGGTACGCGGCGACCTCGAACACATCGTGCAGCGCTGCCTGCGCAAACTGCCCGGCGAACGTTACGGCACGGTCGACCAGCTCGACCACGACATCGACTGCGTGCTCAAGGATCAGCCGATCCGCGAGCGGCAGAGCGATCGCTGGTATCGCTGGCGCAAGTTCGTCTCGCGCCACCGCGTCGCGTCCGGTCTCGCGCTGCTGCTGTTCGTCACGATCGTCGCGGCGGTCGCCGCGATCCTGCGCCAGAACGTCGCGATCACGCACGAGCGCGACCGCGCGCAGCGCGCGGTCGGCCTGCTGAAGAACGCATTCACGGCAGCCAATCCGACGGAAGTCACCGGCGCCAACGTGACCGCGCGCGCGGTGCTCGAAGCGGCGCGTCCTTCGCTGGAAGCCACCTTCGAGTCGCAGCCCGACGTGTATGCCGATCTCGCGAGCACGCTGGCCGAGGTCGAGCTCGCGGTGGGCTTGAGTCCTCAGGCCAGCGAACTCGCCGAACGCGCGGTCAAGGCCGCCGAAAATGCCGACCTCGATCCGGAAACGACGGGACGGCTGCTCGTGCTCGAAGCGCGCGCACGCACGAGCGCCGGCGACTATTCGAGGGCCGAGCAGCGCCTCGCGCGCGCCGCTGCGCTCGGCGTGCGCGACACGCCGGAATGGGAGCTCGCGATGGGCGCGCTCGACTATCAGCGCAGCCGCTCCAAGGAAGCGATACGACATCTCGAGGTCGCCGTCGGAATGACGCGCGGCCGGCCGCCGTCGGACGACGTCGCGAATCTTGCGCGTTTGAATCTCGCCGGCGCCTTGCGCGCTGCCGACCGCAACGAGGAAGCGCTCGCTCTGCTGGATCAGACCCTGGCCTGGCAGAGCACCGGCCTGGCGACGGATCACCCGCGGCTGACGCTCGCGCGCCTGTACCGGCTCGACGTGCTGCGCCTCGTGCGCGGCGCGGCCGCCGCGGCGGCAGAAGCGCGCAAGGTCGTCGCCGAGATCGATCGCATCTACAGCCCGAACAGCACGGTCTCTGCGCAGGCGCGCAATTCGCTCGGGATTTCGCTGACGGAAATCGGGCAGCGCGAGGAAGGCGTGCACGCGATTCGGGAATCGCTTGCCGCCTGGCGCAATTCCGTCGGCAGCGATCATCCCAATACGCTGCGCACGGCCTACAACCTCGCGCGCATGCTCGCCACGCTCGGCGGGCATGACGACGAAGTCGAGGCGCTGTATCGCGAAATCCTGCAACGCGGTGAAGCGGTGAAAGAAGAAACGCGTTTACCGCTCGTATTTTGGCGCAATCATTTCGCCCAGTTTCTGCTCAAGCGCGAACGTCCGACGGAGGCGCTGAATCTGCTCGTCGGCGGCAGCGGCGTCGCACAGGCGCAGGTGCTCGCGAGCAAGGCGAGTCATCGCGCCGCGTACGCAAAGGTGCTGCGTCAGGCGATCGACGCGAGCGGCTGCAACGTCGCGCCGCGTGCGGAAATCGCTACGCTCTGCACGAGCGCCGTCGAATTTCTCGACACCGAACCCATGCACGAGCCCGCCACAGATTCTGACAACCCTGCGTGAGCCGTTCACATGGCCTTTTGCGAGTTCGCTTGTAACATCGGTCGAGACGTTCACGACTTTTCGCGAGTGTCGATCGGTCCTTAACTTTTCCTTACGGCCTAAGGGGGGCTATCCATGTTCCGTCCCATTTTCATGATCGCTTCGACCGCACTGATTGCATTCGCATATTCCGGCAACGCGGCTGCCAGCGGCGACGAGTGGTGTCATACGCGCCTGCGCGCGCTCTGCAGCGAGGAGTGCTATGCCTACATGGCACCGTCCAATGTCATCGAGAACGAATGCGACATGAAGACGCTCGTCATCACCGTCGACGCCATCGACGCTCCGCCGGCGGATCCGAGCCTGCAGTGCACGGCCAGCGGCGGCGGTTATCTCTGCGAAGCGTGGCCGCAGGGCGAGGCGATCAGCTACAGCTGGTCCGACGACAGCACGTTTTCGAGCGACGCACGCAATCCGTTCCGCCAGGTCAGCTGCGGCGCCGGCACGCTGAGCGTCGCCGTGATCGGTCCCAGCGGCGCGTCTTCCGTCGCTTCGGCCGAACTGCCGGCCTGCAACTGAGCGGCGTCACGGTTCGTGACAATTCGCACCGACATGCGTGAGCCCGCGTGCCATCCCGATACGAGTAGGAATCATCGGGCTCCGCAACGCCCTGTCGCATCGCAGTCGCCACGCGCCCCCTGAGCGTGGCGGCTGCGCTGCGGTATCCGC
>NZ_DATIGT010000098.1:0-18756 GCF_035481375.1 Tahibacter sp.
CCACCGACGACTGCTGCTGGAAGATCCGGTAGTCGCTGCGCCGCGTCGCGTACCACAGCCACGGCTTGAGCTGCGCCACGTACAGATGCTGCTTGCCGCGCCGGCCCGCCGAACGGAACTGCACGCACTGGCCGTTCAGATACCGCTTGCCCCCGCCTTCGACCTCGAAGTCCACCGTGATCGGCTGGCCCAGCAGCGACGGCGCCGCAATCCCGCGCTCCTCGCTCTTCATCGTGAGCTGGAAGTCGAACAGCTGCGACAGCGATTCTTTCCCCTGCAGGCCGTCGAAGCGCAGCACTTCGGGACCCAGAGGCGTGGTGACGTTCAGCGTGCGGTTCATGTGCTCCCCCAAGCGAAATTTCGGCCAAACGCGTCCGCGGCCGGCGGAATCGCGCCGGCCGTTACCGCGTTGTACACACCGTGCTGCTACGTCAGCGTGCGCCCCCCGCTGCGCCGACGTGCAGATCCTGCACCTGCAATGCTTCGCGCAATGAGACGGGCACGATGGACGGATCGTTGTAGCCCTGCAGTTCCTTCTGCAGCGCTTCCTTGCTTCCCCACGCCTTGATGTAGCGTACGACCGCATCGGCGAGCAGCGGTTTCAATTCCTGCGGCGACACGATCGCGTCGTCGCCGTAGAGCCGGTCGGGCACGCCGAGCACGTCGACCTTACCGCCCTTGTCTTTCAGCACGGCGCCGAAATCCGGCTCCATCGAGAAGCCCGGCTGCGCCGGATCATCCGATTCGATGCGCTGGAAGCCGGCGACGACGTAGTACGTCGCGCCGCCGGACTCGCTGCGCGCGTAGATCCACTGCGGCTGCGCGCCGAGATCGGCTTTCCTTGCCGTGGCGGCGGGCAGCCGCTCGAAGCGGATCTTCGTCGTGTCGTAGGCGATGCCGAACAGCGGATCGCTCATCGTCACCGGCATCGCCGGCGCTTTCTTGCTCGCACTGTCGGCCGCACCGACCGCAGCGCAGCCGGCGAGCGCGAATGCGACGAGCAACGCGTACCGGTGCAGGGCGGGCTTACGGACGAAAGACTTCATACGAGACTTTGTCCTTGCGATAACCCGGACCCGGATAGATGTCGGTGCCCTGCACGAAATCGGATACCCATTTGGCGCCGTTGAACATCTGGATGTGTCCCGCGACCTGGCCCGACGGCGGCTGCAGCACGACGATGTCGCCCTTTTTCGGCGAGTAGGCCACCGACGGCACCTTCGTGAAGCCGAGCTTCGTGAGGACCGGCCCGTAGTCCTTCGCGTAGACGGGCCGCGGCAGCGGAATCTTGACGCCGCCGGCTTCGATTGCCTCGCGCACGTAGCGTGCGCAGCGGCCCTGGCTCTTCGTGTGCGCGCTCGCGTCGACGTGCTTGACCGCCGCATCGACGCTGTAGCCCGGAACGCCACCGGCCGGCGCGAGCAGCGCCTGCTCGGGCTTTTCCGGGATGAAGGTCGGGCACGGCGTGACCACGCGCATCAGCGTGCCGAAGTCGATGCCGCAGCTGTTGCTGTCGAGACCGAGCGGACCGGGACGTGTCGGGGATGGCATGACGGCGGGCTCCTTGAGTCGGAATCAGTGTTGGAATCAGTCGATCGAATCGGCGGTCGCGGCCGCGGGCTGCACCGCGTCCTCGGCATAACCGTAGCGATACGCGAAATCGTCGCCGGTGACTTCGAGGCGGATCGTCGCGAGCTTGCGCCCGTCGGCGAGACAGCTCAGGAATTCGCGGCTGACAGTCGGAAGCACCGTATGGGTCAGGATCGCGTCGATCATGCGGCCGCCGGATTCGACTTCGTTGCAGCGCTGGATGACGAGCTGCACTGCGTCGTCGCCGTAGCCGAAGTCGATGCCGTGCTGCTCGGCGATGCGTTTCTGGATGCGACCGAGCTGCAGCTTGACGATGCGCGCGAGCGTGTCGTTGCTCAGCGGGTAGTACGGAATCGTCACGAGGCGGCCGAGGAACGCCGGCGGGAATTTCTGCAGCAGCGGCTCGCGCAGCGCTTTGTTCAGCGCTTCGGGTTCCGGCGCGAGTTCCGGATCGGCGGTGAGCTTCATGACGAGATCGGTGCCGATATTGGAGGTCAGCAGGATGATCGTGTTGCGGAAATCGATCGCGCGGCCTTCGCCGTCTTCCATCCAGCCCTTGTCGAAGACCTGGAAGAAGATTTCATGCACGTCGGAGTGCGCTTTTTCCACTTCGTCGAGCAGCACGACCGAGTAGGGTTTACGCCGCACGGCTTCGGTCAGCACGCCGCCTTCGCCGTAGCCGACATAGCCCGGAGGAGCGCCCTTGAGCGTGGAAACGGTGTGCGCTTCCTGGAATTCGCTCATGTTGATCGTGATGAGGTTCTGCTCGCCGCCGTAGAGGCTTTCGGCGAGCGCGAGCGCGGTCTCGGTCTTGCCGACGCCGGAAGGCCCGACGAGCATGAACACGCCGATCGGCTTGTTCGGGTTGTCCAGGCGCGCACGCGAGGTCTGGATGCGCTTCGTGATGAGTTCGAGCGCATGGCGCTGGCCGACGACGCGCCGGTCGAGCGTGTCGACGAGCTGCAGCACGGCGGTGATCTCGTCGCGCACCATGCGGCCGACCGGAATGCCGGTCCAGTCGGCGACGACGGATGCGACCGCGGTTTCGTCGACGGCGGGCAGGATCAGCGGCGATTCGCCCTGCAGCGCTTCGAGTTCGGCCTGCACGGCGGCGTGCTCGGCGAGCAGGAACGCGCGATCGGGCACGGGTTCGGTCACGGCGTCGCCGTCGGCCGGCGCGGCAGCGGGTGCCGCAGGCGCGACGGCCGGCTCACCGCCTTCGGCGGCTTCGGCCGCGGCCTTCGC
Organism: Tahibacter sp.; assembly: GCF_035481375.1. GTDB lineage: Bacteria > Pseudomonadota > Gammaproteobacteria > Xanthomonadales > Rhodanobacteraceae > Tahibacter. The sequence continues at coordinate 2,836 of NZ_DATIGT010000098.1, forward strand.
GGCGGCGGCGAGTTCGCGCAGCCGCGCACGCAGGTCGAGCAGGCGCGTCGCGAGTTCGTTTTCCTGGTCCCAGCGCGCGCGCAGGCCGGTTTCGCGTTCGAGTTCGTGCGCGAGCTGCGCTTCGCAGCGCGTGCGGCGTTCGGCGACATCGAGGCCTACGGCGTCTTCGCGCTCGATGATGCCCTGCTCGGTGCGCAGGATCTCGATGCGCCGCGTGCAGTCCTCGAGTTCGGCCGGCGTCGTGTGCTGGCTGACCGCGACGCGCGCGCAGGCCGTGTCGAGCAGGCTCACGGCCTTGTCGGGCAGCTGGCGCGCCGGGATGTAGCGATGCGACAGCCGCACGGCCGCGGTCACGGCCTCGTCGAGCAGTGTGATCTTGTGGTGCTTTTCCAGAATGGTGACGATGCCGCGGACCATCGCGATGGCCTTGTCCTCGTCGGGCTCGTCCACTTGCACGACCTGGAAGCGGCGCGTCAGCGCCGGGTCTTTCTCGATGTGCTTCTTGTATTCGCTCCAGGTCGTCGCGCCGATCGTGCGCAAGGTGCCGCGCGCGAGCGCGGGCTTGAGCAGGTTCGCCGCGTCGCCGGTGCCGGCCGCGCCGCCGGCGCCGATCAGCGTGTGGACTTCGTCGATGAACAGGATGATCGGCTTCGGGCTCGCCTGCACTTCGTCGATGATCTGCCGCAGGCGCTGCTCGAATTCGCCCTTCATGCTCGCGCCGGCCTGCAGCAGGCCGATGTCGAGCATGAGCAGCGAGACTTCCTGCAACTGCGGCGGCACGTCGCCGCTCGCGATGCGCACGGCGAAGCCTTCGACGACGGCGGTCTTGCCGACGCCGGCTTCGCCGGTCAGCAGCGGGTTGTTCTGCCGGCGCCGCATGAGGATGTCGATGATCTGGCGGATCTCGTCGTCGCGGCCGGTGATCGGATCGATCTCGCCCTTGCGCGCGCGCTCGGTCAGATCGACCGCGAACTTGCGCAGCGCTTCCTGCTTGCCGAGCTGCGCCGGCGCCATCGCGCCGCTGACTTCGCCGGGCCCGCCGCTCGCGTCGAGACCGCTGCCGTCGGTTGCCGTCTGCTGGTCTTCGGGCGAGCCCGCGACGACCTTCGCGAGTTCGTTCGCGAACTTGTCCGGGTCGATGACCTGGAATTCCTTCGACATCGCATGCAGCACGGTGCGCAGGCTGGGGGTCTTCAGAATGCCGAGCAGCAGCGTCGCGCCGCGCACCTGGCTCTGGTTGTACATCAGCGTGGCGTAGACCCAGCCGCGCTCGACCGCGTTCTGCAGATGGTCCGACAGGTCGCTGATCGCGGTCGCGCCGCTCGGCAGGCGGTCGAGCGACTTGACCATGTCGGCGGCAAGCTTCGCCGCGTCGAGCTGATAGTGGCGGATGATGCGGTGCAGGTCGCTGTCGTTGTTCTGCAGCAGCTGGTGCAGCCAGTGCACGAGTTCCACATAGGGATTTCCGCGCAGTTTGCAGAACACGGCGGCGCCTTCCACGCCCTTGTAGAGCAGCGGATTGAGCTTGCCGAACAGCGCGGTACGACTGATCTCACTCATTGGGCAGATGTCCCTATCAACGGATCGAGGGAATGGCTTTCTTCGCGGCTTCGGACGCCGCTTCGGAAGCGGCATCCTTTGCCGCATCCTTGGCGATGTCGGTCGCGGCGTCCTTGACCTCTTTCTTGCGCGCGTCGTTCTTTTCCTTGCGCGCCTTCTTCTTGGCAGCAGCCGGGTCTTCGGTGGCGGCCGTGGCGTTGGCGGCATTCGCGTCGGCCGCGGCCGTCGCTGCGGTACCGGGCGCGGGTGCGGGCTGCGGCAGCGCGTTCTTCATCGGCGGCGCGCTGAACGCGCGGTTGGCGTCGTCGCGCACGTTGGCGATCGGCGTGGCCGGCGTGCGTGCGAGCACCCAGGGCGCGCTCGCGTCGTCGCGCGTCAGCGAATAGGCCAGCGGGCGGCCGTCGTCGCCGATCACGCGCTCGGGTCCGCGCGGCAGCAGCGAATACAGCAGCACTTCGTAGCCGTTGATCTGCGTGTTCGTCGCCCAGCGCGAAGGCACGAGCCGCGCGAAGTTCAGCACCGTCGAATTCGGCAGCTTGCCGATGACCTTGTCGCGCAGGCCGGCTTCGGCGAACAGCGGGTAGTAGACCGGCGCGCCGCGCACGCTCGTGTCGATGACGTGCAGGAAGCCGAAGCGCTGCCAGTCGCCGATGCCGTAGAGGCCGGCGCCGATACCGGAAATGACGAGGTATTTCTTCTTCGGCAGCGTGACTTCGAGGAGTTCCGCGTCGTCGGTGTTGAGCAGCGGAAACGGGCCCCACGGCGACTCGTTCGCGGCGAAGGTCTTGCGGCCGTATTCGATCTCGGCGTGTTCGGCGTCGACCGTGATGTAGGCAGGCGCTTCCTTGACCGGCACGGTGTAGCGCGGCGGATCGACCGACGGATCGCGCGTGAACGCGTCGCTGAGCGGCGCGACCGTGATGCGCTGGCCCTGCCAGACGCCTTCGAGCGCCTGCACGAGCGCCGGATCCGGCGGCGGCGCCGCCGACGCGGCCGTGGCGCAGAGGCCGAGGATCAGCGCCGCGGCGACGCGGAACGGAGAGAACGGAGTACGCGGGTCGGGCCTGGTCATGAGTCGAATTCCGTAGTGCGAGTCTGGCGAAACAGCAGGGATTGCAGGGTCATGCCGCGGCTGCGGCGGGGCCGGCGCGTTCGCGCCGGATGCGTTCGGGGTCGAGCACGAGGTCGTCGCGGTCGCGCGGCACGCCGCCGCCGAGCCAGGTCGTCCAGCCCAGCCGCGTGTCGCCGCCGAGCCGCGCCTGCGGCACGTCGGCACGGCGCAGCACGAGGCACACGTCCCAGTCGAGTTCGATGCCAACGTAGGTGCGCACCCAGTCGAGCAGCTGGCGATGCCCCGTGCCCGGCGGCAGCAGATCGTCGTAGGAACTGCGCGACATCGGACCCAGGCGCACGCGGAAGCGGTGCTGGCGGTCCCACACGGCATTGCCGGCGACGAGGTCGACGCCGAGGCTGCTGCCGCGGTTCGCGCCGAGCCGCGAGCGCTGGTCGCGCGGCAGCGGCAGCCAGCGGCCGACGAATTCCTCGATCGCGGCGGGCACGCGGAAAAAATTGCCGAGAATGCGCGCGAGGCCTTCGGCGTTGCGCGTCTGGCGCACGAGATGGCCGGCGTGATTGAGCCGCGCGTGGTCGGGCACGCTGTCGCGGTTGCGCGTCGCGCCGAGGCCGTAGGAAATCGTGCTCGCCGCGTGGCGTGTGAATTTCTCGTCGTGCGGGCGGTCGAGACTGACCGTCGACTGCGCGTCGGCCCAGGCGCGATAGAACAGCAAGGTGAGCCGGTGGTGGAATACGTCGGCGAACTCGATCAGCGTGCGGTCGCCGTGGTGGATCGCGCGTTCGTGCGCGTATTCCGTCATGACGAGCGGCAGCGGGCCGTTCGGACCGAACAGGCCGAAGCTGTGGATCACGAGCTTCGGACCGCCCTTGCGCCGCCCGCTCTCCAGGCGCGCCAGCGTCGACGGCGCGAAGAACGACGACGGTTCCTGGCCGATGCGCAGCGGTTCCTGCGACGGCCGCTTCGCGCGGCCGAGGCGCGGGAAATGCGGATGCAGCGCCTCGACGCGGCGCAGCAGCGCGAACAGGTCGTAGGCATGCGGCGCCTGTTCGAGCGCCTGCCACAGCGCGGCGATGTCGCGCGCCTGCTGCTGCGTCAGCGCGGGTTCCTGCGGCACCGATGGCGAGGACGCATCGCTCATGCGACCGGCCTCCGGCCGAAGCGCGGCGCCCATTGGCCCAGCGTTCCGCGCTGGGCGCTGACGAGCTTCGTTTCCGTGAACGTGTTCAGCGCGACGTGGCGCGCGAGGAACTGTTCGAGCACGGCGCCGAACAGGTACGGGCTCGTGCCGGCGAAGTGGCTTTCGTCGATCGTGACGTCGATGCCGACGCCGCGGCCGAACGTGATCGGGCCGCCACCGGGCAGGCGCCGCGTGATCGGCGTGAGCTTCGTCTGCAGCACCGCGTTCGCGTGGCGCGCGACGGCGGCGTCGCCGAGCGCGGTATAGAGGCTCAGCAGTTCGCGCAGCGCGAGCGCGCCCTGCTCCGGACTCAGGTCGGTCAGCGTCTGGTAGTTGAGGCCCAGATGGCTGATCAGGCGCCAATTGATTTCGCCTTCGGGCACGGCCGACACGGGTCGCGTCGGGCCCTGCAGCACGCGCACGCCGCTGACCGGCACCGAGTCGACCGGCACGAGGTCGTGCTGCCCGCCGACGGCCATCAGCATCGCGAGATCGCGATTCGTCACGGTCATCTCGACGCCGAGCTGGCGCAGGCCCGAACCGTAGGGCGCCTCGTGCTGGTTCACGAGCGACAGGTACACCTCGGAGCCGAGATAGGTCGTGCGCGAACCGTGGCGCGACATCGAGCTCGACGCGAGGCGCGGTTCGCGCCGCACCGTGAAATACGTGCCGTGATTGCCGCGGTCGCCGACGAGGCTCGAATAGAACGGGCGGAATTTCGCTTCGACGGCGTTGTCGCGCCCGAAGCCTTCTACCTGCTCGACGCTGTAGACCTCATAGTTCAGCGGATGCGTGCGGTCGGGAACGACGTGCAGTTCGTAGCGGCTGTCGCCGACGTGGATGCGGTCCGAACGCATCGAGATCAGGTTCACGGCCGGCGTGCAGAACAGCAGGAAATGCGTCGCGTCGACGACGGTCTCGAGTTCGCTGACGTCCTGGTCGAGCAGGATGCTGACCTCGAACCCGTCGAGCGCTTCGAGCCCCTGCAGCGCCTGCCGCAGACCGTCGAGCGCGACGAAGTGATAGCGGCTCGGGAACGCGAAGTATTCGTGCAGCAGCCGGTAGCCCTGGAATCCGCGGCCGTTGTACGGCAGCAGCGACTGCGCGTCGTCGAAGCCCTCAGGCTGTACGGCACCGGCGCCGAGCTGGCGCCATTCCGTCGCGGCCTTCTTGCTGCGCGCTCGCACCGACACGCCGAGTACATGGCCGCAGAGCAGTTCGTGCAGCCGCGAGGTGATGTGCGGGCTGCCGGCCAGATGCAGCGACAGGCGGTCGGGCGGCGGATTCTTGCCGCTCAGCGGCGCGTTGAACTGGAAGTTCAGGCGCAGGCTCGCCTTGACCGGCATGTCCTGGCGCAGCCGGTTGACGCGCACGTCGGTCGGCACGCCCTCGAAGCGCGCGGTGGTGACGCGCAATGGCCACAAATCCACATCGTGCGCCGTGCGGAATTCGCAGCCGGCCTGCCCTTCGATGTGGCTGGGCGCGCGCAGGCGTTCGCCGCGCTCGATGCGGAACGAGTCGCCCTGGTTGCCGGTCATCTCGCCGGGCGTGAACTGGACGATGCACATCGCCGGCGTCGGTGCGAGGTAGTTCGGATAGATGACTTCGAGCAGCCGCTGCGAGAAGCGCGGGAATTCCGCGTCCATCTTCAGCTGGATGCGCGCGGTCAGGAAGCTGAAGCCTTCGAGCAGGCGTTCGACGTAGGGATCGGCGACCTCGATGTCGCGCATGCCCAGGCGCGCGGCGATCTTCGGATTGTTTGCCGCGAACTCCGCGCCGAGTTCGCGCAGGTAGTTCAGTTCGGTGTTGTAGTAGCCGACGAGTCGCGGATCCATGGCCCCTAACCCATCAGGTCTTCGAGCAGGATCTGCCCGCTTTCGAGATCGACGCGCGAGCGCAGCAGCAGATCGATCGGATACGGTTCGGACCAGAGCTGGCCGCGGATTTCCATGGTCAGCTGGTTGTGCGTGCGATAGCCGTCCTCGGACGGCAGGATCTTCACGACGAGACTTTCGGGCAGCACGCGCGGCTCGAACGTGCGGATCGCGGCCTTGATCGCGGCCTGCACGTCGTCGAGGTCGTCGTCGATGAGGTGACGCCCGGACAGCGCAGGCACGCCGAAATTCACGACCGATGTCCGCACCTGGTCGGCGCCGCCGAGATCGGTTTCCGATTCGGCGTTCGTCGTGTTGAGCAGGAATGAGATATCGCGCAGCACCGACTGGCGATACGTCGCCTTCGTCATGGTGCGCTCCTGCAGCGCCTCGTTGCGATTGTCCGGATGATGATCGGTCAAACGATCCAGCAGCACCGGCAACAGCCGGGTCGAACGCGCCCCCTGCAGCGGATTCGACTTACTCATCGACGCCCGCTTCGTCTTCGTCCGCGGCGCGCTCGAGGCTGCGCACGGAGAGGAACGCGTGGTCGTCGACGTTGCTGACCCAGCTGCGCTGGCCGAAACCGGCGTAGGCGTCTTCGCCGATGGCCTGCCATGTCGTCAGCGATGCGAGCGCGAGGCGTTCGTCGGACTGGCCGTAGCTGCGCGGGTAGCGGCTCGGCACGAGCACGACGTGCTGTCCGCCGTTGCGCAACGTGAGGCGCCCGGGCAACCAGACGAGATCGCGCAGATCGGTCGGCGCTTCGAAGTCGAGTTTCTGGATGTGATCGAACGGCAGCCAGTAGTACTGGCCTTTCAGAATGATTTCGCAGACCGGGCCGAGGCGCGAGTCGGCATCGGCGAGCCACTCGACCGGCGTGCCGTCGAGCACGAACGGCGTCGCGGGCGCGGCGTCGAAGGCCTGCTGCATGAGTTCGTCGGCGAGCGCGTCGTCCTTGCCGCGGCTGGCCAGCGACTGGCTGAGGGTCGCGAACCACGGCTCTGGTTCGCCGATCGTCTGCGGCGGCAGTTCGCCGGCAAACACTTTTTCGCGCTGCAATTCGCAGCGGATCGCCTCGCGGTACATCTGCGCCATCGGAATCGCGGACGCACCGAGCGTCGCCGCGGTCTGCAGCTGCGCGACCGCGCGCGTCCAGTTGCCGGTCAGCATGCTGAGCTGGGCGAGATGCACGCGCAGCGGCAGGCTGTCCGGTTGAGTGCGAATCTTCGCGACGAGTTCGGCCTGCTGTTCGGCCAGGGACTGATCGCGACGCATCGTGGCAGACAAGGTGGCGTCCATGCGCAACGGTTCCTGCTGGTTTACGACGAAAATGCCGGTGACGGAGAGCGGCTCGCGCCGCCTCCGCACCGGGAACGAACAAATCGACGCCGGCGGTGACGAAGCTGGCGTCGCAATGTTGCTTAGGCCGCCTTGTTCTGCTTGACGTCCCAGGCGCCGGTAACGGCTGCACCCATGGAGCCATCGGCGTTCTGTTCCTTCACTTCGACCTTGATCTTGGCGTAGGACATGCCGATTTCTTCGATGACGCGCGGGCTGTTCGTCGCGCCGACCGGACGCACGTGCGTGATCAGCACGTCGTTCAGCGTGACCTTCATGTATTCCTGCGAGCCGTCACCGGACTTGCAGCACGACAGCACGACCTGGCCGATCGGCTTGCCGCTGGCGCAGTACTTGATGAAATTCGCCGTCGCCTTGTCCACATAGTGGGTGATGACGAGTTCGCTGAAGTTGGCCTTGCCCACGCCGCCGCCGCCGCCCGTGTGCGTCGAGGACGACTGGCTGACCGCGTAAGCAAAGCTCAGCACATCAACCCAGTTCGAGTGCTTCGAATCTTTCGATTCGCCGTCGATGCCCGCGAACTGCGCAAACATGTCCTGCTGCGAGTCTTTCGGTGCGGTATCGACCGAAAGCGCGGGGGACGCGAGAAGATTTGAGCCCATTCCGAGAGTTGCCATACGTTTAGTCCTTAACTTCGATGGATAAAAAGAGCCGGCCTATTACCAGGGGGAGCCGGTTCAGTCCTGCCGAGCGTCGGTATAGGCCTCGCTCAGCCCTCACTGCCCGCCAGCTTTGACGGACGGAAGCTTGGAAACCAGGCGCAGCGACACCGTCAGCCCTTCGAGCTGATAGTGCGGGCGCAGGAAGAATTTCGAGGTGTAGAAACCTGGGTTGCCTTCCACCTCTTCCACCTGGACCTCGGCAGCCGCCAGCGGCTTGCTCGCCTTGGTCTCCTGGGACGAATTGGCCGGATCACCGTCGACGTAGTTCATGATCCAGTCGTTGAGCCACCGCTGCATGTCGTCGCGCTCCATGAAGGAACCGATCTTGTCGCGCACGATACATTTCAAATAGTGCGCAAAGCGGCAGCACGCGAACAGATACGGCAGGCGCGCGGCGAGGTTCGCGTTCGCGGTTGCATCCGGATCGTAGTATTCGGACGGCTTCTGCAGCGACTGGGCGCCGATGAACGCGGCGATATCGGTGTTCTTGCGGTGGATCAGCGGCATGAAGCCGTTCTTCGCGAGCTCGGCTTCGCGGCGGTCGGAGATCGCGATCTCGGTCGGACACTTCATGTCGACGCCACCGTCGTCGGACGGGAACGTGTGCGTCGGCAGACCTTCGACCGCGCCGCCGGACTCGACGCCTCGGATCGACGTGCACCAGCCGTAGTACTTGAACGAGCGGTTGATGTTGACCGCCATCGCGTACGCCGAGTTGGCCCAGCAGTAGTTGCTGTGCGTGGCACCGTCGGTCGACTCCTCGAAGTCGAACTCGTCGATCGGATTCGTGCGCGCGCCGTAGGGCAGACGGGCGAGGAAGCGCGGCATGGCCAGGCCGAGATAGCGCGAGTCCTCCGAATTGCGCAGGCTGCGCCAGGCGACGTATTCGGTGTTCTCGAAGATCTTGGTCAGGTCGCGTGGATTCGCGAGCTCCTGCCAGGTTTCCATCTGCATGGTCGTCGGCGCCGCGCCCGCGATAAAGGGACAATGCGACGCGGCCGCGATCTTGGACATTTCAGTCAGCAGTTCCACGTCCGGCGGCGAGTGGTCGAAGTGATAGTCGCCGACGATGCAGCCGTAGGGAACGCCGCCGAGCTGGTCGTATTCCGCTTCATAGATCTTCTTGAAGATCGGACTCTGATCCCAGCCTATGCCCTTGTGGCGGCGCAGGGTGCGATGCAGGTCGCGCTTGGAGATCGTCATGAACTTGATCTTGAGCATCTCGTCGACTTCGGTGTTGTTGACGAGATAGTGCAGACCGCGCCAGGCGCTCTCGAGCTGCTGGAAATCGGCGTGATGGATGATCGCGTTGATCTGCTCGGACATCTTGCGATCGATCTCGGCGATGATCGCCTCGATCGCCTTGTACGAGTCGTGCCCGATCGTGACCGTGTTCGACAGCGCCTGCTCGGCGAGCGTGCGCACGGCGATCTGGACGGCCTCCTTGGCCTCGTCGGTCTTGGGCTTGAACTCCTTCTGCAGCAGCGATGCGAAATCGCCGGCTTCGGCAAAAGCAGTCTGTTTTTCCTGGAGAGCTTGATTCTGCGCCATGAGTGGATTCCCCGTGGTCTGTGCGCTCAGCCGGCGCTGTTGTCGGTGTCGGCCTTCGGCGCCTGCGGCGCGGCCGCCAGCGACTTCAGCAGGGTGGGATCGTTGAGCACTTTCGCGATCAGTTCCTCGGCGCCGGTCTTGCCGTCCATGTAGGTCAGCAGGTTGTTGAGCTGCGTGCGCGCATCGAGCAGCTGCGACAGCGCATCGACCTTCTTCGCGATCGCGCCCGGCGAGAAGTCGTCCATGCTCTCGAACGTGATGTCGACGGCCATGTTGCCTTCGCCGGTCAGCGTGTTCGGCACGGTGAACGCGACGCGCGGCTTGATCGCCTTCATGCGGTCGTCGAAGTTGTCGATGTCGATCTCGAGGAACTTGCGGTCGGCCACCGGCGGCAGGTCTTCGACGGGCTTGCCGGCGAGGTCGGCCATGACGCCCATGACGAACGGGATCTGCACCTTTTTCTCGGAGCCGTAGACCTCGACGTCGTATTCGATCTGCACGCGGGGCGCCCGGTTGCGGCCGATGAACTTCTGCGCGCTGCTCTTGTTGGTGCGGGTGTATTTGGAACCGCTCATCTGCGCAATCTCCTGGAATTCGCCACTGATCTGTCGATGTACGTGCCAACGGTATTCGTGCAAAGCGGGACAGGCGTCGGACTGCCTGGGGACGAACCTGCCGGCTGCACGGCGGCGGCCAGGTCGGGCGGTACAGCGTCGAATCGGATTCCGGTCGCGAACGAAGTCATGGTCAGCTCCGGTTCGTGCCGGCCAGGAGTTCGGCCTGGGCCAGACCGTCGGGCGCGAGTTCCCGCAGGATCTGCAGGAAGTCCATGCCGATGAGCCCACGCGCGCGCCGGATCAGCAGCGGCGCGGGATTCGCCGGCTCGGTCGCCTCGAGGAATTCGCAGACCGCGTCGAGCATGCGGACCGCGTCCTGACGCGTCAGCGCGCGACGCGGTACGCCGCCGCCGCCTTCGCCCGCAACGGTTCCGGAATCTTCCGCCGAGGCCGTCTCGCCGCCTGCGTCGCCGGCGTCCGGCGCATCGCCGCCGGCGGCCTTGCGTTGCAGCGGCGGCGGAAACACGAGATCGATCCAGGCAAGCAGTTCCGGCAGATCCGGCGATTCGGTCGATCCCATCTGCTCACGGCACAGCGCGTCCAGTTCGCGCACGTGCGCGCGCAGTTCGATGAGCGCGGCCAGATGCGGATTGCCGGCGCCGATCTCCTCGAGCAGCAGCGGCTCTATCTGATGACGAGCGATCGCGGCGGATCCCGACGTGTCGCGATTCGCGGCGACCTTCTCGATGACCGACAGTTCCAGCGCGCCGAGCTGCCGCGTCGGCAGCGCGATGGCGCGCAGGTCGCCGAGCAGGCCCTCGGCCGCGGAGAGGCTGTTCAGCGCATTGCTGCGCGGCAGCGGATCGTATTCGCCGTCGACCTGCAGCGCGGGAAATGCGTCGTTCCAGTAGCGGCGCGCGAGTTCGAGCGTCAGCGCGACGCCCTCGACGGCGCCGGGAAGCCCGTGTCTGCGTGCGAGCGCGCGGGCGACGAACACGGTGAGGCGAAAGTCCTTGCTGCGTCCGAGCAGGCTCACGGCCTGCCTCTGCACGAGCGCCCAGTCGGGTCCTTCGGCCGGGATCACCGTGTCGCCGTACTGGCGCTCGGGCTGGCCTTCGACGCTGCGCTCGAGCGCGAGGAACTCGCCGTCGTAGTCGAGCTCGACCCCGCAGGAGCCGTCGGCGCCTACCGGTGCGAGCAGCGAATCGACATCGATCAAACTCATTGTCACCCCTGTTTCGATACGCGCGCGGCCGAGGCCGCGCTGGTATTTCGGTCTGCGTGCGGTCAGGGCCGCGCGCCGACATCACGAACGGCTATTGTGCATTCTTCGCATTCTTGAATTCGGGCCCCCAGAGCGGGTGGTTGTGTTCCGCCGGCGTGAGGTCGAAGTTCGGATCGAGCTGCAGCGCTCGTTCGAACGACTGGCGGCACAGCGAGGGCCGTTCGGTCACGCAGTAGGTGAAGGCCAGATGCTTCAGCGCGGAAATCTTGATCGTGTCGCTCGCGGCCCAGATGTCGGGCGAGAGCAGCGTCGCCTCGGCCTGCGCGTAGGAGCCGCCTTCGTATTCGCCGACGCCCTTGGCCAGCGTGTCCTTGCCGCGCGCTTCGGCCTGCTGGCGAGCGACTTCGGCCGGATCCGGCGGCGGTGCGGGCGCGGGCTTGGGCTTGTTGGCGGCGCAGGCGCCGAGACAGGCAGCAAAAGCGAACGCCAGCGCGAGCTTGGCGGCGCGACGGGATTGGGCCTTGAATTCCGTATTAAGCAAGTGACGCTCCCCTGTTCATCTCAGTTCCGTGATCGTTCGGCCCGAAGCGCCCCGGGACGCTTCGGACGGCCGCGCCATGCGGCCGTGCCGCAGTGACGCGAACGCCGTCGGCGCAAAACCGACGGCGCACCGGCGGAAACCGCCGGCTGGATCTGGTTCGACAGGCGCCCCCCGACGTCCTGTTTCTTTCGCGCCTTTCGCGCGACCGGCGGACCGGCGTCGTTATTGCCCGGCGGCACCGCCTCCGGCAGCCTGCTGGAAACGGTGTTCGATCGCGGCCGGTTGACCGGCCGTCACGACGAGCTGCCGGCGCATCGACTGCAGGCCCGGATTGCGCAGTTCCACGTTGTAGGTACCCGGCTCGAGCTGCAGGAAGCGCATCGGCGGGCTGACGCCCTTGAGGCTTCCGTTGATCCACACCTCGCCCCAGGGCTGAATGCTGAGTTTCACATTTCCGGTTTTGGCCAACGCCACTTTATTCGCATCGCGCTTCGCGCGGGTTGCGGATTCTCGCGGACGGCTCGTTTCCTCGCTGCGCGGCGCGGTCGAGGCCGTCAGGTCGACGGTCTTTACGGCGTCGGCACTGACCGGCGCGGGCGTGCTCGCTGCCGATGAGGCCGGTGTGGCGGGCGCCTGCGCGACCGGATCGGCCGGCGGCGGCGGTACTGCGGGCGGCAGGGTCTGGCCCGGGCCTTCGAAGCTGGCCGACGTCGTTTCGCTCGGCGCCGCGAGCGGCGCGAGCACCTGATTCGGATCGACCGGCGCGGCAGCCGCGACAGTCGGATCGACCGCGGCCGGCGCTGCGGCGTTCGGATCGACTGGTGCGGGCGTCGCGGCGTTCGGATCCGCGGCCGCGAGCGGCGCATTCGGGTCGACCGCGGCCGGCGCATTCGGATCGATGGCGGCGGCCGGCGGCGTCTCGCTGGCGGCCGTCGCCGCAGGCGCGGTGGTTTCGCCGGACGCGGCCGGCGTCGCCGGCGTTTCCGCGACGATCGGCGGCGGCGCGACGGTTTCCGGGCTCGACGTCAGATACCAGGTCAGCAGCGTCGCGGCGACGACGAGCACGCTGCCGCCGATGGCCGGCAGCAGCCACGGCCGCGACGGCGGCGGGGCTGCGACGACAACGGCGGGCTTGTTGCTGTTCGGTGCGTCGACGCGTGCCGGCGGCGCGGCCGGAACGGCGACGGGACGCGATTCGGTCGCGAGACGTCCCGACAGCAAATCTTCCATTTCGGGAAAACTGTTGCTTTCGGGCTTCACGTGCTTGGACGGCATCGCAAGAGGATCGAGCTCGAGTGCCGACGGTGCCGGTTTCGCAAGTGCGACCGGCGACGGCAGGATCACGGTCGGCTCGTTCGCGTTGGCCGCGACCGGCGCTGGTGCCGAGGCGGCCACGCTGCGTGCGAGCGCGAGCGCATCGGGCGCCGGCATGACGACCGTCGCGTCGCTTGCGGCGGCGGCCGGCCTGGGCGGCGCGACCGGCTTCGTCTTCGCGACATCGACGAGCGGACGCGGCGCGGGCATGACCGCGGTCGCCTCGTTGTCGGGCGAAGCCGACGGCGGCGGCGGAGTCGCGGCGCGCACCGGCGGCAGCGATATCGGCTCGAGACGGGATTCGGAGACGACGATGGGTTCGCGCTCGACGACGGGCTCGGGCTTGTCCATCGGTTCGAGCGTCAACTCGAATGCCGACAGCGGCGGTGCGGCGGCGGCCCTGGCTTCGATGACGGGCGCGGGCGGCGGTTCCGCACCGGTTTCGGCCATCGCAACCACGGGCTCCGGCACAAAAGCGGGCTCCGGCACGACGACGGGCTCGGCCATCAGCGGCGCGGGTTCGGCGATGTCGGCCAGCGGCGGCGCGACGTTGGCGACGAGCGGTACACGAGTGGAAATGTCGACGATGCTGGCCGGTGCAGACTGTTCCACAGCGGCGAACGGCGTTTCGGGCTCGGGCGGAGCCATGTCGACGGCAGCGGACTCTGCCGGCGAGGCTTCGGCTTCGACGGCGGCCGCATGGGCCGCAGCGACGAGCGGTGCGATCGGCACGACGTCGACGACGGGCGGTGGTTCCGCGACGGTCTGCGCCACGGGCGTTGCCCGTTCGGCAGCGGCCGCGGCCGCCGCGGCGGCTTTCGCGCCGGCGAGCTGCTGCACGAGCGCGGCGACTTCCTGCGCCGACACGATGACGGTGCGTTCGTCTTCGCCGCCGCCCGGAAGGTCGATGTCGACCGCGACCGGCTCGACGATCTCGGGTGCGTCGGCCGTGGCCGGCGCGGCCGCGAGGATCGCGGACGGAATCTGCGGCGGCGGCGCGAGATTGATGATGGTCTTGTCGTTCTCGGTCACGCGCAGCAGCGCGCGCAGTTCGGCGATCGACTGCGGACGGTCGGTCGGCTGCAGCGCGAGCGCGCGGTCGATCGCCGTGAGGAACTCGCGCGAATAACCGCTGAGGCCGGCGTCGGCCAGCGGCTGCAATGAATCCTTCATGATGCGCGAGATCGACGCCGGCGGCGGACAGCCGACGATCGCAAAGTGAAGCAGCGCGCCGACGGCGTAGACGTCGGTCCACGGTCCCTGCGGCAGCGCGAAGTCGCTCGAATACTGTTCGATCGGCGCGTAGCCCGGCTTGACGACGACGGTGATCGCTTTCTGCAGACCGGTCACGACTTCGCGTGCCGAGCCCAGATCGAGCAGCACCGGCGTGCCGTCGTTCTTGATCAGGATGTTGTCCGGCGCGATGTCGCGATGGAACACGTTGCGCGAGTGCAGCAGGTCGAGCACATCGAGCACCGGAGCGACGATGCCGCGCAGCCAGGGCTCGTCGCCCTTGCCGCCCATGTCCTTGAGTACGGACCGCAGCGTCTTGCCGGTATAGCGCGGCATGACCATGTAGGCCGTGCCGTTTTCTTCCCAGAACTGCAGCACTTCGACGAGGCCGGGGTGCTTGAACTGGGCGAGCAGGCGCGCTTCGTTGATGAAGCCGTTGAGACCGGCCTCGAACGTCTCGCGATTGTGCTCGGAACGGATGCGGACCGTCGTCGATGCGACACGGCCCGCGAGCGAGATGGGAATGTATTCCTTGATTGCGACGTCGCGCATGAGCTGCAGGTCGCGCGCGCCATACACAATGCTGAACCCGCCTTCGCCGAGCGTCTCGACGATTTCGAACTCGCGCAGCCGCATGCCTGCCACGAGCGCGTTCCCCGGCGCAAGGTCGGAGTGTGGACCTTTGCCGGAAATGATCGGAGTGACGCGCGCGTTTACAGTTGCGTCCATGCCTGCGAATCGGAGAGGGAGGGCGTCGTATGCAATTTAGGCGAAAAGAAAGCGCAGTGCAAAGAGCAGGTTTGGCCTTTGTGACCCGGTTTCATATTTCCTCTCCCGCGCGCCGTAATACTGCGTCAACAATTTGTGATGTAGCCGTTGTCGGCAACGGGCGCAATTACGCGCAGCGTAGCGGCGAACCGTTATCGCGCGGTCGTGCTCGGTGTTTCCGTGTCGGAGTTCCCGGTTCGAGCGTAGCCTTTGCGCACTACGTCGCCATGACATCGCAGCGCGGTCTCGACGCGCGAGACGCGTGCCGCCGATACGCGATGCATGCGGGCAGCGGCGGCGGCGTGATGCGTTTGCGAAGGGGGAAGGGTTTTGATAGCTTCAAAATTTTCAGGGCTTGGCCTGTGTGCGCACGGGTCGGTTCCGCAGCGACGCAGCGCGACCGGTAAGCGCCGCAGGTTCCGAAACGCATCGGACGCGCACGAGGGAGCGTGAATGTCGGTCAGGCTGGAACTCGTGGTGCTGTCCTATAACGGCCAGGTATTGGCCGCGCCGCTGAGCCGTGCGCTGGATGCGCCCGTCAGCCTTGGCCGCGGCAGCGACAACGACCTGCCGTTGAACGATCCGGAACGTCTGATCTCGCGCCATCAGGCACGCCTGAGCATGGGCCCGGCCGGCACCGTCGACATCAGCAACCTGAGCAGCAGCAGCTCGCTCTTCATCAACGGCAACGAACTCGCACCAGGCCGCAGCTGCACGATGAGCCCGTCGGATCAGCTGCTCGTCGGCCGCTATGTGCTGGGCCTGCGGCCCGCGACGCTGCCCGCTTCTGCGCCCGCACCGGCGCGTGCCGTTGCACCGATTGCTCCGGTCGACACGTTTGCTCCGATCGAGACCGCTGTGTCTGCTGCGCCGGTCGCCGCATCGCCGACACCGGTTACCCCTGCCTCGGCGCCATCTGCCGCATCGTATACGATTCCACCGCCATCGTCCGCGGCGAAGCCCGCCGCGCCGCGCCCCGCGCCGGTTCCGCCCGCGGCGCCGATGGCGACGCGGCCCAAGCC
>NZ_DATIGT010000099.1:0-8002 GCF_035481375.1 Tahibacter sp.
CCGCTGATCTATCGCGATTCGCGCGCGCGACTGCCGCGGCGCGCGCTGGGCCTCGGCCTCGTGATCGTCGCCGGCGTGCTGATGCTGCAATACGGCCATTTCGACGGTCATCTCGATGCGAATGCCTGGGCCGCGCTCGCGAGCGTCTGTGTCGCGGCCGTGCTGTACCCGCTCGGCAACCGGCAGATCCTGCTGCACCTGGAGCGCAGCGGCGAAAGCCTCAACGCGACGCAGCGCGTGTTCGGCATGACGCTCGCGAGCCAGCCGTTCTGGCTGATCGTGGCCGCATACGCCGGCTGGAATTCCGGCTGGCCGGCCGCGTCGCAGGTGATGCTCGCCGGCGGCGTCGCGCTGTTCGCCGGCACGATCGCGACGATCCTGTTCTTCCACGCAACCGGCCTCGTGCGCAACGACGCGACCGCGCTCGGCGCGGTCGAGGCGATGCAGGCCGCGGAAATCCTGTTCGCGACAGCGCTCGGCGTGGCTTTTCTGCACGAAGCGTGGCCGACCGGCATCGCGGCGGCCGGCGCGGTCGTCGTGATCGCGGGCATCGCCGGACTCAGTCTCGTCGTCGCGACGAAGGCGGCCGGCGATCCGCGCGAAGCGCGGGCGCTGCGTACCGATCGCGGCTAGCGCGTACCGCGCGCCATGCCGCGGCCGCCCCAGGATGCGTAGCTGAAACCGAGCGCGGCGAGCAGCAGGATGATCACCGTGTGCAGCACCGGATAGGCCAGCGCGATCAGCAGTGTGGCGGCGAAGCAGAGCCAGGCGCTGGCCGTCGCGAGCGGCCGCAGCTTCGGCGCCGGCATGTCCTTGGCCATCCACCAGTAGGCCGTGCCCGCGAGGATCAGGAGCACCGCGAAGCTCGCGCTGAACATGCAGTGCAGGGTCCACAGCGACGTGCCGAAGCGCGGCACGAGGACGTAGCTGCGCATCGCCTCGATCACGGCGCGGCGGCGCTCGTCCATGAACGTGTCCGCGACGTAGAACTGATAGTGCGCCATCGCCTGCATGCCGGCGGAAATAAGGAACACGCCGGCGGCGAACTTGATGCCGCGGCGCAGCTGCAACTCGGCCATGAGGTCTCCGTGTCGGGTCGACGGCGGCACGGTAGCCGCGACCGCGCGACGCGGCAACGGGCGCGCCGCAGTAGACTGCGCGCGTCCTCGCATCGCATCGCTCATGTCTCATCCGTGCCAGCACTGTGGCGCCTGCTGCGCCCGCTTCCGCGTCGCCTTCCACTGGTCGGAGACGACCGACTTCGATCCGGCCGGCATGCCGGTCGAACTGACCGAGCCGCTCGACGCGCACCGCGTGAGCATGCGCGGCACCGACAGCCGCGCGCCGCACTGCATCAACCTCGACGGCACGGTCGGCGGGCGCGTGAGCTGCCGCCACTACGAACGCCGGCCGTCGCCGTGCCGCGATCTCGTCGCAGCCTGGGAATTCGGTGCGCCGAGCCCGCAATGCGATCGCGCGCGAGCGGCCTACGGGCTCGCGCCGCTGACGCCGGAAAGCTGGAAAAGCGACGCGTGAGTGGGGCTTCGCCTGCGGCTCAACCCCACCTACATGCTCTATTTCGCGCGCCGGTAGAGACCGTCGAACACCGCGGTCCAGCTCCTGCCGCCGTCGTCCGAACTCTCCCAGAGCTGGCGCACCGTGCCGTCGGCGTTCGATGTCCAGCTGACGCGCTGCGGCGAGCGCTTGCCGCTGGCCGGATCGACGAGTTCGCCGCTCATGCGCATTGCGCCGTCGGCGAAAGCGCCGCTGAGGAACAGCACGAGTCCGTCCGTGTCGACCCAGTGCTGGGTCCAGCGCTTGTTGGCCGCATCCCAGGCGCTGTAACTCTTGCCCGTCGTGCCGCTCGCGCCGCTCCAGTTCTCGCTGATCGCGCAGCCGTCGAGCACGGCCTCGATGCGATTGCGCCCGGCCGGCTTGCCCTGCGGATTCGTCACGTCCCAGTCGCCGACCCAGAAATCGAACTGATGGAACTCGGGCGCCGTGCAGGCCAGCGGCTTCTTCGCGGGCGCCGGTGCTTCGGCATGAGCGACGGTCGTGAGGCACAACGCGGCAGCGAGCGCGATCGATTTCATGAGTCCTCCCCGGACGGTGGCGAAAGAACGCAGCCCGGTCGCGGCTTGCGCGCCGTGCCGGCCGCGGCTGCCACGGGCCGGCGCGATGCCTCGCCGCGGCCGGACTGCGTGTGGCGCCGGAGTCTAGGCGCGGCGATGCGCAGCGGGGTTCAAGAAATTGCGCGTCGGCCGCCGCGGCGGCGAACGCGCAGGAATCGCGTCACGGCGCGCACGGCCATGGTCGACATGGACGCGCCCCGGCCCAACCGCGACAATAGCCGGCTAAACCTCCCGGCAGCCGCCTGCCTTCCTTCCCACCGGAGATTTTCATGGCCGAGCCCACCATCACCGCCCCCGCCGGCGGCGCCAAGATCACGATCGACAACGGCATTCTCAAGGTTCCCAACAACCCGATCATCCCGTTCATCGAAGGCGACGGCACCGGCGCCGACATCTGGCGCGCCTCGGTGCGCGTGTTCGATGCGGCAGTGAAGAAGGCCTACGGCGGCGAGCGCCAGATCCACTGGCTCGAAATCTTCGCGGGCGAAAAATCCAACAATCAGTTCGGCAGCTGGCTGCCGGATTCCACGGTCCAGGCCTGCCGTGACTACCTCGTCTCGATCAAGGGTCCGCTGACGACGCCGGTCGGCGGCGGCATCCGCTCGCTCAACGTCGCGCTGCGCCAGATGCTCGATCTCTACGTCTGCCTGCGCCCGGTGCGCTGGTTCAAGGGCGTGCCCTCGCCGGTCAAGACGCCGGACAAAGTGGACATGGTGATCTTCCGCGAGAACTGCGAGGACATCTACGCCGGCATCGAATTCGAACAGGGCAGCGACGCGAACGCGAAGTTCCTCGCGCTGCTCAAGGAAAACTTCCCCAAGGAATTCGGCAAGATCCGCTTCCCGGAAACCTCGGGCATCGGCATCAAGCCGGTGTCGCAGGACGGCTCCGAGCGCCTGATCCGCGCCGCGATCGAATATGCGATCGCCAACAAGCGCCGTTCGGTGACGCTCGTGCACAAGGGCAACATCATGAAGTTCACCGAAGGCGCGTTCCGCAACTGGGGCTACGCCCTGGCCGAGCGCGAATTCGGCGACCAGGTCTATACCTGGGAACAGTGGGAACGCACCAAGGCGGCGAAGGGTGAAGCCGACGCCAACGCCGAACAGAAGGCCGAACTCGCCAAGGGCAAGATCCTCATCAAGGACGCGATCGCCGACATCACGCTGCAGCAGGTGCTGACGCGCCCCGACGAATTCGACGTGATCGCGACGCTGAACCTCAACGGCGACTACCTGTCCGACGCACTCGCTGCGCAGGTCGGCGGCATCGGCATCGCGCCGGGCGGCAACATCAACTACATGACCGGCCATGCCGTGTTCGAAGCCACCCATGGCACCGCGCCGAAGTACGCCGGCCTCGACAAGGTCAACCCGGGCTCGGTCATCCTGTCCGGCGAAATGATGCTGCGCTACATGGGCTGGACCGAAGCCGCCGACGCCATCATCGCCGCGATGGACAAGGCCATCGGCAACAAGACCGTGACCTACGACTTCGCCCGCCTCATGGACGGTGCGAAGGAGATCAAGTGCTCCGAGTTCGCGGATGAGTTGATCAAGGCGCTGTAAGCTTCGTTATCTGCGTGTTCGCGCGAGGCGGCATTTCCGCCTCGCTATTCCCGAAAGAACGCCCGCTGCTGAAAGCGCAATCCCGCGAGTATCTGCTCCACGCGCTTTTGCGACAGCGCGCCGATGCGCTCGCGCAGGCGCGACCGGTCGACCGACTCGATCTGCGACACGACGACCACGCTCTGTCGCGGCAGGTCGCCTTCTCCGATATCCAGCAGCACGTTGCCCGGTTCGCTCGCGCGGCCGAGGTTCGTCGTGAGCGCGCAGACGACGACGGTCGTGATGCGCGAGCGGTTGAAAACGTCGTCCTGCACGACGACGTGCGGATGCGCGTAGTCCGGTGCAGGGCCGCGCGAATCGTCGGGCGTCAGCCAGAACAGGTCGCCGCGGCGGATGGTCGAAACGTCTTCGGCGCGGTCGATGGTCATGAGGTCGATTGCGTCATCGGCGGGTAGGAGGCTGCGATTCTGGAGGGGCGTCTCCTGCACCGGTTCACTCCGATGCGCACAAGTTCCCATTTTCCATCGTCGCCTAGTCGAAACGGTCGACGAACACGAGATCCGCTGCCGGCGTTCCGGGCACCGCGAAGCGCGAAGTGCGGGCGCGCTGCGGTGGTGGCGTGACATCGCTCGTGCGCCGGACATTCGTGTAGACCGTGCCATCGTCGAGCAGACGCCAGTACAGGTCACCGGAAATATCCCAGCTCGTGTTGTCGACGCCATCGAGATCGAAGTAGGCAAGCACCGACAGATCGTCCGCGGACACGAGCGCGCCGTCGCTGAGCCACGCGCCGGTGATGAAGCCATGCGTGCCCGACGCATAGGCCTTTCCGCCGGCCGTGCTCCCATCCGGCCGGCGCGCGAGCACGCGGCCGTCGCGACCGATCAGCAACTGTTCGGTTTCTGATACGGCGAGATAGCGCCCGCGCACGGGACCCGCTTCACCGGTGAGATGCATGCGTTCGCCATCTGCCGCGATGAAGGTCGGTCCCGCAACTCCGGTCGCACTGACCTGTCGCAGGCGCAGCTCGGTACCGTACGTCGACCGTGCGATCAGGCTACTGCCGTCGTCGTCGAATCCCACGAAGCCGTAAAACTCGCCGGCTTCGACTCGCCACCGCTCCGTGCCGTCGGCGCTCAGGCGCAGCAACGTCGTGGCCGGTCGTGGGCATACAGTCGGCGGGTCGGCGTTGCAGCCATTGGGGCCCTGCCACACCGCAATCGACGCACTGCCGTTCGGCCACATCCTCACGTAGGGGAAGGTCACGCGTTGATGGGTCCGCGCAAGTTCGGTGAATGCATCGTCGATCACGTTGCCATTGCTATCCATGCGTAGCCAGCGCACGCCATTCGGATGCGGCACGAGGGCGAGCACGCCGTCCGGACGCGCAAACAGCCGCGTGTATTGCCAGAGTGCGCCGGAAGCATGGAGATCGGCCTGAATCGCGCTGGCGCCGTCGTCGTCGATGCGTGTAAGCACGTGTCGCGCATCGGCGCCGTTGGACGAGTAACAACTGCGCAGTACCCAGGATTCGTTATCGGGCAAGGATTCGACCGCACTGATCCGGTGCAAGGTCTGGTCGACCGTGCAGACCGGTTCGGCCGTGATATGCCATTGCCGGGCTCCGCCATCCGTCAATCGGGCCGAGCTGCGCAACAGCCCGACAGTGACGCCGTCGTTGCCGGCGCGAAGGTCGGTAATGAAGGAACTTTGTCCCTCCATATCTTCGAACGAGACGCTCCATTGCGGCGTCCCCACCTGCGCGTGCACAGCGGCGGCACTCAGTGCGGCCGTAGCGGCAACGAGCACATGAGCAGCTACGTGTGAACGCGACATGCACTTCCCCTGAAGTCACGTGCCGATCCTAGCGCCATCGCCTCTGCGTTCCTGCAAGAAAACGCTAGTCGTGCGTGGTTCCGTGCCGTACGGTGCCACTCGGCTTTGCCGGCTTCGCGCGTACGGTGATACTCATGCCACTCTCATCAGACTTTGCGCCCATGAGCGAACCGCTCCTCGCCGCCGAAGCCGCCACCCTGATCCATGCGGGTTTCGTCGATTACCACGCCCAGTTCCGCGCGATCACGCAGCGCGCGCAACGGCGCTTCGAGACGCGCGACTGGGGCGGTGCCGACGGGGATGCAGTCGAGCGCATCGAGCTCTATGACGCCTGCGCCGCGCGCATGGCGGCACTGCTCGAAGGCCATCTCGGCAACACCTTGCGCCATCGCTCGCTGTGGGGCGGGATCCGCACGCACTACGCCGCGATCGTCGCGAACCTCGTGGACCAGGAGATGTACAAGACCTGGTTCAACACGCAGACGCGGCGTTTTTTCAAAACCCGCGGCGTCGACGCCGACATCGAATTCGTCGCGCTCGACATCGAACCGACCGACCGCATCACGCATCCGGTCGCGCGGCACAGCTACGCGGTCTGGAGCAACCTGCCGCGCGTCTGCCAGGCGATACTCGACGACTATCCGTTCGCGGCGGCCTATGCGCACGCGGGGCTCTGCGCGATCCGCATCGCCGAAGCGGTGTCGCGCCGGCTCGAAAGCTGGGGCAGCGATCCGGTCCGCGCGATCGAACTGCTGCAGACCGTGTTCTATCGCGAGCGTCGCGCCTATCTCGTCGGCCGCGTGTTCGGTGTCGACCGCATCGCGCCGCTCGTGATCGCGCTCGTGCATGAACCCGGCGGCATCCGTGCCGACGCGGTGCTGACCGAACGCGAGCATGTCGCGCAGGTGTTCGGTTACACGCGCAGCTATTTCCATGCGGATCTCGCGACGGTCGGCGATGCCGTCGTATTCCTGCGTACCCTGCTGCCGTCCAAGCCCATCGACGAGCTCTATACCGTGCTCGGTCGCGCCAAGCAGGGCAAGACCGAACGCTATCGGCACTTCTTCCGGCATCTGCAGCGCGATCCCGACGAAACCTTCGTGCACGCCGAGGGCGAGCGCGGCATGGTCATGCTCGTGTTCACGCTGCCGTCGTATCCGCTCGTGTTCAAGCTGATCCGCGACCGTTTCGCGTTTCCGAAGGAAAGCGTGCGCGAAGAGGTCATGGCGAAGTACCGCCTCGTGTTCCATCGCGACCGCGCCGGCCGTCTCGTCGACGCGCAGGAGTTCCGCTTCCTGCGGTTTCCGCAGCGGCGCTTCGCGCCGGCGCTGCTGGAGGAAATCCTCGGCGAGTGCCGCGAAAGCGCCTACGTGGACGGCACCGATCTCGTCGTCGCGCATTGCTATATCGAGCGCCGCCTGCGGCCGTTGAACCTGTATCTGCGCGAAGTCGACGCGGAGGCCGCGCGGCGCGCGATCCTTGACTACGGCCAGGCGATTCGCGATCTCGCGCGCAGCAACGTATTCGCGGGCGACCTGCTGCTGAAGAATTTCGGCATCACGCGCAACGGCCGCGCGATCTTCTACGACTACGACGAGCTTTGCCTCGTCGAGGAATGTCGCTTCCGCGCGCTGCCCGATGATGAAGGCGACGGCGCCAGTGGCAGCGACGCGTGGTACGTCGGCCCGCACGACGTGTTTCCGCAGCAGTTTCCGCGATTTCTCGGCCTGACCGACGACTTGCGCGCGGCGCTGCTCGACCGCCACGGCGAGATCTTCGACGTGCGCTGGTGGCTCGCTTTGCAGCAGCGCATCGCCGCCGGAGAACGCATCGACGTACCGCCCTATCCGGCGACCGCGTGCCTGACGCCGGCCGCACTGCTCGGCCAGCCGTTCCTCTGAAACGCGGCGCGTCCATGCGCCGCGGCGGACTTCAGGCGGCGACGCCGCAACCGCCGCAGGACAGATCGTCGGCATTCGTCGACGCTTCGTGCCGCGCATCGCGCTGCGCCGCGCCCTGTGCCGCTTGGGCGAATGCGTCGTCGAGCACGTCTTCCGGGCGCGTGAAATGCCCGTGCATGAACAGCAGGTCTTTCCAGATCGAGGCCATGGGGTCGCTCCGTGGTGGGCGCGGCGGAGTTGACGCCGCTTGAAGGTTGCGACAGCGTAGCGACGCGAAACCCGGGAAAAAAGCGACATCTTTGCAAGCCAGACTTGAAGGAAATTCAACATGGCCCGACCTCCGCTGGCAGCGCTGCAGGCGTTCGTGCTGGCCGCGCAGCAGCGCAACCTGTCGCGCGCGGCGCTGCAGCTGAACCTCACCGTCAGCGCGCTGAGCCACCAGATCCGCGCACTCGAGCAGCGCCTGCAGCAGACCCTGTTCGTGCGCGGGCCGCGTGGCGTCACGCTGACCGATGACGGCTCGCGGCTGCTCGACGCGATCGAGTCGCCGCTCGCGGCGATCGAG
>NZ_DATIGT010000100.1:0-8194 GCF_035481375.1 Tahibacter sp.
CCCGCTGCGCCGGCCGCTCCGGCGGCGCCTTCGCGCGGATGCCGCGTGCTGTTCGGAACGTGCACCTCGATCCACAGCGAAAACGACAATCTCGACATCACGATCGGCGAGACCGGCCGCAAGCTGAGCTACCGTTCCCGCGGCAAGGTCGTGTTCAACGGCGACGACAACGGCATTGCCTCGCTCGGAGACGGTGCGCAGGTGTCGTGGGAGGAATCGGTCCGCGGCGAGACGCGCAAGGTCGAATACCGCGGCTCCGGTACGGCGATTACCGCGCGCTACTGGTTCAACGGCAAGGAGCAGCCGCTCGACGCCGACGCGACTGCGTGGATCGCGCGCATCGTGCCGCAGCTGCTGCGCGAAGCCGCGATCGACGTCGAAGGCCGCGTCGCGCGTCTCGTCGCGCGCGGCGGCAACGATGCCGTGCTCGCCGAAGTCGAGTTGATCATCTCGGACTACGCGCGGGGCCGCTATCTCGGCGAACTGCTGCGTACGCGCAAGCTCACCGACGGCGAACTCGATCGCGCGCTGCGGCAGATCGGGAAGATCGGTTCGGACTACGAGAAGCGCCAGGCGCTGGCCGCCGCGCTCGCGAGCCAGCAGCTCGGCAAGCCGCAGCTGCGTGCGGTCATCGCCGCCGTGGCCGATATCGGCTCGGACTACGAACGCGCCGAGCTGCTCGCCGACAGCGCGATGCGCGTCGCCGGTGACGATGAGCTGCGCGGCGCCTGGCTCGCCGCGGCCGCGGCGATCGGCTCGGACTACGAACGCCGCCGCAGCCTCGAGAAGATGCTGCGCGTCGCGCGCGGTGATGCGGCGCTGCTCGAGATCATCGACGCCGGCGACGGCATCGGCTCGGATTTCGAACTGCGCGAACTGCTGAGCGGCATCGCCGAAAAGGCCGACGACGCGAACGCGGTCGCGGCGCGCTATACGCAGGCAGCCAAGCGGCTCGGCTCGGACTTCGAGCGTCGCGAAGCGCTGGTCGCGCTGCTGCGCGCCGGCTCGCTCGGCCGCGAGGGTGCGCTGGCCGTGCTCGATGCGGCTTCCGGCATCGGTTCGGACTTCGAATGCCGCGAAGTGCTGGTCGAAGTCGCGCGGCGCATGCGCGACGACGCGTCGGTGCGCGAACGCGCGCTGCGCGTCGCGGACAAGCTGTCCGACTTCGAGCGCGAGCAGGTCGAGGACGCGTTCGGCGTGGTCCGCGGCTGAATCCGGCTTACGCTGCCACGGACGGCGGCGGGCTGAACGCGCGTCATCGGAATCTGCGAAGCTCCTGCGACCCTGGAGCGCCCTGGGCTCGTCCCCATCTCGGAGACGAAACCCTCACCGGAGATTTCCCATGTCGAACCGAATTCCGACCGTCGCGGCGGCGCTGCTCGCACTCGCCGCCGTCCTGCCGGCGCAGGCCATGACCGACAGCGAGCGCGAACGCCTCGCCGAGTACGAGCGCTTCGCCGGCGAACCCGTCAAGGACATGCCGTTCTGGCGTCTGCAGAGCTACGAAGCGCTCGGCAACGAAGCCGTCGTGGTCTGGACCGGCGTCAACAAGGCCTGGCTCATCAAGGTGCTGCCGCCGTGCACCGATCTGCCCTGGGCCAAGGCCGTAGGGCTGAGTTCCACCAATCATCGCGTCAGCGCGAAATTCGATCACGTGGTCGCCGGCGGTGATCGCTGCAACATCGCGTCGATCCAGCCGGTCGACGACAAGGCTGTACGTGCCGCGCGCAAGGAAAAACGCGAAACCAAATGACCTGCGGCGTTTCGTCGCCGCGACCGTCGGTCGCAGGAGCGTTTGCTAGCCTCGCTCGCAGGAAACGGAGGCGTGCGGCGCGTGGACATAGCGATCGTCGGATACGGCACGGCGGGGCAGGCGGCCGCGAGGCTGCTGCAGCGGCCGGGGCACCGGCTCGATCTGTTCGAACGCGCGCCGCGGCCGCGACCCGTCGGTGCGGGGCTGTTGCTGCAGCCGACCGGTCTTGCCGTGCTCGACGAACTCGGTCTGCGCAATGCGGCGCTCGCCTGCGGCGAGCCGGTGCAGCGTCTGTGCGGCGACACCGTCTCGGGGCGCCGCGTCATCGACATGGACTACGCGCACCTGGGCCTCGGATGCGGGCTGGGCATACAGCGCGGCGCATTGTTCGAACTGCTGCGCGACGCGTCGGTCGAGCGGCATCTCCATGCCGGCACGGCCATCGTCGACATCGACGCGCAGCGCGGCGAACTGCGCGACGACGCCGGGCGTCGCCATGGGCCTTACGATCTGGTGCTCGTCTGCGGCGGTGCGGCCAGCGCACTGCGTCCCGCCGCGCTGACGCGCCGCGACCGGCCGTATGCCTGGGGCGCATTGTGGACTTTGTGCGCCGATCCGCAGCGACGCTTCCAGGCGCAGCTGCTGCAGCGCTATGACGGTCCTCGGCGCATGGCAGGTCTCGTGCCGGTCGGCGTACTGCCGCGTGAAAGTGCTGCGGAACGCAAGATCGGATTTTTCTGGAGCCTGCCCGTACGCGAACTCGATGCCGCGCTCGCGCGCGGCGTCGACGCCTGGCGTGCGGACGTCGTCAGTTTCTGGCCGGACGTCGCGCCGCTGCTCGACAGCGTGACCGACGTGCGCCAGCTCATGCCGGCGCAGTACCGCGATGCGATCCTGCGCCGCTTCCACGACGGCCGCGTCGCCTGGCTCGGCGACGCGGCGCACGCGATGAGCCCGCAACTCGGGCAGGGCGCGAACATGGCGCTGCTCGATGCCGCGGCGCTCGCGCAGGCCGTGGAGGAATGCGCCGGCGTCCCGGCGGCGCTGCGGCGCTACGACCGCGAGCGCCGCAGCCACGTCGCGATCTATCAGTTCGTGAGCCGCTGGCTGACGCCGCTGTTCCAGTCGGAACTCGACTGGGCCGGCCGGCTGCGCGATATCGGTTTCGGCCGGTTCGCGAAACTGCCCGTGCTGCGCGGCGAAACATTGAAGGTATTGGCCGGCGTGAAGCGCGGCCTGTTCGGCAGCGTGGCGGCAGGTCGCCGGCATGTGCGTCGAATCGGGGAAATTGCAGAAACGTATAAATAGCGCGTCGGCGAGGCGGCGTGCCGAGACGCGCCCTTACGATTCCCGGCTTCTCAGCCCTCAGGCTCCACATACCCCGCCGGCTTGGCCGACCCTTCGCCGAAGAAGTACTTCTCGACCTCGGCCTGCAGGAAGGCCCGATGCTTCGGGTCGAGCGGCGACAGCCGGTTTTCGTTGATCAGCATGGTCTGGTGCGCGAGCCATTGGCCCCACGCTTCCTTCGACACCGAGTCGAACAGGCGCTTGCCGAGTTCGCCGGGCCAGGGAGCGAACGCGAGCCCTTCGGCTTCGCGGCCGAGCTTGATGCAGTGAACGGTGCGGCTCATGGAATCTCCGGTGGTGCGTCGATGATCAGTCGGGCAGGGACTGCAGCAGCCGGCGGACCGGCGCGGGCAGGCCGAGCTGTGTGTATTCGTCGGCTGTATACCAGCGCAGGCCGTCGCCGTCGGCCGCGCGCGGCAGCGGCACGGCGCGCGCGAGCAGCGGCGTGACCGCGAGCCGATAGTGGCTGAACACGTGTACGAAACTGTCAAGTGTGCGCGCGTGGTCGATGCGCGCGCCGGCTCGGCGCGCCGTGTGCTCCGCGGCGTCGACATCGCTCGCTTCGGGCAGGCTCCAGAGTTCCGCCCAGACGCCGGTACTCGGGCGCCGCTGCAGCAGGACGCGGCCGGCGTCGTCGCGCAGGATCAGCATGCAGGTCGCGCGCGTGGGACTCGTCTTCGCGGGCTTCCGCGCCGGCAGTTCGGCCGTGCGCCGTTCGCGCAGCGCAATGCAGCCGCCGGATACGGGACACACGCCGCAACGCGGCCTGCTGCGCACGCAGAGCGTCGCGCCGAGATCCATGATGGCCTGCGTGTAGTCCGCCACGCGCGCGTCGGGCGTGTTGTCCTCGGCGTGCTGCCACAGCGTGCGCGCGGTCGCCGTCGCGCCGGGCCAGCCGTCGACGCCGTGATAGCGGCTCAGCACGCGCTTGACGTTGCCGTCGAGAATCGCGCGGCGCTGCCCGAAGGCCTGCGCGAGTATCGCGCCCGCGGTGGAACGGCCGATGCCGGGTAGTGCGGCGAGCGCGTCGAAGTCGTGCGGCAGCTCGCCTCCGTGACGCTCGACGCAGAGCTTCGCGGCCTTGTGCAGATTGCGCGCGCGACTGTAGTAGCCGAGTCCCGACCAGAGTCCGAGCACCTGATCGACCGGCGCCGCGGCGAGCGCCGGGAGGTCGGGCAGCGTGTCGACGAAACGCCGGAAGTAACCGATGACGGTCGCGACCTGTGTCTGCTGCAGCATGATTTCCGAGAGCCAGACGCGATACGGCGTGCGCGGCGTCTGCCACGGCAACTGCTTGCGGCCGTGCCGGTCGTACCAGTCCAGCAGCGCCGGCGCGAAATGCGTGTTCGGGACCGCCGCTGCGCTCATTGGGCCGGTCCGGATTCGACGCGAATGCCGTCGAGGCGCACGCCGTCGAGTTCGATCGTCTCGATCTGCGCGCTGCCGGGCAGCGGCGGCAGCGCGCTCGCGTTCGGCGCCGCCTGCACGAGTTCGTACCACCAGCGTTGCAGGCGCTGCGCGTCCATGTCGCCGGCGAAGTCGATGCCGCGCGCGAACGGCTTGCCGCCGCGCGTCAGCACGGCGCCGTCGATGCGCAGGTGCAGACTGAGATCCGGAACCGCCGCGGTGTCGTCGCCGGCGGCGAGCCAGCGCTGCAGTGCGTCGAGTTCGAGCTGCGGTCTCGTCAGCAGCAGTTCTTCGATGACGAGGCGCGAATCGAACAGGCTGCTCCAGGGCAGGCTGACGTCGACGCGTTCGACCGCGAGCAGCGGCGCGGTCTCGCCGGGCAGCGCGAAGCGCGCGTCGTCGAGTTCGAGGCGCAGACGCGGCCACAGCGCATAACGCGCGGGACCGGTGAACGCGAGGTCGAGGCCGAGCCGCGAGCGCGTCTGCTCGGCGAGCAGCGCGGCGACGCGGCCGGGCTCGGCATAGTGGCGCAGCAGCAGGAAGGCGCCGGCACTCAGGGCCAGCAACGCAACTGCAATCTTCAGCGCGCGGGACTTTCGCATCTATGCCAAAAAGTGAATTGATGGATATTCACGGCGCAGGCATAATGCCGCGGCCGTCGGAACAACCCAGGATGGAGCGTTCCCCGGCACTGCTCGCGCCCAAGCTGGCCCCCCTGGCGGAAAGCGTGAGCGGACGTGGCGGCGAGCAATCGCCGCCACGTCCACCTTCACGTTTTCTTTCCCTTCGCATCAGGCGCCGAGCGCCGGCGGCAACAGGCCGTCGACGAATGCGGTCGCATCGAATTCGCGCAGGTCGTCGAGGCTTTCGCCGAGGCCGACGAAGCGCACCGGCAGCCCGAATTCCTTGGCCAGCGCGAAGATCACGCCGCCCTTGGCGGTGCCGTCGAGCTTCGTGACGACGAGACCGGTCACGCCGATCGCGGCGCGGAACTGGCGTACCTGATTGACCGCGTTCTGGCCCGTCGTGCCGTCGATGACGAGCAGCACTTCGTGCGGCGCGTCCGCATCGAGCTTGGCGAGCACGCGGCGGATCTTGCCGAGCTCGTCCATGAGTCCGCCCTGCGTGTGCAGGCGGCCGGCGGTGTCGGCGATCAGCAGGTCGGCGCCGCGCGAGCGGGCCGACTGCAGCGCGTCGAAGATCACGCTCGCGGCGTCGGATCCCGAGCCCTGCGCGATCACCGGCACCTGATTGCGCTCGCCCCAGGTCCGCAACTGTTCGACCGCGGCGGCGCGGAAGGTGTCGCCGGCGGCCAGCATGATGTTCAGTCCGTGCTGCTGATAGCGCCGCGCGAGCTTGCCGATCGTCGTCGTCTTGCCGACGCCGTTGACGCCTACCATGAGCATGACGAACGGTTTGCGCGTGGCGTCGACCGCGAGCGGCCGCTCGATCGGCGCGACGAGCTGGACCAGCGCCTGGCGCAGCGCAGCGAGCAGCTGGTCGGCATCCTCGAACTCGCGCTTGTTGAGGCGTCTGCGCAGGTTCTCGACGAGTTCGGTGCTGGCCGCGACGCCGACATCGGCGGTGATCAGCGCGGTTTCGAGTTCGTCGAGCAGCGCTTCGTCGAGCTTGGGCTTGCGCGAGAACAGGCTGCCGAGACTGCGTGCGAACCCGCTGCCGGACAGGCGTTCGCGCCAGCTCCGCTTCGCGGGGGCGGCGACGGCGGTCATCGCGACGGCGGAGGCGGCCGCTTCGAACGCCGGTTCGCCGGCCGGCGATTCAGCCTCGGCCGCGGCGGCGTCGATCTCGGCAGCGACCGGCGGAATCGTCGCGTCGGCGGGAATCAGCGCGTGTTCGGGCGGAGCGGCGGCGTCGGCCGCGTCGGGAACCGCTGCAGGCGTTTCGGCCGGCTTCGGCGTCTTCTTCCAGAACTTGAACATGAGGCGGGGGATTCAACGAGAATATCCGGCCATGCTACCACCGACCCGCGACTGCCCCGTCGCGATCGCGACCGGAAACCCAACGTGCCTGCAGCGCCCGGCAAGATCCGCATCATCGGCGGCAGCTTGCGCAATTCCCGCATCGAGGTGCCCGACCGGCCCGGCCTGAGGCCGACGCCCGAGCGGGTTCGTGAAACCCTGTTCAACTGGCTCGCGGCACACGTCGGCGGTGCGCGCGTGCTGGACCTGTTCGCCGGCACCGGCGCGCTCGGACTCGAAGCGCTGTCGCGCGGCGCGCGCGAGGCGGTGTTCGTCGAGCGCGACCCGGGTCTCGCGGCCGCGCTGCGCGCGAACCTCGCGCGGCTGCGGCAGGACGCGCGCGCGCGCGTCGTCGTTGCCGATGCGCTCGATGCGTTCGCGACGCTCGACGGAACCTTCGACCTCGTATTCCTCGACCCGCCGTTCGCGAACGACCTGTGGAGCGCGGCCGCGGCCGGGCTGGAGCAGGCCGGCCTGCTCGGCGGCCGTGCGCTGGCCTACGTCGAGGCACCCGTCGCGGCCGCACCGGCGCTGCCGCCGGACTGGGTATTGCACAAACAGACGCGCGCCGGCGACGTCTCGGCCGCGCTCTATCGCCGCGCCGCGACCATGGCTTAAGCTTGCACGGTTAAGTCCAGCCCTGGTAGCTCTGTGATGGCCCGCATCGCGGTTTATCCCGGTACGTTCGATCCGATCACCAACGGTCACATCGACCTCGTGAGCCGGGCGGCGCCGCTGTTCGACCACATCGTCGTCGGCGTCGCCGACAGCACCAGCAAGGGGCCGTGCTTCAGCCTCGACGAACGCATCGCGCTGGCCCGCCTCGCGCTGGCCGGCCTGTCGAATGTCGAGGTTCGCGGATTCTCGGTGCTGCTCGCCGATTTCGTCCGGGAAATCGGCGCCGGCGTGATCCTCCGCGGACTCCGCGCGGTGTCGGATTTCGAGTATGAATTCCAGCTCGCGAGCATGAACCGGCATCTGATCCCGCAGGCGGAAACCCTGTTCCTGACGCCGGCCGAACAGTACAGCTTCATTTCCTCGTCGCTGGTCCGCGAAATCGCGCGACTCGGCGGCGATGTGTCGGGCTTCGTGCATCCGGCAGTGCAGCAGGCGTTGCGCCAGCGCTGGCGCGGCAATTGACCCGTTTCATCCTTCCACGCAGGTGATCCCCATGCGCAAGTTCATGCAAGCCGCCCTTCTCGGGCTCCTGTCCTCCGTCGTCCTGACCGCTTGCGAGAAGCAGGAAGAAACGGCGCCCGCGCCGGTCGCCGTCGAAGTGAAGATGCCGACCAACGCGACCGACCGCAACGCCTGGAAGCAGTACCTCGTCGACGTCGTCAAGCGCAACATGGCCGGCGTCACGTCGAGCCGTCCCTATCTCTACTTCGTGCCGGGCGGCGAAGACCAGGCCGCGATGGACGAGCGCATCAACCAGCTGCAGAACGTGCAGACCGTCGTCGCGCGCACCGTGCTGCCGGGCAACATGCTCGCGTTCGGCGGTCCGGACTCGAAGCTGACCGGCGACCTGATCATCGACGCGTTCAAGGACGCCAAGGCCGGTGCGTTCAAGGACGTCATCGTGCTCTACGTCGGCGCGCCCGCCGATCAGCAGCGCGTGCAGGATGCCGTCGCCCCGTCGGGTGCGACGTTCCGCTTCGTCGAAATGAAGTAATGCCTGCGGCCTGCGCGCGCCGGTGCTCCCGGCGCG
>NZ_DATIGT010000101.1:0-57625 GCF_035481375.1 Tahibacter sp.
GTGCGCGACTCGCGCGCGCTGGCGGACACGCCGCGATCATCGCGCTCGGCTGCGTCGTGCGCGGCGACACGCGCCACTACGAGCACGTTGCCGACGGCTGTTCCGAAGGACTCATGCGGACCGCGCTCGACTACCGCCTCCCCGTGCTCAACGGCGTGCTCGCGGTCGAGCGCCATGAAGACGCCGCCGCGCGCGCCGGCGGCGCGCACGGCAACAAGGGCGAGGAAATCGCGCTGGCCGCGCTGGAAATGATCGATTTGTGGAGAAAGCTGTGACGAACTCGCGACGCCCCGAAGGTGTGGATCTGGCCGCCCGCTCGCGCGCCCGGCGCCGTGCGCTGCAGGCGCTGTACGCCTGGCAGTTGTCCGGCAGCGCGATCGGCAGCGTGATCGACCAGTTCCGCCACGAGCAGGACATGGAAGTCGCCGACATCGAATATTTCGAAGACCTCGTGCGCGGCGTCGAGCGCCATTGCGACGAACTGGATGCGGGACTGCTGCCGTTCCTCGGCCGCGAGGTCGTCCAGGTCGATCCGATCGAGCGTGCGGCGCTGCGCCTGGGCGCCTACGAATTGAAATACCGCATCGACGTGCCGTATCGCGTCGTCATCAACGAAGCGATCGAGACGACGAAACGGTTCGGCGCCGATCACGGACACACCTACGTCAACGGCGTGCTCGACAAGCTCGCCGGCGAGTGGCGCAAGGCCGAGTACCGCGGCCGCTGACGTGAGAGCCGCGGCCGCTGCGCGTTACGGCGT
This sequence comes from Tahibacter sp., assembly GCF_035481375.1. Lineage (GTDB taxonomy): Bacteria > Pseudomonadota > Gammaproteobacteria > Xanthomonadales > Rhodanobacteraceae > Tahibacter. The sequence continues at coordinate 761 of NZ_DATIGT010000101.1, forward strand.
CCGGGCGCGCGGAGCGAGCCGCTGAGCCATGGGCGAGTTCGCGCTGATCGAGGAAGTCCGTCGCCGCTGCGCGATCGCGCGCGACGACGTGGCGCTCGGCATCGGCGACGACGCGGCGCTGCTGCAGCCGCGCGACGGCGAGGAACTCGCCGTGTCGATGGACACGCTGGTTGCCGGCGTGCATTTTCCGCCGGGCACTGCGCCGTTCGATATCGGCTGGAAGGCGCTCGCAGTCAATCTTTCCGATCTCGCCGCGATGGGGGCCGAACCTGCGTGGGCAATGCTCGCGCTGACCCTGCCGTCGATCGATGCCGACTGGCTCGCCGGGTTCTGCGACGGTTTCGGCGCGCTCGCGCGTGAGCACCGCGTCGCGCTCGTCGGCGGCGACACGACGCGCGGTCCGCTCGCGATCACGGTCACGGTGCACGGCTTCGTGCCGCGCGGCGCTGCGCTGCGCCGCGACGGCGCTCGCGCCGGCGACCGCATTTTTGTTAGCGGACATCCCGGCGATGCTGCGGCCGGACTGGCCTGTGTCCTCGGCGCGACGCTGCCGCGCGCGCCGTCCGGCGACGACCGCGAATACCTGCTGCAGCGCCTGAACCGGCCCGTGCCGCGCGTCTCGCTCGGTCTCGCGTTGCGCGGCATCGCGGGCGCCGCGATCGACGTGTCCGACGGCCTGAGCCAGGATCTCGGCCACATTGGCGCGCGCAGCGGGCTTGGCGCGATCCTGCGCGCCGACCGTCTTCCCGTGTCGGCGCCGCTCGCGCGCGTCGGCGACGTGGAGCAGCTGCTGCGCTGGCAGCTCGCCGGCGGCGACGACTACGAGCTGTGCTGCGCGGTACCGCCGGAACGGATCGCGCAGGCACGCGCCGCAGCCGATCGCTGCGGCATTGCCTTCACCGAGATCGGCACGTTCGACCACGGCAGCGGCGTTCGCGTCGTCGCGGCGGACGGCAGCGAGATCGCCGCCCCGCGCGGCGGCTGGGAGCATTTCGCCGCATGAGCCTGAGTGCCGCACAGCGCCGCACGATCCTCGGTCATCCGGCCGGCTGGATCGCGAGCGGCTTCGGCGCGGGGCTGAGCCCGCTCGCGCCGGGCACGGTCGGTTCCGCGGTCGCGCTGTTGCCGTATCTATGGCTGCGAGAGCTGCCGCCGGGCATCTACCTCGGCGTCGTGCTCGCCGTGTTCGTGCTCGGCGCCTGGGCGTCCCGCGTTCTCGTCGCGCGGCTGCGGCTCGAGGATCCGGGCTGCATCGTCGTGGACGAATTCGTCGGCCAGTGGCTCGCGCTCGCGCTGGCGCCGCCGGGCTGGCTCTGGATCGTCGTGGGATTCTTGCTTTTTAGACTTTTCGACATCTGGAAGCCCTGGCCGGTTTCCTGGACCGACCGCAACGTCGGCGGTGGACTTGGCGTCATGCTCGACGACGCGCTGGCCGGGCTGATGGCCGGCGCCGCGCTCGCGGCACTGGCACGGGCCGTTCAATAGCGGCGCGCGTCGTCCTCGAGATACCGGTAGTAGTCGACCGCGACGGCCGCGACCAGCGCGTTCGCGTCGTGGGGGGCCACGGTCACGCGCAGTTCGGCGACGCGCTGGATCGGCACGATCTGCTCGTAGTCGCGGAAGAACGCCTGCAGCGCGGCCGTCCTGCCGCGCAGCTCGAAGCGGTGGCGCTGGCTCGCATAGAACTCGCGGCCGACTTCGGCGTCGCGCGCGATCGCGCCGAGCGTCAGTCCGTGGCGCTCGGCGAGCGCCTTCAACCCGGCGTCGATTTCCGCGGCCACGAACTGCGCGGGCAGGCGCTGCTCGTACAACGCGAGGTCCTTGCGCACGGCGGCGACATCCTGCGCGTAGGCGTCGGGATTCGCGGCCTGCTGCCGCTTGGCGTCGATGGCATCGTCGAGCCACATCGTCGCGGCCTCGCCGCGCTCGACCTGATCGAGTGCGGCTGCCAGCTGCCACGCTCCGAGCACGGCACCGGCGATCAGGCCGAACGCGACGGCAAAGCGGCGTGCGCCCTGCGGCGAACCCGTCTCGGCGTTCACGGCGTCACCGTTGCGGGCAGGCTCGCGAGACGCGCGGGATCGATGCGGGCGTCGAGTGTCACGGTGCTTCCGGCGAGCTCGGCGACGGTGCCGGAAAAGCCGGCGCGATCGAAGCGCTCGAGCATCTGCGCCATCGCGACGTCGTTGGCGTTGCCGAGCCGCAGCCTGACGCGCTGCGGTTCGACCTCGAGCGAAACGATGCGCGTACCGGCCGGCAATTGAGACGTCAGTCCGAGCGCCGGCTCCAGGCCGGCCTGCGGACGGCCGAGCACATCGACGATCGTCTTGCGCGCGAGCATGCGGCCGCGCAGCTGATCGATGCTGCCGATCGGCGCGAGCACGGCGTCGAGCTGCGCGAGGCGCCGTTCGAGGGCTTCGGCCTCGGTCGCGAGCACGGCCTCGCGGTAGCGGAAGTAGACGGTCGCGGCGAACAGCGGCAGGAACGCGGCGAGGAACGCGAGCAGCGCGAGCACCAATGCGGAGCGGGGCCTTTTCACGGGCGACGTCATCGCAGCGGCTCCGGCGTCGTGGAGGTGCTGCAGGGTGCGCCCCGGTCGGGCGCCGGCGGGCCGATGCGATAGGCGAGCACGGCGGCAGCGTCGGCCGACAGCGTGACTTTCTCGCCGACGCGATGCCCGTCGTCGAACTCGCTGGCGAACAGCGCGAAGACGCGCGGCGGATCGCCGGACCTCTCGACCGCGATGAGCTTACGGCAGACCACCTTTCCGTCGCTGCGGCGTTCGCGGCGGATGCGCTCGGACCACGCGGCACGATCGGTGCCGCTGCGCAGCGCCGGCGCGGCTTGGTCCCAGGCCTCGGTATAGCGTGCCGCATCGACGAGGTCGAGCCAGGCAGTCGCCCGTGCGGCCTCGTCGCCGGCATTCGCCGCGGCGCCGAAACTCAATACGAGCATCGCGATCGTCCCTCGCATCGTCGACCTCCTAGTCGGGCAGCAGCTTGCCCGGGTTGAGTATGCCATCGGGGTCGAACTGGGCCTTGATACGGCGCATGAGTTCGAGCGTGACCGGATCGAGGGCGCGCGGCAGGAATTCGCGCTTGACGAGGCCGATGCCGTGCTCGCCCGACAGCGTGCCGTCGAGCGCGAGCACGAGATCGAACACCGCCGCGAGGCAGCCGGGCGCGGCAGCGGCCTGCGCCGGATCTTCGGGCCGGTACAAAAGATTGACGTGGATGTTGCCGTTGCCGGCATGCCCGAAGTTGACAATGGGAATGGCGTACTTTTCCGAAATCGCGCGCAGCCCGGTGATGAGTTCCGGCAGGCGGCTGACCGGAACGACGACGTCTTCATTGATCTTCATCGGCGCGATCGCGCGCAGCGCCGGCGAAAGCGCCTTGCGCGCGGCCCAGAGCTGATCGACCTCGGTCGCGTCGTTGGCCGCACGCCATTCGACGAGTCCCTCGCCGCGCGCCGCCGCCGCGACGGCCTCGACCGCGGACGGCAGATAGTCGACGTCGCCGTCGACCTCGATCAGCAGCATCGCACCGGCCTCGGGTACGGCGTCGCCGCCATGCCGGCGCGCGAGCCGCAGCGCCGCGTTGTCGAGGAATTCGAGCGCGCAGGGCGTGACCGGCTGGGCCATGATCCGCGACACCGCGGCCGCGGCGGTCGCGATGTCGGCATAGGTCGCTCGCAGCACGCGCCTGGCTGCCGGCAGCGGCGTGAGTTTCAGCGTCGCCTGCGTGATCAGCGCGAGCGTGCCCTCGGCACCGATCAGCAGCCGCGTAAGGTCGTAGCCGGTCGCGCCCTTGCTCGTGTAGTAGCCGGCGCGGAAGGCTTCGCCGGTGCCCGCGACGGCCTGCAGGCCCAGCGTGTTCTCGCGCGGCGCGCCGTATTTCACGGTGCGCGGCCCGGCCGAGTTGCAGGCGAGATTGCCGCCGACGCTGCAATAGGCGCTCGAGGTCGGATCGGGCGGCCAGAAGAAGCCGAACGGCTTGAGCGCGGCCTGCAGATCGCCGTTGAGCACGCCGGGCTCGACGACGGCATAGCGGTTCGCCGCGTCGATGCGCAGGATGCGGTTCATGCGTTCGAACGACGCGACGACGCCGCCGGCCACCGGCACGGTCGCGCCGGTCGTGTTCGTGCCGCGGCCGCGCGCGATCAGCGGCGTGCGTGCTGCGCGGCAGGCCTGCACGAGAGCGACGACCTGCTCGTGCGCGGTCGGAAACACGACTGCGTCGGGCAGGGCCTGGCGGCGCGAATTGTCGTAGCCGTAGACCAGGCATTCGCCCGGATCGACGCTCATCGCGCCGGGGAAGATCGCCGCGAGCGTTTCGCGCAGGGTCGCCGCGAGCGCCATGGATCAGTCCTGGTATTCGAGCACGCGGACGACCTTCTCGACGCCGGCGACGTTGCGCGCGATCTCGGTGACGCGGTCGGCTTCCTCGTGCGAGAGCAGGCCCATGAGGTACACGGTGCGATGCACCGTCGTCACGTTGACGCGCGTCGGGTCGAAGCCGGGCATGTCGACGATGTCGAGCAGCGCGGTCTTCACGTGCGCGGTGATCGTGTTGTCGCGACGCTGAGACAGGAAACCCTCGGGCTCGCGGACTTCGATCTCGTTGACGAGCCGGCGCACGCCTTCGTAGCCGGACACGCGCTGCTCGGCGCGATGCTTGAGTTCCTCGGTGCGCACTTCGCCGGCCAGCAGCATCACGCCGTTGTAGACGACGATCGACACGTTGTTCTTGAGCGCGAGCTCCTTGTCCTTGTTGAAGTTGTCGTAGGCCGAGGCCTGGATGTTGCGGTCGCTGATGACCGTGGTCCAGCTGCGCCGGTCGTGGCCGACGCCGGCAGCGGTGCCGCCGACGACGGCCGCGACGCAGCCCGACAGCAGCGCGGCGAGCGCGGCCAGCGCGATCGCGCGCAGCGGCATGCGCAGAAGGTTCGGTCCGGAGCGAAGGTTCGGTCTCATGCAGTCCTCTTCAGTGGGCGTCAAAGGCGGCGCGTTCCCAGGTGCAGGTCGGATTGTCGACACCGCCCCTGAACGCGACGCTGTCGAAACGGCATGTCGCCTGCGCGTAGCACGGGTGCGCGGCGAGGAACATGTCGGCCGCGCGCACGAGGCGGCGACGCTTGGCCGGCGTGATGGATTCGAGCCCGTCGGCCACGGCGTCGTCGTTGCGATAGCGCACCTCGACGAACACCAATGCGGTGCCGTCGCGCATGACGAGGTCGAGCTCGCCGTAGCGGCAATGCCAGTTGCGCGCGACGAGGCGCAGTCCGGCCCGTTCGAGTTCGGCCTGCGCCGCCTGTTCCCAGATGGCGCCGACCGCGCGCATCAGGGCATCCGGCCGTCGCCGAGCGTCAGTCCGGACACGGGACGCGCGACGCCGTTCTCGAACCGCGCCCAGGTGAGCAGGCGGTGGACGCGGCCGAACGTGTCGGACGCGAGCTGTCCGGTCGCGCCGGGCAGATAGCTGTCGGGATGCGTGCCGAGCCAGTCCATGTAAGGCATCAGCGCATAGGCGTCGAGGCCGAGCGCGAACAGGCGCGCGCCGCTGCCGCGGGCCGAATCGATGCCGCGCACGATCTGGTCGCGCGGCGGCAGCCCCGCGCTCGCGTCGAACAGCCACGGCGCATCGCAGAACTCGAGGCCGTCGAGGTCGCGGTCGAGGCCCGCATTGAGCGAGCCCGAGTAGACGTGCGAACTCGCGAGCACCGGCACCGTGACGCCGGCCAGCTTGAGCTGCGGCACGAGCAGGCGCGCCTGCTGCGGGCGCATGCTGATGAAGACCGCCGCGTTGGACGCGGTCGCGAACGCGCCGACGGCCTGGCGGATCACGCCGGAATAATTGACTTCGCCTTCCTTGATCCGCGATTCGCCGACGACCGCGCCGCCGAGACTCTCGAACTGCGCGCGGAACGCGAGCGCGGCGCGCTCGGCCCAGTCGTCGGTCGCCGCGATGACGGCGGCTTCCCGGATGCCGAGCGACGCCATGCGTTCGGCCGCCTGCGCGCCCTCGGTGTCGGGCAGCAGGCCGAAGGCGACGCTGCCCGGCGGCGGCGTCGCGCCGCTGTCGGCCTGGTTCAGCGCGAGCACCGGCACGCGCAGATCGCCCTGTTCGAACAGCAGCCCGACGGCTTCGCGCGTCAGCGGGCCGACGACGCGGTCGGCGCCGTCCTCGACCGCGCGGCGATAGGCGGCGAGCGCGTCTTCGGCGCTTTGTCCACTATCGTAGATTTTTACTTCACCACGCTGCGGATCGGCGTTGCGGTCGTTGAACCAGGCCGCGAAGAAGCCGTCGCGGATCGCGGCGGCCGCGTTTTTGAGCGCGCCGCTGGACGGCAGCAGCAGCGCGACGCGGCGCGACGCGCGGTAGCCCTCGCGCGACCAGCCGTCGCTGCCGTCCTGCTGCAGCGTGCCGACCGGCCGGCTCGGCCGCTGCAGCGCGAGCGGCAGCATCTGGCCCTGCTTGCGCAGTGCGCGTTCGATCCAGGGGCGCAGCAGGTCGTTCGGCGGAAGCTCGGCGCCGCGCTGCTTGAGCGTCGCCGCATCGAGCGCGGCCAGCGTGTCGACGATTTCGCGACGGTTGCCTTCGCGGTCGGCACCGGCGAGCGAGCGGTCGAGCACCGCACGCGTGCGTGCCGCCGCGAACCGGTCGCCGGTGGCCTGCTGCGCGCGCGCGGTCAGTTCGAGGCGGCGCAGCACGAGCGCCGGCGGCAGCGCCGCATCCGGCAGCGCGAGCAGCGCGAGCGCTTCCTCGGGCTGTTCGCGGTTCAGCGCGAACTCGGCGCTGAGCAGGTCGTAGCGATAGGCGTCCTCGCCGGTCAGGCGCTTGCGGCGGACGTCGGACAGCACCTCGGCAGCCGCGGCGGTGTCGCCTTCCTCGCGCAGCGCCTCGGCGGCGCGCAGGCGGTAGTGGCCGCGCGCGCCCGAGTCCGATTTCGCGAGTTCGAGATAGGCGTTCGCGGCAGCGCGGAATTCGCCGCGTTCGTAGAGCTCGTCGGCGGCTGCGGTCTGCGCGCCGCGCGTGGGTGCGGTATCCATGGTTGCGCAGCCGCCGAGCAGCGACATCAGCAGGCAGAGCAGAACACCACGCAGTTTCACAGGCATGACCGCATCCGTAACGCCGGGTAATGCTGCGATGATAGCGGATAGTGACCGCGCGCCCGCGGGCGCGCGGCGGAGGAACGGGAATGACGGAACAGCGGGCCGGAAGGCTCTGGGTGGTTGCGACGCCGATCGGCAATCTGGACGACCTCGGCGCGCGCGCGCAGGAAACGCTCAAGCGCGTCGCGCTGATCGCGGCCGAGGACACGCGCCACAGCGCGCCGCTGCTCGCGCGCTACGGCATCTCGACGCGGCTCGTCGCGCTGCACGAGCACAACGAGCGCGACGAGGCCGAACGTCTCGTCGCGCGCATGCGCGACGGCGCCGAGATCGCGCTGATTTCCGATGCGGGAACGCCGCTCGTCAGCGATCCGGGCTTTCGCCTCGTGCGTGCGGCGCGCGCCGCCGGCATCGCCGTATCGCCGGTGCCCGGCGCCTGCGCCGCGATCGCCGCACTGTCGGTCGCCGGGCTGCCGAGCGACCGTTTCGTGTTCGAGGGATTCCTGCCGTCCAAGGCATCCGCGCGGCGCGATCGCCTGGCCGAACTCGCCGCCGAAACGCGCACGCTGGTGTTCTACGAATCGAGCCACCGCGTACGCGACTGCCTCGATGACATGGTCGCCGCGTTCGGCGCGACGCGCCCGGCCGTGCTCGCGCGCGAACTGACGAAACTGTTCGAGACTGTCCTCGACGGCGACCTCGCGACGCTCGTCGCGCGCGTCGCCGCCGACCCGAACCAGGAGCGCGGCGAGTTCGTGCTGCTGGTCGGCGGCCGGCCCGACGACGAGGACGCGCGCCTGGCCGAAGGCCGCCGCGTGTTCGCGCTGCTGCGCGACGAACTGCCGCCGGCACGCGCGGCCAAGCTCGCCGCGGCGATCACGGGGGCGGCGCGCAAGGCGCTGTATGTGAGCGAGTAACGAGTATCGGCGCCGCGGCTCGTGCTCATTTCTCGCTCCTCTTCACTCGTTTCTGCTCTCAAGCCGCTACAATCCGCCGCGGAGTCGGCCAGACAGTCGCGGCGCAGCAATGCGGCGAGGAAAGTCCGGGCTCCATAGGGCAAGGTGCCAGGTAACGCCTGGGCGGCGCGAGCCGACGGCCAGTGCAACAGAAAGCAAACCGCCGAACGCTGCCGGCAACGGCAGGCGTGGTAAGGGTGAAACGGTGCGGTAAGAGCGCACCGCCTGCGGGGCCAACGCCGCAGGGCACGGTAAACCCCACCTGGAGCAAGACCGAATAGGGGAACCATGACGCGGCCCGCGTCGTTCCCGGGTTGGTCGCTCGAGCCTGACGGCGACGTCAGGCCTAGAGGAATGACTGTCGTCCCGCAAGGGATACAGGACCCGGCTTATCGGCCGACTCCACACACGCGCAGACGTGGCGGGAGAGTGGTGAAAGACGCGGCGGCACGCGCGCGGTTTTCACCACTTTCCTCCGCGTCCTGCGCGTTTTTCATTGCGCCGCACGCTTGCGATCGCTTCGCGCCGCCGAATCGCGGTTTCATCGCCGTCCCGAGGTGTTTCGTCGCAAACCGCAGCGCTTGACGGTGCGCCGCTGCGGCGGTCATCGACAGCGGTGTGAAGCGCGCGTTCGTCTGCGCCGGCGGCGGAGCGCCGCGCATCGACGCGCACGGCACCTTCGAGCCCGGCTCGATCGCGAGGACCATGAACGCGGCGCTGCTCGCGCAGTTCGTCCTCGACGGCCAAGTGTCGCCGGACACGCGGCTCGCCGCGCTGCTGCCGTCGCCGGCCATCGTGCCGCAGCTCGACGGACAGTCCATCGTGCTGCGCAACGTCGTGACGCATCGCTCGGGTCTACCCGCGCTGCCGCGGCACCGGCCGGACCTCGGGCGCCTGCTCGACGAACTCGCGCGGCGAACCGCGCCGCCGGCCGAGGCGCGCCTCCGCTGGATCACCGCGGCGATCGGCGATCAGGTGCGCCTGATCGCGCTCGACGATGTCATCTATTTTCAGGTCGACGACAAATGTGTCCGCGTCGCCACGGCCGGCGACGATGCGCCGATCCGCATGCCGCTCAAGGAATTGCTGGCCGGGCTCGACCCGGACGCGTTCCGGCAGGTGCATCGCGGCATCGTCGTGCGCGTCGCGGCGATCGACCGTCTGCGCCGCGACGAATTCGGCAAGGGCTGGCTCAGTCTCAGCTCCGGCCGGAGCGTCTGCCGGCCAGCACCGGATTCCAGCGCCGGTTTCGCGGCATGTGATTGCCGGCTCAGCGCGGCGCGTTGCCGAACAGTACGGCGCGCTCGTCGTCGCTGATCGTGCGCGCCGGCGCATAGGCGGCCGCGACGCCGGCATAGGCGCGCTGCGTCGCCGGCCGCACGCGGATCGCCTCGAACCAACGCTGCAGATGCGGAAACCCGGCGAGATCCTGCGCATGCGCCGCGTGCGGCACGATCCACGGATAGCAGGCCATGTCGGCGATGCTGTACTCGCCGGCGATGAATTCGCGATCGGCGAGCCGGCGGTCGAGCACGCCGTAGAGTCGCGCGGTCTCGCGCGTGTAGCGGTCGATCGCGTAAGGCACGGGCTCGGGCGCGTAGACGCGGAAGTGACCGTTCTGTCCAGCCATCGGGCCGAGCCCGCCGACCTGCCAGAACAGCCACTGCATGACCTCGAAGCGCCGGCGCGGATCCTGCGGCAGGAACCGGCCCGATTTCTCGGCGAGGTACTGCAGCAGCGCGCCGGATTCGAACAGCCGCACCGGCTCGCCGCCGTCGGCGGGGGCGTGGTCGATCAGCGCGGGAATGCGGTTGTTCGGCGAGAACGCGAGGAACTCCGGGCGAAATTGCTCGCCCTTGCCGATGTCGACCGGCACGATGCGGTGTTCGAGCCCGGTTTCCTCGAGCATCAGGCGCGGCTTCAGTCCGTTCGGCGTTCCCCAGTAATACAGCTCGATCATGGTGCGCTCCGCGTAGGCGAGGGGCGCCAGCTTAGGTAGCGATCTGGCATGCTGGAAGCGCCAGCATCGGAAACATTCATGGATCCAGTTCTTGCGTTTGCGCTGCAGCTGTCGCCGCGCGGCTCGCGTACCTTGCTGCGTGCGCTGCATGCGCAGCTGCGCGCGGCGATTCTCGACGGCCGCCTGCGGCCCGGCCAGCGCCTGCCATCCTCGCGCGCGCTCGCACAGGCCTACGGCATCTCGCGCAACACGGCGGTCGCGGCCTACGACCTGCTGCTCAGCGAAGGCTATCTGCGTGCGCGGCGCGCGAGCGGCGTGCACGTCGCCGAGCTGCCGGCCGCGGCCGCGCCGTCCGGCGCGACGCGGCCCGCCGCACTGGCACGCCGGCATCTGTCGCCGCAGGCGCGCGACGCGCAGGAGACCGACGCGGTTGCGAGCGGCGGCGTGTTCCGCCTCGGCGTGCCCGAGCTCGACGGCCTTCCGTTCGAGATCTGGCGCCGGCTCGGTGCGCGCGCGCTGCGCCAGTTCGCGCGCACGAGCGCCGACTACGCGCCGGCGCAGGGTCGGGAGGTGCTGCGTCAGGCGATCGCCCAGCATGTCGCGTTCGCGCGCGCCGTGGCCTGCCGCGCCGACGATGTCGTCGTGACCTCGGGCGCGCAGCAGGCGTTCGATCTGCTCGCGCGCACGCTGGTCACGCCCGGCCGCACGCGCGTCGCGGTCGAAGAGCCCGGCTATCCGCCGCTGCGCGCGGCGTTCGCCGCAGCCGGTGCGCAGCTCGTGCCGGTGTGTGTCGACGCCGAAGGGCTGTGCGTCGCCGCGCTGCCGCCCGACGTGCGCGTGATCTGCGTAACGCCGTCGCACCAGTTCCCGCTGGGCTGCGCCATGTCGGCCGCGCGGCGCGCCGAATTGCTGGGTTTCGCGCGCCGCCGCGACGCGGTCGTGATCGAGGACGACTACGACGGCGAGTTCCGCTACGCCGACCGGCCCCTCGACGCGCTGCAGACGCTCGACGGCGGCGAGCGCGTGTTCTACGTCGGCACGTTTTCCAAGAGCCTGTTTCCGGGCCTGCGCATCGGCTATGTCGTCGCACCGGCCTGGGCGCGCGCCGCGCTCGTCGCGGCGCGGCGCACGGCCGATTCGCACGGCGACGTGCTGGCGCAGGACACGCTCGCGGCGTTCATCGCCGAAGGCCATCTCGCGCGTCACGTGCGGCGCATGCAGGCCGTCTATGCGCAGCGCCGCGATGCCGTGCTGCACGGCGTGCAGCGGCATTTCTCCGGCGTGCTCGAACCCTTGCCGTCGCTGGCGGGCCTGCATCTGGCGTTCGCCTCCCTGCCGGAAGCGCCGCTGCCGTCCTGGTTGACGCGCGTCGAACCCGGACCCGGCGGCGTCGCCACCTTGCGCCGGTTCCGCACGTCGCGGGGCGGTCGCGCCGGTCTCGTGCTCGGCCTCGGCGCGGCCGAGCTGGTGGCGGTGGGACCGGCGCTGGCCAGTCTGCGGCAGGCCTGGACCGCCGGCTGAGCGCGGTCGCCTGCGACGGAATTGCCGCCGACCAGCCGTGCCGGATACGCTGCCGTTTCCCTTGGGAGGATTGCGACGATGATGATGCGGACGGCGAAGATCGGACTGATGGTGGCGATGGTGCTGTCGGGTGTGGCCGAGGCCGCTTGCGACAATCCGGTGCAGGGCAAGAACGGCGAGAAGCCGAATCATCGGGTGCATTGGTCCACGCGCAGCGAGGTACTGAGCCAGGGTTTCGACGTATTCCGCTCCGAGCGCGCCGACGGCGGCTTCGAGAAGCTCAACGAGAAGCCGATCCCGTCGGCGCGCGTCTCGGTGAAGACGAAGGACTACGAGTACAAGGACTTCGCGATCGATCCGTGCAAGACCTACTACTACTACGTCGAGGCGATCGCCGAGAGCGGCTATCGCATGAAGCTCAGCGAGCCCCAGGCGGCCGGCCCCGGCGCGAAGCCGCCCGCCGCCGCGCAGAAGGAAAGCGAAGCCAAGAGCGCCGGCAAGGCCAAGTGAGCGGCGCGGCTTTCCTGCGCCTGGCCGTGTTGGCGACGGCTGCCGGCGTCGCCGGCTGCCGGCACGCCGAGCCGTTGATCGACGTTGCGCCGGGCAGCGCGCGCGGCGCCAATGTCGTACTGATCACGCTGGACACGGTCCGAGCCGATTACCTGGGCTGCTACGGTCGCGCGCCTTCGGTCACGCCGAATCTCGACCGTCTCTGCGCCCAGGGGCTGCGCTTCGCGAATGCCGTCACGCCCGCGCCGCTGACGTTGCCGGCGCATGCGACCCTGCTGACCGGCCTGACGCCGCCGCATCACGGCATGCGCTACAACGCCGAGTTTCCGTCGGCCCCGCAGAACAGGACCCTGGCCGAGGACCTGCACGAAGCCGGCTATTTCACCGCGGCGACGGTGTCGGCCTTCGTGCTCGACCGCCGTTTCGGCCTCGCGCGCGGTTTCGACGTCTACGACGACAGTGTCGCGCAGGCGCCGCTGCATCCCGGTCAGGTGCTGCGCAACGAGCGCGATGCCGAGGCGGTCACCGATGCGGCGCTGTCCGTGCTGGCGAACCGCGACGTGACCAAGCCGGTCTTCCTCTGGGTGCACTACTACGACGCTCATGCGCCCTACGCACCGCGCGTACCACCGGTGCAGACCGACGATGCGTCGCGCTATGCGGCGGAGATCGGCCAGATCGATACGGCGGTGGGCCGCCTGCTGGCGGCGCCGGCGCTGGCGCCCGAGCGCACCGTCGTCGTCGTCGCGGCCGATCACGGCGAAGGTCTGGGCGATCATGCCGAACGCACCCACGGTCTGTTTCTCTACGACACGACGACCCACATTCCGCTGCTGCTGCGCCTGCCGCCGCGGCTGGCGCAGCCACGGGCGGGCCACATCGTCACCGGGCTTGTAGGGCTCGTCGATCTGCGGGCGAGCCTGCTCAGCCTCCTCGGGCTGACCCACGCGCCCGACGACGGCATCGACTGGTTCAGCCGCAAGCGCGGTCCGCAGGAGGGCGTCTACCAGGAGGCCTCGCTGCCGTATTTCGACTACGGCTTCGCGCCGCTCTACAGCTGGCGTGGCCGGAGCGAGCGTTTCGTCGAGGCGGCGACGCCGGAGTATTACGACCTGGCCGCCGATCCGGCCGAGAAGACCAACCGCTTCGCTGAGCTCAGCGGCAAGCAGGGCAATCCCGCCGACCGCGCGCGCCAGCGTCTCGACGCATTGCGCCTGGGCGTTCCGAGCATCGTGCAGGCCGCCGCACGCATGGAGCAGGCCAGCCCCGACGTCACCGCGCGATTGCGCTCGCTCGGCTATATCGGCGCGGCCCCGGCCGGCGAAGAAGGCGAGCTGCCGGATCCGAAGTCGCAGATCGAGGTCGTGAACCTGCATGAGGATGCGGCCGCGCTGATCGAGAGCGGCAACGCCGCCGGCGGCCTCGTCCTGCTGGAGCGTGCCCGCGCGTTGTCGCCGCGCAACGAAAGCGTGCTGCGGCTGACCGCCAAGGCTCAGCTCGCACTGCAGCGGATCGACGATGCCGAGGCCACCCTGCGCGTCCAGCTCGAACTGAGGCCCAACGCCGACAGCCTGCTGCTGCTGGCGCAGATCCTGGTTCTGCGCGGCGAGTTCGAGCTTGCCGAAACGCTGCTGCAGCAGGCCGAGGCGCTGGAGCCGCGGCATGGCGGCATCGCCGTGGCACGGGGCGACATCGCCTTGCGCGAAGGAGACCCCGCGGCCGCACGGCAGCGCTACGAAGAGGCGCTGCGCCTGGACCCCAGCCGCGTGGGGCCGATAGCCCGGCAGCGGCTGCGCGGTCTCGGAGAAGCCGGGAAGCCGTCGGCGTTGCATTGACCCCATGCTTTAGCGTAGGGTGAAATTTCTGGGGTGTTGTCAAGGTTGGTCCGTCACGGTTTTTTTCTCGGCTATCGCGCTTCGTGGGAGGAGTACGATGAAGTTCAATCGCTTGGCTTTGGGATTGGGAATTGTCTGTTTTGCTGGTTTCTGCACGGTCGCTTCCGCGCAGACACCCGGTTGGGAGCAGTATCGCAGCCAGGTTCGCGTCAAGCGGGCGCTGGCCGACTCGATGACGCCGGAGCAGTACGCCGCTCATGTCGACCGCATGGCGCAGCTGATGGCGGCGCAGGCCGCCGGTACGCAGGGGCCGACGCCGAACGTGATTCGTGCACCGGGCGATACCTGCGTTGCAGCGACGCCGGAAATCAGTGCTCTGCCGTACAACTCGACCGGTTCGACTGTGAGCCTCGTCGATAATTTCGACCTGCCGGCGGATACGACCAATCCGACCTGCGCGGCCGGCACGTCGTGCACGGGCGCGGGCCCGGCCGGCTCGCTGCCGTTCGGCGCGATCTATACCGGTACCGGCACGGGTCCGGACCAGGCGTTCTCCATCCGTACCGACGCCAACTGCGCGTTGACGATCGGCATGACGCCGACCGGTGGACAGGACCTCGCGCTGATGCTGTATCAGAACCAGTGCTCCAGCGCGTTGGCCGACTGCGGCTGCGTCGCGGACACGGGCGTCGCCAATGGTCTCGAGACGATCACGCTGAATGCGGTTGCCGGCACGCAGTATTTCGTCGTCATCGACGGCTATTCCGCAGGTGCCACGCCGCCGGGACCGTCGGGCCCGTTCAACCTGCAGATCACGGGTACGGGATGCAACCTGACGCCGGTGCAGCTGCAGAGCTTCGGCATCGACTGAGCACCGCCGTCTGACGTGTCGCAACGAAAAAAACCCGGCGAAAGCCGGGTTTTTTTCATGGCGGCGGAGCGTCGAGCAGCCCGGCCAGCTCGGCGGATGCCGCAACCGTATCGCGCAGCTGCGGTTTCGCCGCGAGGGCGTGCCGCAGATGGCCGGCCGCGCGCGGTCTGTCTTCCCCGGCCCAGGCGACGGCCAGCGCGAGATGCGCCTCGGCATAGGAATCCTGACCCGGCCGGGCACGTCCCAGCCACTGCTCGGCGCCGGCGCGGTCGCCTTCGCCGGCGAGTTGCAGCGCGAGCAGCGCGGCCAGCGGGAAGGCGTCGCCCTGCAGCTGGGCCTGTTGCCGCAGCGTCGCGATCGCCGCGCCGCGGCGGCCGCCGCGCAGTTGCGCCTGGGCCAGGTTCTCGAGCAGGTTGGCTGCGCCCGGAGACAGCGCGACGGCCTGTTCGAGCGCCGAGATCGCCGCGTCGGTCCGGCCGTCGAACAGGAGTGCAGCGCCAAGGTTGGACCAAGCGGCGGCGCGTTTGGGCTGGCGCCGCGTGACTTCGGCCCAGGCGTCGGCCGCCGCGGCGAAGCGGCGCGCGCGCAATAGCGCCTCGGCCAGCTGATAGCGGGTCTCGGGGTTCTCCGGATCGAGTTCCACCGCGCGATCCAGGCTCAGCAGGCCGCCCTCGACGTCGCGCTTGGCCATGAGCAGCGCGCCCAGACGCAGCCAGGCCACGCGATTGTCGGGATGGTCGAGCACGAGTTCGCGCAGGCGTCGTTCCGCTTCGGGCCAGTGCGCGCCGTCGAGCGCCTGCTGCGCCTGCAGCACGGCAGCATGTTCCGCGAGCCGGTCGCGCGGATCGACATCGTTGCGCCAGCGCGCCGGCGTGTCGGGCGAGCCGGCGCTGAGATAACCCAGGCTGCGCAGGCGAGCGGTCGCTTCGGCCGACGGTGCGTCGGGCTGTGCGGCCGACCGCGCCGGCTGCGGCAGGCTGGCGAGCAGGCTTTCCAGGCGCGCGTCCCGCGTCGCTGCGGCCGCGTCGTTGCGCGGCGTGGTTTCGTGCGGATCGGCCGACAGGTCGAACACTTCGCCGCGCACACCCTGGATGCGTTTCCAGTCGCCTTCGCGCAACGCCTGGAGCGGCGCCCAGCCGTAGGTATAGGCGCCGAAATAGCTCTCGCTGTAGGCCGGCTGCGCCGCGGGCGCGCTGGCGGTGTGCAGCGCCGGCAACAGGTCGATGCCGTCCAGCCCCGCCGGTACCGGCGCACCGGCCAGCGCGAGCACGGTAGGCGCGATGTCGGCAGTGCGCACGGGCACCGACTGCCGCTGCGCGGGCACGCGCCCGGGCGCGCTGACGATCAGCGGTACGCGCATGGTCGACTGGTACAGCAGCAGGCCATGGTCGTATTCGCCGTGCTCGCCAAGTCCTTCGCCGTGGTCGGAAGTCAGCACCACGACGGCGTCGGGATAGCGCCGGCGCACGTCTCGCACCAGCTCGCCCACCCAATGGTCGGTGTAGGCGACCTCGGCGAGATAGGCACCGTTCTCGCCGGTCTGGCGGAACGCCTCCGGAGCGGCATAGGGCGTATGCGGGTCGTACAGATGCACCCAGGCGAACCAGTCCGGCGTCTGGCGCTGGTTTATCCAGGCCAGTGCGGCGCGGACGGTGTCTTCCGCGCGCCGTTCGCGCAGCGCAAACGGGTTGTTGCCCGCGGCGGCCGCGAAATTGTCGTCGTAGTGGTCGAAACCGTGGTCGAAGCCGAACTGGCGATGCAGCGGGAAGCCGCTGACGAAGCCGCCGCCGGCATAGCCGCAGGCGCCGAGCCACGCAGCCAGGCCGGGCGGGTCGGTGCCGAGCACCTGTCCGTTGTCGCGAATGCCGTGGCGGTTCGGGTACAGGCCGGTAAGGATAGTTGCGTGGCTCGGACCGGTGAGCGGCGCGGCCGAGACCGCCTGTTCGAACAGCGCGCCTTCGCGGGCCAGTGCATCGATCCGCGGGGTGGCGACGCGGCTGCCGAGCGCCGACAGGGCGTCGGCACGCAAGGTATCCACCGTGATCAGCAGCACCGGAACACTGCCGCAGTCCGGCGCGGTTTCGCGTCGCGACACGAGCAGGCCGAGCCCCAGCGCGAGCGTGGCGACGATGCCGGCAGCGGCGAAATAGCGGCGACGATGACGCGATGTCGGGCTCATAGCACCTTCCAGCGCCACTTGCAGATCAGCGACGCGGCGATTGTCGCGGTCAGGAACAGCGCTTCCCAGCCGCTGAGCCAGGCCGGCAGTCCCGGCAGGAAGCGCCGCGGCGGCAGTTCGGCGGTAAGCATCTGCACCGGCTGGTCCGCCGCCAGCGTCGAGTAGCTGGCCGACAGCCAGTCCCAGGCGCTCGGCCTGACGCTGACGTTCCGCGTCGTGTGGCTGATCCGCAGCCACTCGCGGCCGTCGGCGGCGATCAGGCGGACTTGATCGCCGTCGCCGGGCCAGGGCAGCAGGACGGCACCATCGGCGTCGGGCACGAGATGGCCCGGCTCCCAGTGCGGCGCGTGGCCCGCGGCCGGCGGAGGTTCCAGGCGCACGCGCACCGGCGTACCGGCGGCCGGTGGCAGACTGTCGAAGCGCAGCGCCATGCCGGTCCACAGCAGGATCACCGGCAGGCCGGCCAGCAGTGACGGCAGCAAGACCAGCCCGAGCTGGCCGAAGGCCAGGCGGAACTGGCGCCCGACGAGCGGCCAGAGGCCGTCCAGCGGGCCGTCGTAATCGGCCAGCATGCGTTGCGCGTGGCGCAGTTCGGGCCTGAGCGCGGCCAGACGCTGCTGCGGCGACAGGAAGCGGTAGATCGCCATGCCGGCGACGCCGGCCAGCGCGCCCCAGAGCAGCACGCGCAGCGCCGCCGGCAGCAGTGCGGCCAGCGGCTCGTCGACGATGGCCAGCAGCCGCGCCGGCAGGTCGAGCAGGCCGGTCACGGCGCGGCAGCCGGCTGTGCGGCGATCAGCGCGGCGACATCGGCGATGCCGGAGACGGGCTGCGCCGGCGTGAACGACGTGAACAGCACACCTGGCACGGCCTGCGGTGCGATGCAATGGTCGCCGCTCCAGAACTGGCGGTTGTCCTCGATCAGGCTGGCCGGTATCGCGCCCAGCGAGGTCTGCCAGGAGGCGCGATAGCCCGGCGCATAGCCGACCTGCAGGTCCGGCGCGGTATCGCGCTGCGCCGCGGAGTAGATCGCGGCGGCGTCGGACACCTCGAGCACGACCGCGGCCTGGTCGGCCGGATCGCGCAGTGCGGCCAGCGCGGCAGCGAGTTCCTGCTTGAGCCCGGCCGCGTCGGCGTCGGCGACGATGCCCTGGGGCTCGCGCCCGCGGCGATTCACGTAGATGCCGTTGAGGCCGAGCGCGTAGGCGCGCGTCTTCGACCAGTCGACCGAGGCGAACAGCGGCGCGGCGGGATCGGCGCCAGACCTGAGCGTCATGTAGCCCTTTTCGACCAGCCAGCGATTCAGATGCACGGCGCGCCGGAACGCGGCAAAGCCATGGTCCGAAAGCACGATCAGGCGGTCGCCGGGGCCGAGCCGGCGCACGGTTTCGCCGAGCACCCGGTCGGCCTCGCGGTAGATGTTCGGGATTGCCGCGCGTGCGGTCTCGCTGCTGGCCGCGTGCAGCGGATGCGCCGGGTCGAGGCCGCGCCAGAACATGTGGCTGACCCGGTCGGTCTGCACGAACACCTTCACGACCAGTTCGCTGTCGCGACGATCCAGCGCATCGTAGAGCATGGCCTCGCCCTCGCGCAGGGTCGTGGCCACCATGTCCAGCCAGGCCTGTTCGCCGAGGTGACCCTGATTCAGCGCCCAGGTTTCTTCGGGCATGCCCAGGGTGTGGTAGGTGCCGATGCGCCGCTCCAGCTCGGCCGCAAAGTCCGGCGGCGAGGAAATCGGCAGGGCCGGATCGGCCGGGTCCGCCTGGATCGGCGCGAGGTAGAGCAGCGGCCGCGGAAAGCCTTCGACGAGATAGGCGCGCGTCATGCCCTTCACCGAACCAAGCAGGCCGGCGCTGTAGCGCAGCCGTATCCAGTCCGACCACCGGCCCGCGGCCAGCGGCATGGTGGTCGCGCCCAGCGTGAGCTGCGCGCCGTCGCCGCTCGCGGTCAACAGCAGCGGCACCTGCAGCGCCGCGTTGCTGCTGCTCCAGGGATCGGGCGGGCCGTCGAGATGGGTCTTTACCGCGCCGTCTTCGCCGATCGGCACGGTCAGCACACGACCGCCGTTCTCGGCGTTCGGCAGCGGACGCGTGGCGACCAGCGTATAGGTGCCCTGCGTGCCGAGCAGGTCGGGCACGCCCATGCCGGCGATCATCCGGTTCACCGGGTCGGGGGGATACGTCACAGGCACGCGCAGTACGGTCGCCCGGTCGCCCCGGGCTTCGGCAGCGAGCCACAGCGGCTGGCCGTGACGCCGGTTGCGCAACTGCGGGTCGCCCAGGGCCAGTTTCATGCCGAGCAGCTCGACCGGCTCGGGTGCCGCAAACTCGGCGATGCTGAAGTCCGGCTCGTAGCTGCCCGGCTTGCGGCGCAGGAAATCGAAAATGCCGTGCTCGCCGGGATCGGTGCCGGTCGCGAAACTGGCCCAGGCCACCGGCGACTGCGGCGGATTGCTCGTCGCGAGGCGCTGGTAGTGGCCGCGTTCGCGCAGCGCGGCAAAGTGCGGCAGGCTGCCGTCGGCCATCCAGCGTTCGGTCAGTGCCGGGTCCAGTCCGTCGAAGCCGACGACGATGGTGCGCTGGGTGGCCGGTGCGCGTGGCGGCCCGTCGCCGCCGCAGCCGGCGAGCAGGCAGAGCGCGGCGAGTAAGGCGGCGCCCGGACCAGCTCTGCTCATGCGTCGCGTTCGGAAGTCGTCGGCGTCCGTGGTCCGCGCCGGCGCAGGCGCCGCAGCGCCCAGCGCACCGGCCAGATCAGCACGGCCGCGAGACTCAGCGCGACGCCGATGACGATGGCCCAGAGCGAACCGAAAAAGCTCACGCCCGCGCCGGGGCCTATGTAGGCCTGTGCCGCGCAGGCGGTGAGCAGCAGCACGAAAAACACGAGACCGCGCATCATTCCCTCTTCCCGAGACGAGTCAGGCGGCCGAGTCTAGCAGGGCGCCAAGGCCGCGGATTCGCCGCCGTCGGGTGTTTCCGTCGGCGGCGCTCTACACTCGGCGGCCGCCATGTCGACCAGTGCCTTTCCACCGCCGCCGCCGCCGCTGCAACGCTGGGCCGGAGCCTTCGCCGCGCGCTTCCCGCACGTGCTGCGCGCGCTGGCTCGCATGGAGACCGGCAGCGTCGCCGACGAGATCGCACAGACCCCGCTGGAGCGGCCGGTCTACGTCTGCGGTCTCGCGCGCTCCGGTTCGACCGTGCTGCTGGAAATGCTGGCCGGCCTGCCGGATTTCGTCTCCTGGCGCTACAGCGACTATCCGCTGCAATGGCTGCCCTACTGGTGGAACGCGCTGCGCCGCCGCCTGCCGCTGCCGGCCACGGCGCCGGTCGAGCGCGCCCATCGCGACCGGCTTCTCGTCGGACCGGATAGCCCCGAGGCGTTCGAGGAATGTTTCTGGCAGGCGTTCTTTCCGGCGCGCCACGACGAAGGCGTCGATCAGCGCCTGGACGGCACGCGGCGCGACGCCGCGTTCGACCGTTTCTATCGCGATCAGGTGCGCAAGCTGCTGACCGTGCGCGGCGGCCGGCGCTATCTCTGCAAGGGCAATTACAACGCGCTGCGCCTGGGCTATCTGCACGCACTGTGGCCGGACGCCCGCTTTCTGGTCGCAGCGCGCGCGCCGCAGGCGCAGATCGCCTCGCTGATCAAGCAGGATCTCTGGTTCCGGCGCTGGGCCGCCGAAGATCCGCGCATAGGCCGGCAGCTTGCCGAGCGCGGCCATTTCGAGTTCGGCCCGCAAAAACGCGTGCAGCATTGCGGCGATGCCGAAGCGGCGCGGGCGATACGCGCGGCCTGGGACGCCGGCGACGCGGTGACGGCCTATGCGCTGCAATGGCGCGAGGTCTATGGTTCGGTGCTCGACGGCCTCGAGCGCGACGCGGGCCTGCGCCGGGCCTGCCTGCTCGTCCACTACGAATCCCTCTGCGCCGATCCGGCGGCCGGTCTCGCGCGTATCGCCGGCCACGTCGGGCTCGCCGCCGAGCCGGCGGAGCGGCTCGTCTCCGGCTGGCGCGGCCGGCTGACCTTGCCCGACTACTACGACGACGGCTTCATGCCGGCCGATCGCGAGCGCATCGCGGCGATCACGGCCGGCGTCGACGGCCGCCTGCGCGAATTCGCCGCGTCCGCCTGAGCGCAGACGACTCACCGGCGCTGGTAATCGCCAAGGCCAGCAGATACTGTACCCCAGTATCCTACGGACCCGATCGATGCCGCATTCGCCCGCCGAGAAGAAACGCGTGCTCGCCCGCGTCGGCCGCATCCGCGGCCAGATCGACGCGCTGCAGCGCGCGCTCGACCAGGGCGCCGAGTGCGCCGCGGTGCTGCAGCAGATCGCCGCGCTGCGCGGCGCGGTCAACGGCCTCATGGCGCAGGTGCTCGAAAGCCACCTGCGCGAAGAACTCGGCCAGCCGGCGGCATCGGCCAGACTGCGGCAGGAGCGCGTCGACGATGTCGTCTCGCTGGTCCGTTCGTACCTGAAATAGCCATCCCGGGCCGCCGCTGCGGTTCGTCCGTCCATTCGTGCAACCGGAGTAGACCGTCCCATGAAAAGCCGTGCCGCCGTGGCCTTCGAAGCAGGCAAGCCGCTGCAGATCGTCGAGATCGACGTCGCCCCGCCGCGCAAGGGCGAAGTGCTCGTGAAGATCCATGCGACCGGCGTCTGCCACACCGATGCCTTCACGCTGAGCGGCGACGATCCCGAAGGCATCTTCCCGGCGGTGCTCGGGCACGAAGGCGGCGGCGTCGTGGTCGAGGTCGGCGAGGGAGTCACGAGCGTCGCGCCCGGCGATCATGTGATTCCGCTGTACACGGCCGAATGCCGCGAATGCAAATTCTGTAAATCGGGAAAGACCAACCTGTGTCAGGCGGTGCGCGCGACGCAGGGCAAGGGACTCATGCCCGACGGCACGACGCGGTTCTCCTACGAGGGCCGGCCGATCTACCACTACATGGGCTGCAGCACCTTCAGTGAATACACCGTCGTGCCCGAGGTCTCGCTGGCCAAGGTGAATCCGGCGGCGCCGCTGGAAAAGGTCTGTCTGCTCGGCTGCGGCGTCACGACCGGCATCGGCGCCGTGCACAACACGGCGAAGGTCAAGCCCGGCGATAGCGTCGCCGTGTTCGGCCTCGGCGGCATCGGACTCGCGGTGATCCAGGGCGCGGTGCAGGCCAAGGCCGGCCGCATCCTGGCGATCGATACGAATCCCGGCAAGTTCGCGCTCGCGCGCGAGATGGGCGCGACCGACTGCGTCAATCCGAAGGATCACGACAAGCCGATCCAGGACGTCATCGTCGCGCTGACCGACGGCGGCGTGGACTTCAGCTTCGAATGCATCGGCAATGTCGAGGTGATGCGCGCCGCGCTCGAGTGCTGCCACAAGGGCTGGGGCGAGAGCGTCATCATCGGCGTCGCCGGCGCCGGCCAGGAAATCCGCACGCGGCCGTTCCAGCTCGTGACCGGCCGCGTCTGGCGCGGCACGGCCTTCGGCGGCGTCAAGGGCCGCACGCAGTTGCCGGGCATGGTCGAGCAGGCGATGAGCGGCGAGATCCGGCTCGATCCGTTCATCACGCACACCTTGCCGCTGGAGCGCATCAACGAAGCGTTCGACCTGATGCACGAAGGCAAGTCGATCCGCACGGTCATCCACTACTGACGGGGCACCCATGCAGCGAATCGAAGCGCACGCGAGCTGCGGCGGCGTGCAGGAAGTCTGGCAGCACGACGCGTCCGTGCTCGGCTGCGCGATGCGATTCGGCATCTACCTGCCGCCGCAGTCGCGCGAGCGCGCGTGCCCCGTGCTGTACTGGCTCAGCGGCCTGACCTGCACGGAACAGAACTTCATCACGAAGGCGAATGCGCAGCGCTACGCCGCGGAACACGGCATCGTCGTCGTCGCGCCCGACACGAGTCCGCGCGGCGATGCCGTCGCCGACGCCGAGGGCTACGACCTCGGCAAGGGCGCGGGCTTCTACGTCGATGCGACGCAGGCACCGTGGGCCGCGCATTACCGCATGCACGACTACGTCGCGAACGAACTGCCGGCGCTCGTCGAGGCGCGCTTCCCGGTCACGGCGGCACGCGCGATCAGCGGCCACTCGATGGGTGGCCACGGCGCGCTCGTGCTCGCGCTGCGCCATCCGGGCCGCTATCGCAGCGTGTCGGCGTTCTCGCCGATCGTCGCGCCGTCGCAGGTGCCCTGGGGCGAAAAGGCGTTCGCGGCCTATCTCGGCACCAACCGCGCCGCGTGGCGGAACTGGGACGCGTGCGCGCTGGTCGCGACCGCGGCCGAGCGCCTGCCGCTGCTCGTCGATCAGGGCGAGGCCGACGAGTTCCTCGCCACGCAGTTGCGGCCGGAACTGCTGGAGGAGGCCTGCCGCGCCGCCGCGCATCCGCTGCAGTTGCGCCGGCACGCGGGCTACGACCACAGCTATTACTTCATCGCGAGCTTCATCGGCGAACACATGGCGCATCATTCGCGCGCGCTGGTCTGAGCGCCGGACTATCGCGCGGGCATGCGGAACGGAGGCGGCGTGACGAAGATCGCGGTCATGGGAGCGGGCAGCATCGGCTGCTATGTCGGCGGTCGTCTGGCCGCGGCGGGTGCCGCGGTCGTGCTGATCGGGCGCGAACGCCTCGCACGCGAACTCGCCGCGCACGGGCTCACCGTCACCGACTATCGCGGCTATTCGGCGACGCTGGGTTCCGGCCGCTTCACCTACGCGACGACGGCCGCTGCGGCGGCGCACGCCGACCTCGTGCTCGTTACGGTGAAGTCGGCCGGCACCGCCGGCGCGGCGCAGGAACTCGCCGGCACGCTGCGCGACGATGCCGTTGTCGTGAGCCTGCAGAACGGCATCGGCAATGCCGGCACGCTGCGCGCGTCGCTGCCGGCGCAGACGGTGCTCGCCGGCATGGTGCCGTTCAACGTCGTGCAGCGCGGCGACGGCGCGTTTCATCAGGGCACCGAAGGCGAACTCGAGGTCGAGCGTCACGCGCGGCTCGATGCATTCGCACCGGCGTTCGCGCGCGCCGGCCTGCCGCTGGTGCAGCACGACGACCTGCGCCCGGTGCAGTGGGCGAAGCTGCTGCTGAACCTCAACAACCCGATCAACGCGCTGTCGGATCTGCCGCTGAAGACGCAGCTGTCGCAGCGCGCCTACCGGCGCTGCCTTGCGCTCGCGCAGCGCGAAGGGCTGGACGTCCTTGCCGCGGCCGGCATCCGTCCGGCGCAGCTGACGCGCGTGCCGCCGCACTGGATCCCGCGCGTGCTGGCGCTGCCCGATGTCCTGTTCCGCGTGATCGCCGCCGGCATGCTCGCCATCGATCCGCTCGCGCGCTCGTCGATGTGGGAAGACCTTCAGGCGCAGCGCGCGACGGAAGTCGACTGGATCAACGGCGAAATCGTCGCGCTGGCCGAGCGTATCGGCCGCAGCGCGCCGGTGAACGCGAGACTCGTCGCGCTCGTCCATGCAGCCGAGCAGGGCGGTCCGCGGCGCTGGGAAGGCCGCGCGTTGCTGGAGGCGCTGAGCCGTGGCGATCACGCGTAAAGGACCGATCGAATGCGCGATGTCGCCCCCGTGGATTCAGCCGGAAAGCCGATCGGCCAAGGAGGCCGGACAGGCATGGCCGCGGTTGCGCTGGCGATCGCTTCGGCCGCCGCGGGACAGGCGCCGATACCCGCGGCCGGGCCGGGCTTCGATGTCGAGCGTTACCACGTCGTGCTGCATCCGGCGCTCGCGACGACCGCACTTTCCGGATCGGAAACCATCACGTTCCGGAGCACCGCGGATGCGCTGAAGGCACTGACGTTTTCGGCCAGCGCGCTGCAGGTCGGTGCGGCGCGCCTGGATGGCCGGCCGGTCAAGGTGGTCAGCAGCGCCGCCGGCGTGGTGTTCGAACTGCCCCGCGCGCTCGGCAAAGGTGCGACGGCCACGTTGTCGTTCGCGATCAGCGGCGTTCCCGCGCGAGGCGTGACGCTGACGAAGGCCGGGCTCTACACCAGCTATTTCGCCTGCGACTGGATGGTCTGCCTGCAGGACGCGCCCGGCGACAAGGCGCACTTTTCGCTCGACCTGCGGCTTCCGGCCGGTGCGACGTCGCTGGGTGTTGGCCGCGCGCTGCCACTCCAGCGTCTGCGCGACGGCAGCGAGCGTCATCGATGGCGATCCACGCGTCCCTATTCTTCCTATCTGTTCGGGTTCGCCGCGGGACATTTTCCGAGGCGTTCGATTCGGACCGACGCGGGGGAGTTCGTCTATCTGGACGCGACAGGAGAAAACAGGAATCTGAGCGAGGTCTTCGTCCACACGCCTTCCATCGCGCGGTTCCTGGCCGGCAAGGCCGGTATCGCCGTGCCCGATCGCCGCTATGTGCAATTGCTCGTGCCCGGGCGCGAAGCGCAGGAGGCCGCGACGTTTTCTCTGATCGGCGAAGAGGAGCTGGAGCGCGAGCGGCAGGAGCCCGCGACTGCCTGGGTCATCGCGCACGAGATGGCGCATCAGTGGTGGGGAAACCTCGTTACCTGCGAGTCGTGGAGCGATTTCTGGTTGAACGAGGGCATCACGACGTTCATGGGCGCCGCATGGAAGGAGCATGCGTTCGGTCGCGCCGCCTACGAACAGGAACTGGACCGGGCGCGTCAGCGGATCGACAAGGCACGTGCGGCCGGGTTCGACAAGCCGCTTGCCTGGTCGGGCACGTATCCGTCCTTGGGAACGCGCCGCGCGGTGCAGTACAGCAAGGGAGCGCTTTTTCTCGCGCACTTGCGCGAGGATCTGGGAGAAACGATCTTCTGGGACGGCATGCGCGCTTTCGCTCGCCGCCATGCCGGCGGCGTCGTGACGAGCGTCGATTTCCAGCGCGCGATGGAAGCAGCAAGCGGGCGCGACCTGTCCGCGCTGTTCGCGCAATGGGTCTACGGCGACTAGTTGCCGAACCGGATGCCCGAGGGTGCGACCGCAGCGGACGAGGCTGATACGAATGGCGTCGACATAGGCCCGAGCGAAGCCGGCGCCACGGGTTGCGTCGCACGCGGTTATCATCCGCGCTTTGCCCAGGACCCCGCTTCGATGACCACCGACACGCCTCCCGACCGCCTCGACGCCGATCCGCGCAGCAAGTTCCATGACGCCGCCGCGTTCGAGCGCG
Organism: Tahibacter sp.; assembly: GCF_035481375.1. Taxonomy (GTDB): domain Bacteria; phylum Pseudomonadota; class Gammaproteobacteria; order Xanthomonadales; family Rhodanobacteraceae; genus Tahibacter. The sequence continues at coordinate 26,849 of NZ_DATIGT010000101.1, forward strand.
GCATCGGCATCCGCTTCAACGGCGCCGAGCGCCAGGACGTCGAGGAATACTGCGTCAGCGAAGGCTGGATCCGCGTTCCGGCCGGCCGCGCGCGCGATCGCCGCGGCAATCCGATGACGATCAAGCTCAAGGGCGAGGTCGTCGCTTATTACCGCGTGGAAGGCGAGTGATGAGTAGTCAGGAGTGAGAAACGAGAGAAGGCCCAGCCCACTCGTTTCTCACTCCTCCATATTCTTTCCTGCGCCGCAAGGCGCGATTTTCCACTAGTTCCTACCTGCCAACCTCTACTTCTTCTCCTTCACCTTGTCCTTGGCCGCCTGCTTCGCCTGGTCGGTCAGGCTCGCGGTATTGCCGTTCTTGATCGGGCAGGCTGCCGGCAGCGGGCCCTTGCCGTTGCCGCAGCCGCCGGTCTGCTGGGAGAAGCCCCAGAGATGGCTGAAATTGGCCGGCGCGCCGGTCGGGAAGCCCATCGGCCCCTTCGTCGAGCTGACGAACTGCTTCTGCGTATGACAGGTGAAGCAGTTGTTGCCGTTGCCCTGGATGAAGGTTTCGAGCGTCGTGTTCGCGTTTTCCTTGGAGCCCGCGAAATTCGTCGCCGACGGCGGCAGCGCGCCGCCGACGGTCCAGAGGTTTCCGGTCATCTGGTAGTTCTGCCAGACCGCCATGTCGCCGTATTTCGTCGGCGACTGTTTTATCAGTCCCTGCAAGGTCGACAGCACCGACGCATTCAGCGCAATCATCGCGCTGGTGTTGTCGGTCGAACCGCCGCCCTGCGGCGCGACGCGGCAGACCTGGGTCGGATTGACCTTGGTCTTGTTCGGCGGGCAGTCGGCCGTGCTGCAGCTCGGGTTGTTGAACGACCAGCCGCTGGCCGGTGCCTTCTGCGGGTTCGTGCAGTCCGGTGCGTTGGAGTTGTGCTCGAACGTGGCCCAGATGAATTCCGGATGATCCTGCGTGTTGACGACGACATGGAAGCCGACGAGACCGAGTACGACCGGCTGGCAGTCCGTACCGACGACGCCCTTGATCACGTACATGTCCGTTGGAACCTTGTTCGTGAACGTGCGCCACGCGGCCTTGAGTTCGACCGACCCGGCCGGCAATGCCGTCGACGTCGGTGCGGACGTGATGCAGGTCGTGTTGTTGAAGTCGCAGGTCGTGATGAAGTCGTACTCGGTCTTGTTGACCCACATGCTGTAGTACACGACGTTCTTGTTCTGGTCGTACAGCGGATCACCCGTCGCCTGCTGATCCGAGCCGCCGTCGACGCCTGCACCCTTGGGGACGCGCGGGCGCAGGAACAGTTTCTTCGCGTCGGCGGCAGCGGCCTTCGGACTCGCCGAACACGGCGCGCTGGGCTGCTCGCCCCAGGGTGTCACCGGCGTGCCGGCCGGTACGAAAATGCCGTATTCCGGCATCCAGGTCTCGAATTCGCGGCCGCCGTCGGCGGGCTGCACGAGGTCGGCGAAAGCCTGCCAGGCGAACTGATGGAACTGGCAGTCGTTGGTGCCGCCGCCGGGAATGGTGGTCGGGAAACTCGGGTTCGTGAACCAGCTTGCGTTGGCGTCGCACGGGGTCTGTGCGAAAGCCGCGCTGCCGAAAAACATCAGGGCGGCACCGAACAACCATTGCTGCAGACGAGCACTCATGGCGGATCTCCCAGGGGTGGCTGGAGTCGACTCGGGTATCACAGTGCGCAACTGTGATTTGGATACATTGCGCGATTTTCATGACGGCGACAATCGCGCGAAGCGGGAAACGGGCGTGCCGCCTGTCACGTGCCGGCGCGACGCCGGGCGGACCGGGCGCGATCGGTGTGGTCCCGGGGCGCCTGAACCGGCGGCGACCAAGCTCTGTGAGCGCCGACACGGAACGCTGCGCGCACGACTGTACGTACCTGTCGGGCTGAGCCGTGGCGTTCAGCAACGTAACGACACTGTGAACCCATGAATTCCTTTGGAATTCAATGCGCTGAGTGGGTTTGCTTAGAAAACGCCTGAAATCAACGCAAACAGTGACAACCCCATTGATCTGTAACGGAAATTCTCCTTGACAGTCTCAGGGGCTGAGACTAGTGTGGGCGCCGGTGTGAATTGGTGGGAATTTGTGGGGAAGGACACTGGGGCATGTTTCAGGGCGAGACCGCCATCACGATCGACGACAAGGGTCGGCTCGCCGTGCCGACGGCTTATCGCGAGCTGATTTCGGGTCTGTCGGCCGGGCGCCTGGTGTTCACCTACAACCCCTTCGAGACCGGTTGCCTGTGGCTGTTCCCGCTCAACGAGTGGGAAACCGTGCGCGACCAGGTGAACGCGCTGCCCAACGTCAAGGCCGTGCACCGCGCGCTGCAGATGAAGCTGGTCGGTGCCGCGGCCCACGTCGAGCCCGACAGTGCCGGGCGCGTTCTCGTACCGGCGAGCCAGCGCATGGCGGCCGGCATCGAGAAGAAGGCGGTGCTGCTCGGCATGGGAACGAAATTCGAGTTGTGGAGCGAGCAGGCGCACCTCGCGAAGATCCGCCAGACCATCGGCGAGGACGAGATCAGCGACGCGATGATGAACCTGAAGTTGTAGCGGAATTTACGGATCGGGGTGGAGCAGGGTGAAGCAGGACACGCTCAGGCACGTCCCGGTCATGTTGGCGGAAGCGGTGGACGCGCTGGCCGTGAAGCCCGACGGCGTCTACCTCGACGGCACCTTCGGTCGCGGCGGTCATGCGCGCGAGGTGCTGAAACGGCTGGGTGCCGGGGGGCGCCTGTTGCTGCTGGACCGCGACCCGCAGGCGATTGCCATGGCGCGTGCCGAATTCGGTCAGGACCCGCGTGTACAGGTACGTCACGGCAGCTTTGCCGATCTGGCCGACTGGGACGCGACGGAGGGCGGTGTGGACGGTGTGTTGCTCGATATCGGCGTGTCGTCGCCGCAGCTGGACGATCCGCAGCGCGGATTCAGCTTCCAGGCCGACGCCCCGCTCGACATGCGCATGGACACCAGTCAGGGCGAAAGCGCCGCGGAATATCTCGCGCGCGCGTCCGAAACGCAGATCGCCGACGTGCTCTATGCCTACGGCGAGGAGCGCATGAGCCGGCGCATCGCGCGCTGGATCGTCGAGCGCCGCGACGAAGGTCAGCCGATCCACACGACCGCCGAACTGGCCGACCTCTGCGCGCGCGCCGTGCCCAAGCGCGAGCCGGGCAAACATCCGGCGACGCGCACCTTCCAGGCGCTGCGCATCGCCGTCAACGGCGAACTCGATGCGCTCGAACGCGGACTGGCCGGCGCGGTGCGCCGCCTGCGGCCGGGCGGGCGGCTCGCCGTGATCAGCTTCCACTCGCTCGAAGACCGCATCGTCAAGCAGTTCATCCGCGCGCAGTCGCAGCCGCCGCCGTCGCGTCGCGGCCTGCCGCCGCCGGTTCATGCGCCGCTGACGCTGCGTGCGCTCGGCAGCGCGCATCTGCCGGGTGCCGAGGAGATCGAACGCAACCCGCGCGCGCGCAGCGCCGTGCTGCGCGTGGCCGAACGCCTTCCGGAGAGCGCCGCATGAAGCGCATCGGATTCGCATTGTTCGCCCTGCTGCTGCTCGCCGACATCGCAAGCGCGATCGGCGTCGTCTACCAGCGCCACGAAGGCCGCGTGCTGTTCATCGAGCTGACCCGGCTCAACAAGGAGCGCGACGAGATGAATTTCGAGTACGGCCGGCTGCAGCTGGAACAGTCGACCTGGGCCGAGCCCAACCGCATCGAGCAGGTCGCGCGCGGCCAGCTCGGCATGGACTCGGTCGATCCCGCCGACGTGGTGATCGTGCGCCGCTGATGAACAGGCCGCCCCGCCCGCGCGAATTCGCCGAAGCCGCTCCGCGCAGCAGCGCTGCCGCGGTGTTGCGCGCGGCCACGCGTGCGCGTCCGCCGGTGAATCTGAAGGCGCGTCTTTCGGCCGTGCTGATGTTGCTGACGCTGGCCGGCACCGGCCTCGTCGTGCGTGCGGTCGACCTGCAGGTGCTGCGCAAGGACTTCTATCAGGAACAGGGCGACGCGCGTTACCTGCGCGACGTCCCGATCGCGGTGTCGCGCGGCACCGTGCTCGACCGCAACGGCGAACCGCTGGCCGTCTCCACGCCGGTCGAGTCGATCTGGGCGAATCCGCAGGAACTGCTGCAGCATGCCGGCCGCATTCCGGAACTCGCCGAGGCGTTGAGCATCGACGAGGCCGTGCTGCGGCAGAAGCTCGATCAGCGCGCCGACAAGGAATTTCTCTATCTCAAGCGTCATCTGAATCCCGATGACGCCAGGCTGATCCTCGACCGCAAGATCCCCGGCGTCAGCGCGCAGCGCGAATTCCGCCGCTATTACCCGAGCGGCGAGGTGATGGCGCACGTGCTCGGTTTCACGAACATCGACGATCGCGGCCAGGAAGGGCTCGAGCTCGCGTTCGACGAATGGCTGGCCGGCAAGCCCGGCGCGAAGCGCGTGATCCGCGACCGGCTCGGCCATGTCGTCGAGGACGTCGAACTGCTGCGCGAACCGCAGCCGGGCCGCGACCTGACGCTGTCGATCGATCGCCGCATCCAGTCGCTGGCCTATCGCGAGCTCAAGCGCACGCTGCTCGAACATGGCGCGACGTCGGGATCGATCGTCGTGCTCGATGCGCGCAACGGCGAAATCCTCGCGACGGTGAACCAGCCCTCGTTCAATCCGAACGCCGTCAACAACGGCGACACCTCGATCCGTCGCAACCGCGCGCTGACCGACGTCGTCGAGCCCGGCTCGACGATGAAGGCGTTCACGATCGCCGCGGCGCTCGAAAGCGGCAAGTGGAAGCCGAACACGCCGATCGACACGACGCCGGGCACGATGCCGCTCGCCGGCCACATCATCCGCGACACCAGCAACAAGGGACTGCTCGACGTGACCGGCGTGCTGACGCGCTCGAGCAACGTCGGTGCGGCGAAGATCGCGCTGTCGCTGTCGAACGAACATCTCTACGACATGTTCAAGCGCGTCGGCTTCGGCGAAAGCACCGGCAGCGGCTTTCCGGGCGAAGCGCCCGGCGTGCTGCCGCCGGCCAAGGGCTGGGGCGTCGTGGAGAAAGCCACGCTGTCCTACGGCTACGGCCTCAACGTGACGCCGCTGCAGCTCGCGCAGGCCTATGCGGTGCTCGCCGACGGCGGTCGCCTGCGCGCGCCGACGTTCGTCAAAGGCGCGCAGAACCCCGAGCGCGCAGTGCTCGACCCCGCGCTCGCCCAGACCATCGTGACCATGCTCGAAACCGTCATCACGCCGCGCGGCACCGGCCTGCGCGCGGCCGTGCGCAACTATCGCGTCGCCGGCAAGACCGGCACGTCGCGCCGCGCCGTCGCCGGCGGCTACGACAGCCGCTACATTTCCACGTTTGCAGGGCTCGCGCCGGCGAGCAGTCCGCGTCTCGTCGGCGTCGTGGTGATCCACGATCCGAAGGGCGCCTATACCGGCGGCATGGTCGCCGCGCCGGCGTTCAGCCGCGTCATGGACGGCGCGCTGCGCCTGCTCGACGTGCCGCCCGACAATGTGGAGAAGTGGTACGCCGACGGCGCCGGCAACTGGGCGCCGGTGCAGGCCGGCGATGCCGCGCCCGAGTACGAACCGGGTGCCACGAACGACGAGGAAGGCGTACCGGAATGACGCCGATCCTTCGCCCCGCAACCCGCAGCGGCGCCGCGACTCGCGGCGCCTTTCGCACGTTTGCCCCGGCGGCGTCGGCGCGGACGCTCCCGGTCCGCGAGGACCGGTCGTCCGCGCCGCCCGCTTTTTTTGTCGCGAGGTGCGCGTGCTGAATCTGCGCCTCGCCGAAATCGCCGTCTGGACGCGCGGACGCCTGAGCGGCGCCGACGCCGACGTGCATGGCGTCGCCACCGACACGCGCGCGCTGCGCGCGGGCGATCTGTTCGTCGCACTCAAGGGCGAACGCGTCGATGCGCACGATTTCCTCGATGCGGCGCGCGCGGCCGGTGCGGCCGCGGCACTCGTCGCGCGCAAGGTCGACGTGCCGCTCGCGCAGATCGTCGTCGCCGACACGGAACGCGCGCTCGGCGATCTCGCCGCCGCGGTGCGTGCGCGCAGCGATGCGCGCGTGATCGGCATCACCGGCTCCAACGGCAAGACCACGGTCAAGACGCTGACCGCGTCGATCCTTGCGCTGCACGGCGTCACGCACTGGACCCAGGGCAACTACAACAACGAGATCGGCCTGCCGCTGACCCTGCTCGCGCTGCCGCCGGAAACCGCGTTCGCCGTGCTCGAGATGGGTGCCGGCAAGCCGGGCGACATCGCCTATCTCGCCGCGATCGCGCGGCCGGAGATTGCCCTCGTCAACAACATCGCGCCGGCGCATCTCGAACGTCTGCGCTCGCTCGAGGGCGTCGCCGAGACCAAGGGCGCGCTGTACGAAGCGCTGCCCGACGACGGCGTCGCGATCGTCAACGGCGAAGATGCCTTTGCCGCATTGTTTACAGGGCTGGCCGGGGCACGGCGCACGCTGTGCTTCGGCTTTTCTGCTGCATTCGACATCTGGGCCGACGCGCTCGACCTCGGTCTCACGTCGCGCTTCCGCCTGCACACGCCGCAGGGCGATGCCGACGTCGCGCTGCCGTTGGCCGGGCGCCACAACGTCTCGAATGCACTCGCGGCTGCGGCCATTGCGCATGCGCTCGACGTGCCGCTCGCGACGATCCGGCGCGGCCTCGAAGAGGCCTCGGCGGTGGCCGGGCGTCTCGTGCGTCACGACACCGGCGCGGGCTGGACGCTGATCGACGACAGCTACAACGCGAATCCGGGTTCCGCGGCCGCGGCTGTCGACACGCTGGTGCTGCAGCCGGGCGAGTCCTGGCTCGTGCTCGGCGACATGAAGGAACTCGGCGACGAGGCGGTCGACCTGCATGCGCGCATCGGCGCGCACGCGCGCGCCGCCGGCGTGCGCCGGCTGTATGCGACGGGCGATCTCAGCCGCGCCGCCGCGGACGCGTTCGGCGAGGGTGCGCAGCACTTCGCCGATCAGCGCGAACTCATCGAACGCCTGCGCGCCGACCTGCGTGCCGGCGTCTGCTGTCTGGTCAAGGGCTCGCGGTCGTCGGCGATGGATCGCGTCGTCGCTGCGCTGCTCGGCGCAAAGGGGGACGCGCATGCTGCTTGAACTGGCCCGCTGGCTGACGCCTTACATCAGCGCTTTCCATGTCGTCCAGTACCTGACGTTCCGGGCGATCATGGCGACGTTGACGGCGCTCGCGGTGTCGCTGCTCGTCGGCCCCGGCATGATCCGTCGTCTCGCCGCGCTGAAGGCCGGACAGGTCATTCGCCAGGACGGCCCGCAGACGCATCTGTCGAAGGCCGGCACGCCGACCATGGGAGGCGCGCTGATTCTTGCGTCGATCGGCATCTCGACCGTGCTCTGGGCCGATCTCGGCAACCGCTACGTCTGGCTCGTGCTCGCGGTCACCGTCGTGTTCGGCGCGATCGGCTTCTACGACGACTACAAGAAGCTCGTGCTCAAGGACAGCCGCGGCCTTGCCGCGCGCTGGAAGTATTTCTGGCAGTCGGTCGGCGGGCTCGGCGCCGCACTGTTCCTGTACTACACGGCCGACGTGCCGGCGGCGACCGCGCTGTACCTGCCGCTGTTCAAGCAGGTCGCGCTGCCGCTCGGCGCGTTCTTCTTCGTGCTGCTCGGCTATCTGATGGTCGTGGGCTTTTCCAATGCGGTGAATCTCACCGACGGCCTCGACGGCCTCGCGATCATGCCGAGCGTGCTCGTGGCCTGCGCGCTCGGCGTGTTCGCGTATCTCGGCGGCAATGCGGTGTTTTCCAACTACCTGCAGATTCCGGCCGTGCCGGGCGCGGGCGAACTCACGATCTATTGCGGCGCGCTCGCCGGAGCCGGACTCGGATTCCTCTGGTTCAACACGTACCCGGCGCAGGTCTTCATGGGCGACATCGGCGCGCTCGCGATCGGCGCGGCGCTCGGCCTGATCGCGGTCATCGTGCGCCAGGAAGTCGCGCTGCTGATCATGGGCGGCGTGTTCGTCATGGAAACCGCGTCGGTGATGCTCCAGGTCGCGAGCTTCAAGCTGACCGGCAGGCGCCTGTTCCGCATGGCGCCGATCCATCACCACTTCGAGCTCAAGGGCTGGCCCGAGCCGCGCGTGATCGTGCGCTTCTGGATCATCAGCGTCGTGCTCGTGCTGATCGGTCTCGCGACCCTGAAGGTGCGTTGATGAGCGACGCGCAGGCCACCCGCCGCAGCGAACTGCCCGGTCGCTACGACCGCGGGCTGCTGCTGGCCGCGCTGGGCCTGGCCGGCCTGGGTCTGGTCATGGTCGCGTCCAGTTCGATCCCGGTCGCCGACAGCCAGCACATCGGGCCGTTCTACTTCGTCACGCGCCATCTGGTCTTTCTGATGCTCGGACTCGGCCTCGCGATCGCGGCGATGCGGATCGAACTCGAGACCGCCGAGCGCTACAGCGGCGTCGTGCTGCTCGCCGGCTTCGCGCTGCTGCTGTCGGTGTTCGTGCCGGGCCTCGGCATGCGCATCAATGGCGCGCTGCGCTGGATCCATCTCGGCATTTCGGGCTTCCAGCCGGTCGAGGCGTTCAAGCTGATCCTGATCCTGTACCTGTCAAGCTATCTCGTGCGCCACCGCGAGTCGGTGCAGCGCAATTTCTTCGGCGTGATCAAGCCGATCGCGGTCGCCGGCGTCGGCGTCGTGCTGCTGCTCGCGCAGCCCGATTTCGGTTCGGCCGCGCTCGTGGCCGCGACGACGGTCGGCCTGATCTGGCTGGGCGGAGCGAGGCTGCGCAACCTCGTGTTCCTCGGTCTGCCGATGATGCCGGTCATGGCCTGGGCCGCGATGTACGCGGAATACCGCATCAAGCGCCTGACCTCGTTCCGCGATCCGTTCCTCGATCCGTTCGGCGACGGCTACCAGCTCGCGCAGGCGCTGATCGCGGTCGGCCGCGGCGAGTGGTTCGGTGTCGGCCTCGGCGGCTCGGTGCAGAAGCTGTTCTATCTGCCCGAAGCGCACACCGATTTCATTCTCGCCGTGATCGGCGAGGAACTCGGCTTGTTCGGCATCGTGCTCGTGCTCGCACTGTTCGCGTGGTTCTGCGGCCGCGGCCTGCTGATCGGCGCGCGCGCGGTGCAGCGCGGACTGTACTTCCAGGGCTACGTCGCGTTCGGCATTTCGCTGTGCATCGCGCTGCAGGCGCTCGTTTCCATCGGCGTGAACCTCGGCGTTCTGCCGACCAAGGGACTCACGCTGCCGCTGATCAGCTCGGGCGGCTCGTCGGTAATGATGACCTGCGCGATGATCGGCGTGCTGCTGCGCGTGAGCTACGAGCTGTCGCGCGAAGAGGCGCAGAGCGCCGAAACCACGCAGGCGCGCGTGCAGGCCGGAGTCTGGGCATGAACGCGCCGAACCTCGCACCCGTGCTCATCATGGCCGGCGGCACCGGCGGCCACATCTTCCCGGGCATCGCCGTGGCCGACGAACTGCGCGCGCGCGGCGTGCCGGTGCTCTGGATGGGCGCCGCCGGCGGCCTCGAAACCGAGCTCGTGCCGAAAGCCGGCATCGCGATCGAGACGCTCGACATCGGCGGCGTGCGCGGCAAGGGACTGTCGACGAAGCTGCGCGCCCCGCTGCGCATCGCGCGCGCCGTGCTCGCGGCGCGTCGCGTGCTGCGTCGCGTGAGGCCGCGCAGCGTGCTGTCGATGGGCGGCTTCGCCGCCGGCCCCGGCGGCATCGCCGCATGGCTCGCGGGTACTCCGCTGCTCGTGCACGAACAGAACCGCGTGCCCGGCGCGACGAACCGCGCGCTCGCGCGCGTCGCGCGGCGCGTGCTCGCAGGCTTCGCCGACGCGTTCGGCGCGGCGCAGCGCCCGATCTGGGTCGGCAATCCGGTGCGTGCTGCGATCGGTGCGCTCGCGCCGCCGGCGGAACGCTTCGCCGCGCGCGACGGCGCGCCGCGGCTGCTCGTGCTCGGCGGCAGTCTTGGCGCGCAGGCATTGAATCACCGCGTGCCCGAAGCGCTCGCGCGGCTGACCAAAGAGCTGCGCCCGCAGGTACGTCACCAGAGCGGCGCGAAGCATGCCGACGTGACCCGCGCGGCCTATGCGTCGGCCGGCGTCGACGCACACGTCGAACCGTTCATCGACGACATGGCGGCCGCCTACGGCTGGGCCGATCTCATCGTCTGCCGCGCCGGCGCGCTGACCCTCGCGGAGATCGCCGCGGCCGGCGTCGGTGCCGTACTGGTGCCGTATCCGCATGCGGTCGACGACCATCAGACGCGCAACGCCGACGCGTTCGTCGACGCGCGCGCGGCGGTGCGCATCGCCGAGGACGAGGCCACGCCGGAACGCCTCTGCACCGAGCTCGGCCGCCTGTTCGCCGACCGTGCGAGCCTGCTCGCGATGGCACACGCCGCGCGCGGTCTCGCCAAGCCCCGGGCCGCAGCCGATATCGCCACGCAGTGCCTGGAAGTGGCCGCATGACGCCGCGCCGCCTCGCACCGCACGACGACATCACCCATGCGCTGCGCCGCGTGCATTTCGTCGGCATCGGCGGCGTCGGCATGAGCGGCATCGCCGAAGTGCTGCACAACCTCGGCTACGACGTGTCGGGTTCGGACAAGGCCGACTCGGCGACGACGCGCCGCCTCGCCGGCCTCGGCATCCGCGTCGACCGCGGACACGCGGCCGAACATGTGGAAACCGCCGATGCGATCGTCGTGTCGAGCGCGATCAGGCCGGACAATCCCGAACTCGTCGCCGCGCGCGAACGCCGCATTCCGGTCGTGCCGCGCGCGGAGATGCTCGGCGAACTGATGCGCTTTCGCCGCGGCATCGCGGTGGCCGGCACTCACGGCAAGACCACGACGACCAGCCTCGTCGCGAGCGTACTCGCCGAGGCCGGTCTCGATCCGACCTTCGTGATCGGCGGCCAGCTGACCGCGGCGGGCGCGAACGCGCGCCTGGGCACCGGGGAATATCTCGTCGCCGAAGCCGACGAGTCCGACGGCTCGTTCCTGCTGCTCTCGCCGATGGTCGCGATCGTCACGAACATCGACGCCGACCATCTGGAGAACTACGAAGGCGACTTCGGCAAGGTCAAGAAAGCATTTGCCGACTTCCTGCATCGCCTGCCGTTCTACGGCCTGGCGGTGCTGTGCATCGACGATGCGGAAGTCGCCGAACTCGCGAAGCAGACCGCGCGCAGCACGCTGACCTACGGCATCGCGAGCGCCGAGGCGGACGTGCGTGCGGAGAACGTGCGCCAGCGGCGCGCGCAGATGCTGTTCGATCTCGTGCTGCCCGGATTCGATGCGCGCGTGCCGGTCACCCTGAACCTGCCGGGCCGGCACAACGTGCTCAACGCGCTGGCCGCATCGGCCGTGGCGTGGCAGCTCGGCGTCGAGGCCGAGGCGATCCAGCGCGCGCTCGCGCAGTTCCAGGGCGTCGGCCGCCGCTTCCAGGCGCGCGGCGAACTGGTGCTCGACGACGGCCGTGCGACGCTCGTCGACGACTACGGCCACCACCCGAGCGAACTCGCCGCGGTATTCGCCGCAGCGCGCGGCGGCTGGCCGGACCGCCGCCTCGTCGTCGCGTTCCAGCCGCATCGCTACTCGCGCACGCGCGATCTGCTCGACGACTTCGCGCGTGTGCTCAGCGAGGTCGACGTGCTCGTGCTGACCGAGGTCTACCCGGCCGGCGAGGCGCCGATCGCCAACGCCGACGCGCGCGCGCTCGCGCGCGCCGTGCGTGCGCGCGGCAAGGCCGATCCGGTGCTGATCGATCATCCGCGCGATCTCAAGGAAGCGCTGCCTGCGCTGCTGCGCGATCGCGACCTGCTGCTGCTCATGGGCGCCGGCGACATCGGCGCCGCGGCGAGCGAACTCGCCGCATTGGGCGAATTGAGGACAAGGGCAAGTTGATGCGTATTACCGATCCCCAATTGTTCGGACGCGTGGCCGTGGCGCTCGGCGGCAATTCCGCCGAACGCGAGGTGTCGCTCGATTCGGGCCGCAACGTGCTCGACGCGCTGCGCGCGCGCGGCGTCGACGCACACGCGGTCGACGGCATTCCGGCGCTGCTCGACGCGCTGCGCGCCGGCCACTTCGCGCGCGTGTTCAACATCCTGCACGGCCGCGGCGGCGAAGACGGCATGCTGCAGGGCGCGCTGCAGGCGCTCGGCGTGCCGTTCACCGGCTCGGGCGTGCTCGGCTCGGCGCTGACCATGGACAAGGTGCGCACGAAGGAAGTCTGGATCGCGAAGGGCCTGCCGACGCCGCGCTTCCGCGCGTACCGCAAGGGCGAGGACATCGCCGCGGTCATCGCCGAACTCGGCTATCCCGTGATCGTGAAACCGTCGCACGAAGGTTCCAGCGTCGGCATCACGCGCGTCTACGGGCAAGCCGATCTTCCGGCGGCGCTCGAACTCGCGTCGCGCTACGACGGCGAACTCGTGATCGAGCAGCTCGTCGTCGGCGACGAGTTCACCGTCGGCATCCTGCACGGCGAGGCGCTGCCGTCGATCCACATCGTGCCCAAGGGCGAGTTCTACGACTACCACGCGAAGTACGTCGCCGAGGACACGCAGTATCTGTGCCCCGGGCTGGACGGCGCGGCCGAAGACGGGATCCGCGCGCTCGCGCTGCGCGCGTTCGTCGCGGCCGGCGCGGCGGGTTGGGGCCGCGTCGACGTCATGCGCGACCGCGACGGCGGCAACTGGCTGCTGGAAGTGAACACCACGCCGGGCATGACCAGCCACTCGCTCGTGCCGAAGGCCGCGCGCGCGGTCGGCATCGACTTCCCCGAGCTGTGCTGGCGCATCCTCGAAACGAGCTTCGGAGACGCCGCCTGATGAGCGCGACGGCGATCCAACGCCTGCTGGCCTGGGCCATTGCGCTGACGCTCGTCGCGCTGCCCGTGGTCGGCCTGCTCAACGGCTGGTACGCGGCCGATCGCTGGCCCGTGCGCCAGCTCGAGCTGCAGGCGGAGTTCGCCAACGTCAGCGCTGAGCAGATCCGCACGGCCGCGGCGCCCGCGATCGGCGTGGGTTTCTTCGCAGTCGATCTGGCCGGCGTGCAGAAGAGCGTCGCGCAGCTGCCCTGGGTCGAAAAAGTGGAAGCGCGCAAGCGCTGGCCCGACACGCTCGTGCTGCGCGTCTACGAGCAGCGGCCCTATGCGCACTGGGGCAGCGACATGCTGATCAATCGCGACGGCCATCTGTTCCAGGTGCCGGGCGCGTCGGAAATCCAGGGTCTGCCGCGGCTGACCGGTCCGGACGAGCGCATCGCCGACGTGATCGCGTTCCACAACGACGTGCTCGCCGAATCCGGCGGCAGCGGCCTGCAGGTGACCGGCGTCACGCTGAGCGCACGCGGCAGCTGGACCGTACACCTCGACAGCGGCGCCAGCATCATCGTCGGCAACGAGCATGCGCACGAGCGCCTGCGCCGCTTCATCCAGATGTATCCACGCGTGGCCGCGAGCGGCCGCGGCGCGTTCGAGTACGTCGATCTCCGCTACAGCAACGGCTTCGCGATGAAGTGGCCCGGCGCGGACGCCGAGCCGGCGACCGCGCCGCCTCCGTCCGCCAACCCCGTCCCTGCGCCGGTGGAAGACGCATGAACCGCAAGACCGAAAAATCGCTGATCGTCGGCCTCGACATCGGCACCTCGAAGACCGTCGCCATCGTCGGCGAATTCCAGCCCGGCGATCCGGTCGAGATCATCGGCGTCGGCTCGCACGCGTCGCGCGGCCTCAAGCGCGGCGTCGTCGTCGACATCGAATCGACCGTGCAGTCGATCCAGCGCGCGATCGAGGAAGCCGAACTCATGGCCGGCTGCGAAATCCGTTCGGTCTATGCGTCGATCTCGGGCAGCCATATCAAGGACGACAATTCGCACGGCACCGCGCCGATCCGCGACAAGGAAGTGACCCAGGCCGATCTCGACGCCGTGCTCAACGCGGCGAGCGCGCTTGCGATTCCGGGCGACCGCTGGGTGCTCTACAAGGAGCCCCAGGAATATCTGATCGACGGGCAGGAAGGCATCCGCCACCCGGTCGGCATGTCCGGCGTGCGGCTCGAGGCCAACGTGCATCTCGTGACCGGCGCGGCGAGCGCGGCGCAGAACATCATGAAGTGCATCCAGCGCTGCGGGCTGTCGGTCGACGAGCTCGTGCCGTCGGCCGTGGCCTCGGCGCGCGCCGTGCTGACCCAGGACGAGCGCGAGCTCGGCGTCTGCCTCGTCGACATCGGCGCCGGCACGACCGATCTGGCGATCTACACGCAGGGCGCGATCCGCCACACCGCGGCGCTGCCGATCGGCGGCGATCAGGTCACCAACGACATCGCGCAGTTCGTGCGCACGCCTACCGCGAATGCCGAGGAAATCAAGATCCGCTACGCCTGCGCGCTCGCGCAGCTCGCGACCGCGGAAGAAACGATTCAGGTGCCGAGCGTCGGCGACCGTCCGCCGCGCCGCCTCGCGCGCCAGACGCTGGCCGAGGCGGTGCAGCCGCGCTACGAGGAAATCTTCGAGATGGTGCAGGCGGAACTGCGCCGCTCGGGGCTCGAGGAACTCACGCGCGCCGGCATCGTGCTGACCGGCGGCGGCGCCAAGATGGAAGGCGTCGTCGAGCTCGCGGAAGAACTGTTCCACATGCCGGTGCGGCTCGGCGTGCCGCAGCACGTCAGCGGCCTGTCGGATGTCGTGTCCAACCAGATCCATGCCAGCGGCGTGGGCCTGCTGCTCTACGGCGCGGGACGCGAAGCCGTGCGGCGCCCGGCGGGCGCCGGCGTCGCGCGCGTCGGCGGGCTCTGGGACAAGGTCATGCACTGGTTCAAGGGGAATTTCTAGCGAAATTCACAAACGCCGCGTCTGCGGTGTGCGGGACCCGCGGCAGGACGCCGCGGGAGCGCGGCGAAAGCCGCGCGACCGGAGAACGCGCCTGTTCTCCGTCCGGCCGGCGGGTCATGCGGACGCGCGCGGCACACAACAGCAAGTCATAAAACCGGAGGATGGGAGCTATGTTCGAATTCGTGGAAAAGATCGCGCCGAATGCGGTCATCAAGGTCATCGGCGTCGGCGGCGGCGGCGGCAACGCGGTCGCTCACATGGTCCAGCAGCACGTCGAGGGCGTGGACTTCGTCTGCGCCAACACCGACGCGCAGGCGATCAAGAACTCAGGCGCGAAATTCAGCCTGCAGCTCGGCAGCAACGTGACCAAGGGTCTCGGTGCCGGCGCGAATCCCGAGGTCGGCCGTCAGGCCGCGCTCGAGGATCGCGAACGCATCGTCGAGATGCTGCAGGGCGCCGACATGGTGTTCATCACCGCCGGCATGGGCGGCGGCACCGGCACGGGCGCCGCGCCCGTCGTCGCGCAGCTCGCCAAGGAACTCGGCATCCTGACGGTCGCGGTCGTGACCAAGCCGTTTCCGTTCGAGGGCCGCCGCCGCATGCAGGTCGCGCTCAAGGGCATCGAGGATCTGAGTCAGCACGTCGACTCGCTGATCACCGTGCCGAACGAGAAGCTCCTGACCGTGCTCGGCCGCGACGTGACGCTGCTCAGTGCGTTCAAGCAGGCCAACGACGTGCTGCTCGGCGCCGTGCAGGGCATCGCCGACCTGATCACGCGTCCGGGTCTCATCAACGTCGACTTCGCCGACGTGCGTACCGTCATGTCGGAAATGGGCATGGCGATGATGGGCACGGGCTCGGCCAAGGGCGACGACCGCGCGGTCGCTGCGGCGGAAGCGGCGATCAACAACCCGCTGCTCGAGGACGTCAACCTCGCCGGTGCCTGCGGCATCCTCGTCAACGTGACCGCAGGTCCGAACCTGACCATGCGCGAATTCGACGAGATCGGTCAGGTCATCCACGGCTTCGCGAGCGAGGATGCGACCGTGGTCATCGGCACGGCACTCGACACCGAACTGCAGGACGAAGTCCGCGTGACCGTCGTGGCGACCGGCCTCAATCGCGCGGCCGTGCGCCAGCCGGTGATGTCGCGTCGCGAGGAACCGCGTCCGCGTCTCGTGCTGCGCACGGGCACGGGCAACGAGGTCGTCGATTACGCACAGCCCGCGGTACGCGTCGCCGGTCCTGCTGCGCGCCAGGTCAGCGTCGCCGAAACGGCGGTCGCTGCCGAGCCCGCGATGGACTATCTCGACATTCCCGCGTTCCTGCGGCGGCAGGCCGACTGACGGTCGCGGCCGCAAGGCCGCGCCGCCCGGATCGCAACGCTCCGCAGCTTCGTGCTGCGGCGTTGCCGTGCCGGTCGCGTGAGGGTTTTGCGCAAAAAAGCGTCAAGGACAGGTGACGACAGGCGCCGTCATCCGTCATGCTACGTCCTCCAGAGGGCGGTATGCCGACGGCATACCGCCCTTTTTTCGCCCGATCCATCGGCTAATGTTGTATCTACGCAACAGGGTGTGGGTCAGGCGCGTCGTTTTGCTTTTCTGTCATAAAGCCCTGTGCTAGCATCCAGGCCGTTTTGTTGGCTCCTGCCCCAGGGGACAAAAAAAGAATGATTAAACAACGCACGCTCAAGAACGTTATTCGGGCGACAGGCGTCGGCATCCACACCGGCGAAAAGGTCTACATGACCCTGCGTCCGGCGGCGGTCGACACGGGCATCGTGTTCCGTCGCGTGGATCTGAATCCGCCGGTGGAAATCCACGCCCGCGCGGAAAACGTCGGCGACACCAGCCTTTCCAGCACCCTGATCAAGGGAACGATCCGCGTATCGACAGTCGAACATCTGCTGTCGGCCATGGCGGGTCTCGGTATCGACAACGCCTACGTCGACCTGTCGGCCTCGGAAGTGCCGATCATGGACGGCAGCGCTGGCCCGTTCGTATTCCTGCTGCAGTCCGCGGGCATCGAAGAACAGCCCAAGGCCAAGCGCTTCATTCGCATCAAGAAGCCGCTCGTCGTCAAGGAAGGCGACAAATGGGCGCGTTTCGAGCCGTTCGACGGCTTCAAGGTCGGTTTCTCGATCGACTTCAACCACCCGATCTTCACCGCGCAGACCTCCCGCGCGGAAATCGACTTCTCGACGACCTCGTTCGTCAAGGAAGTCTCCCGTGCCCGTACCTTCGGCTTCATGCGCGACATCGAAATGCTGCGCGAGCGGAATCTGGTCCTGGGCGGGTCCATGGACAACGCGATCGTCCTCGACGACTATCGCGTCCTCAACGAAGACGGCTTGCGCTACGAGGACGAATTCGTCAAACACAAGATCCTCGACGCGATCGGCGACTTGTACCTGCTCGGACACAGCCTCATCGGCGCGTTCTTCGGGCACAAGTCGGGCCATCAGTTGAACAATCTGCTGCTGCGCACGCTGCTGGCTGATACCAGCGCGTGGGAAGAGGTCTGCTTCGACGACCCGGCAACGGCACCGATTTCCTACGCCCACCCTGCCCAGGCGATGTAGGAAGGCAACACCACTGCGGCTTTCAGCCAGCCGCAGTGCGGCGCGGTCAGGTATCCGCGTCTTTCTTGGAATCAGTGGTTTCGGCGAGGGACGCCATCTTCAGAAACAAGGCCCTGAGTTCGGGGTCTGCCAGTGTGACTGCGGCCTTGCTCAAGTGCTCGGCGGCGGTGTGTGAAAGCGGCTTCCGCCTTGCAGGCTCCGGGGGAACGGACGGCAAGGGTGCCACTTTGACGGTGAACGACTTGAAGGGCTGGCCCAGCGCTTTTTGCGCTTCGGCCAGGATCGGGGTCTGGTGAAGTCTCAGCTTCGCTGCCCAGGTCGAGGAGTTCGCCAGAAAAATAACGCGACCCTGTCGCGCGTCCGCCAGACAGCAATGTGGGCGGATCGCGGGAGGTAGCGTCAGGCGTAAACGAAGATCCAGTGCTTCCAGCGCTCGCGCCCGCTTGATCAGGGACGCGACGGGGGAGGTCTCGCCGACCGGTTTGGGGCCGGACGACGAGCGACGCGACGTGGCCGCGGACGATGGGGTTTTTGTTTGCATCGCGGAAACCCAGGCAGAAAACGAATCCGGCATGAACATCATTATCGTCGCAAAGCCGCACGCGGTGCCGCAGACCATCGACCTCGGCTGCTGGCGCACCCGCATCAAATGCGGCGCGATACTCGGTTGTGCCGCCCTGGCCTGCGCGCTGCTCGGCGTGAGCGTGGCCTACAGCATCGCCGGTCCGAAGACGCGGACGCTCGCCGAAGTGCGGGAACTGCGCGAACAGAGCGACGCGCGGCTGCGCGAGCTCGAACAGATCAAGCAGAGCACGCAGCGCGATCTCGACGCGCTCGCCGTGAAGCTCGGTGCGCTGCAGGCGCATGCGACGCGTCTCAATGCGCTCGGCGAGCGGCTGACCCGCGCCGGCAAGCTCGACGACGGCGAGTTCCGCTTCTCCGAGGCCCCCTCGGTCGGCGGCCCCGAAGAGCCTATGTCGCCGGTCGTGCATGCGGCGGCGCCCCAGCTGACCGACTCGATCGAGGAACTGCACGGCCGCTTCGTGCGCCAGCAGGCCCAGCTCGAAGTGCTCGAAAATCTGCTGCTCGACCGCAAGATCGATTCCGACCTGCTGCCGAGCGGCATGCCGGTCAATTCCGGCTACATCTCCTCGTATTTCGGCGGCCGTCCCGATCCGTTCAACGGCGCCAGCGCGTTTCACTCGGGCATCGACTTCGATGCCAATGTCGGTGCGGACATCCACTCGGTCGCCGAAGGCGTCGTGACCTGGTCCGGCACTCGTCCCGGTTACGGCAACGTGGTCGAAGTCGATCACGGCAACGGCTACATGACCCGCTATGCACATAATTCCCAGAACCTGGCCACGGTCGGCCAGCGCGTCCGCGTCGGCGAAGTCATCGCCAAGGTCGGTTCGACCGGCCGTTCGACCGGGTCGCACGTGCATTTCGAAGTCTGGCTCAACGGCAAGGCCGTCAATCCCATCGCGTACGTACGTAGCCAGCGCAAGGCCTGACAGCGGGCTCTACCGTTCCGCGGCTCTTGAATCCAGGGGCCTGCAACCCACCATTCTTTTCCCGACGCGGCCGCCGGCTTATCATCGGCGGTCCGCTTGTGCCTGCGCGCTGCGCGGGCTTCCTGCGTTTTCCCTTTCCTGCTGAGCGATCGATTCCATGTTCAACCGTCTGATGACGAGCCTTTTCGGCAGCCGCAACGATCGCGTGCTGCGCCAGCTCAACAAGGCCGTGGCGCAGATCGCCGCGCTCGAGCCGGCCATGCAGGCACTGTCCGACGCGGAGTTGCGCGCTCGCACCGATCAGTTCAAGCAGCGCCTGAAGGACGGCGAGACGCTCGAGCAGATCCTGCCCGACGCGTTCGCCACGGTGCGCGAAGCCTCGGTCCGCGTGCTCGGCCTGCGCCACTACGACGTGCAGATGATCGGCGGCATGGTGCTGAACATGGGACGCATCGCCGAAATGCGCACGGGTGAAGGCAAGACGCTCGTCGGCACGCTGTCGGTCTACCTCAATGCGCTCGAAGGCAAGGGCGTTCACGTCGTCACGGTGAACGACTACCTCGCCAAGCGCGACGCGGCGACGATGGGCAAGCTCTACAACTTCCTGGGTCTGACCGTCGGCGTGGTCTGGCCGGGCATGAACCACAGCGACAAGTCCGCGGCCTACAACGCCGACATCACTTACGGCACCAACAACGAGTTCGGCTTCGACTATCTGCGCGACAACATGGCACTGTCGAAGGAACAGCGGTACCAGCGCGGCCTGCACTACGCGATCGTCGACGAAGTCGACTCGATCCTGATCGACGAGGCGCGCACGCCGCTGATCATCTCCGGACCGTCCGAGGAATCGCCGCAGCTCTACGTCAAGATCAACCGCATCGTTCCGAAGCTGACGCGCCAGGAAAAGGAAGATTCCACGGTCGGCGACTACTGGGTCGACGAAAAGCAGAAGCAGGTGCACCTGTCCGAAGAGGGCATGGAGCACGCCGAGCAGTTGCTGCGCCGCGAAGGCGTGATCGCCAATGACGAGGGCCTCTACGACGCCAAGCATCTGGTCGTCGTGCACCATCTGAATGCGGCGCTGCGCGCCAACGCGCTGTACCAGCGCGACGTCGACTACATCGTGCGCGACGGCGAGGTCATCATCGTCGACGAATTCACCGGCCGCACGCTCGCGGGCCGGCGCTGGTCCGACGGCCTGCATCAGGCGGTCGAGGCGAAGGAAGGCGTGCCGATCCAGCGCGAGAACCAGACGCTCGCGACGATCACGTTCCAGAACTACTTCCGCATGTATAAAAAGCTGGCCGGCATGACCGGTACGGCCGACACGGAAGCCTACGAGTTCCAGCAGGTCTACGGCCTCGAAGTCATCGTGATCCCGACGCACCGGCCGATGATCCGCAAGGACTCGCCCGACCTCGTCTTCCTCAAGCACAAGCCGAAATGGGACGCGATCGTCGAGGACATCCGCGACTGCCAGAAGCGCAAGCAGCCGGTGCTCGTCGGCACCGCGTCGATCGACGCCTCGGAGTTCCTGTCGAACATGCTGCAGAAACAGGGCGTCGCGCACGAGGTGCTCAACGCCAAGCAGCATGAGCGCGAAGCGCACATCGTCGCGCAGGCCGGGCGCCCCGGCGCCGTGACGATCGCGACGAACATGGCCGGCCGCGGTACGGACATCGTGCTCGGCGGCAGCCTCGAAGCCGAGCTCGCGCTGCTGCCGGAAGACGCGACCGACGCCGAGCGCGCGCGCATCCGCAGCGACTGGAAGAAGCGTCACCAGGAAGTCGTCGCCGCCGGCGGCCTGCACATCATCGGCACCGAGCGCCACGAATCGCGCCGCATCGACAATCAGCTGCGCGGCCGCTCCGGCCGTCAGGGCGACCCCGGTTCGAGCCGCTTCTACCTGTCGCTCGAAGACAACCTCATGCGCATCTTCTCGCCCGACTGGGTGACGAAGTGGATGCAGATCTTCGGCATGAAGGAAGACGACGCGCTCGAAGACCGCATGGTCAGCCGCCAGATCGAAAAGGTGCAGCGCAAGGTCGAGCAGCACAACTTCGACATCCGCAAGAACCTGCTCGAGTTCGACGACGTCGCGAACGACCAGCGCAAGGTGATCTACGAGCAGCGCAACGAGCTGCTCGAACAGGACGATTTCGCCGATACCGCAAGCGCCATCCGCACCGACGTGTTCACTGATCTCGTGCGCAGCCACGTGCCGCAGCATTCGATCGACGAGCAGTGGGACGTGCCTGCGCTGCAGAAGAAGCTGACCGACGATTTCGGCATCGAGGTCGATCTGAAGCGCTGGCTCGAGACGCAGACCGAAGCCGATTCCGAAGACGTGCTCGAACACGTGCTCGCCGCGGTCGATCGCTATTTCCGCGAACGCGAGGCGCTGCTCGGTTCGGAAGTCATGCGCGCGCTCGAGCGTCACGTGATGCTGAACACGCTCGACAACTGCTGGAAGGAACACCTGGCCAGCATGGACTACCTGCGTCAGGGCATCTATCTGCGCTCCTATGCGCAGAAGCAACCGAAGCAGGAGTTCAAGCGCGAATCGTTCGAGCTGTTCCAGTCGATGCTCGAGCGCATCAAGCTCGAGACGACGACGCTGCTGGCGCGCGTGCGCATCCGCAGCGAGGACGAAGTGCAGCAGATGGAAGAGCAGCAGCGTCGCCAGCAGCAACAGGCACCGCTGAATTTCGCGCACGCGGAAGCCAGCGGCTTTGCGAGCGAGGGCGAAGTACTCGCGGCGACGGCCGCCGCGTCGGCACCGGCCGTCGCGCAGTTCGCCGAAGGCCCGAAGGTCGGCCGCAACGATCCGTGCCCCTGCGGGTCGGGCAAGAAGTACAAGCAGTGCCACGGGCGTCTCGCCTGAGTGCATAGGCTTCGTGGAGTGAATGCGTGAACGCCGTTTCCGCGGAACCGGCGTCCGCCGCGGCGAGCGATTTGCCGGCCGTGCACGTCGTCGCGGCCGCGCTCGTCGACGCCGACGGCCGCGTGCTGCTCGCGCAGCGGCCCGACGGCAAGCATCTGGCGGGCTACTGGGAATTTCCGGGCGGCAAGGTGGAGCCCGGCGAAACGCCGCTGCAGGCGCTGCGGCGCGAGATCCACGAAGAGATCGGCGTCCGCGTCGCTTCGGCCGAGCCGCTGATCCGCATTCCGTGGCGTTATGCCGCCAAGCGCATCGTGCTCGATGTCTATCGCGTCCGCGCGTTCGACGGCGTCCCGCATTCCTGCGAGGGCCAGCCGCTGAAGTGGGTTCCGGCCTCGGCGCTCGATCCGAGCGAGATGCCCGAAGCCGACCACCCGGTCATCCACGCGCTCGTGCTGCCGCGGCACTATCTGATCACGCCGCAGCCCGATGCCGACGAAGACGCGTTCCTTGCGCGTCTCGACGCGGCGCTCGCGCGCGGCGTCCGTCTCGTGCAGTTGCGCGCGAAAGCCAGCGACGACGCGGCGTTGCGTCGCCTCGCGCCGGCCTGCCTGAGCCGCGTGCGCGCGGCCGGCGGCCAGCTGCTGATCAACTCGCGTAGCGATCTCGTCGACGAATTCGATCTCGACGGCGTGCACGTGACCGCGGCGCAACTCGCGGCACTCGATGCGCGTCCGGTCGGCGCGAAGCGCTGGTTCGCCGCCTCCTGTCACGGCCCCGCCGACCTGCGCAGGGCGCAGGCGCTCGGCGCGGACTTCGTCGTTCTCGGCAGCGTCGCGCAGACCGCGAGTCATCCGCAGCAGATTCCGCTGGGCTGGAGCGAGTTTGCGGCGCTCTGCGACGAGGCGGCCGTGCCGGTCTACGCGCTCGGCGGGCTGGTACGCGACGATCTCGATGCGGCGCTGGCCGCTGGCGCGCAGGGCATCGCCGGTATTTCGGCATTCTGGTAACGCCTCACTGCCGCGCTGCGGCGAGCCCGAGGTACCTGTCGTGCAGCGTCGCAACCGCGGCGTCGAGCTGATCCAGCGTTCCCGAGTTGTCGATCACGTCGCTCGCGATCGACAGACGCTGCTCGCGTGTCGCCTGCGCGGCGATCATTTTCAGGGCGAAATCGCGCTCGATCGCGTCGCGCTGCTGCAGGCGCGCGAGCTGGATCTCGGGCGCCACGTCGACGACGAGTACGCGATCGACCCAGGCATAGGCCGGCCAGGTTTCGGCCAGCAGCGGAATGGCAAGCAGGCAGTACGCATTCCGGTCGGCGGCGACCTGCTCGCGCAGCCGCTCGCGCACGCGCGGATGGACGATGGCTTCGAGACGCCGGCGCGCGGCGTCGTCGCCGAATACGAGGCGGCGCATCGCGGCACGATCGAGCGATCCGTCGGACTGGAGGACTTGCGAGCCGAAGGCCGCGGCGATCTCGGCGAGCGCCGGCCGGCCCGGCAAAACGGCCTCGCGTGCGGCGACGTCGGCGTCATAGCAGGCAATGCCGCGCCGCGCGAAGGCCTGCGTGACGGCGGTCTTGCCGGACGCGATGCCGCCGCTGACCGCGACGACAAATCGCGCGGCAACCTCCGCCGCATTCATCGCACGAACAGCACCTGCGTGTAGAGCTGCAGCAGCTGTTCGCCCCAGATGAACTGGATCCAGCCGGCGACCGCGATGAACGGGCCGAACGGGATCGGCGTCGAGCTGTCCTTGCCGCGCGTCGCGAGGATGATGCTGCCCAGGATCGCGCCGACGACGGACGACAGCAGCACGATCGGCAGCAGGCTCTTCGGCCCCATCCATGCGCCGAGCGCGCCGAGCAGCTTGAAGTCGCCATAGCCCATGCCTTCCTTGCCGGTCAGCAGCTTGAACAGCCAGTAGATCGACCAGAGGCTCAGGTAACCGATCGCGGCACCGACGATTGCGTCGGCCGGCGCCACGAACACCGGCTGCAGCGACAGCAGCAGACCGAGCCAGAGCAACGGCAGCGTGAGGTTGTCGGGAAGCAGCTGCGTGCGGAAGTCGATGCCGGCCAGCGCGATCAGCAGATAGCTCAGCGCGAGGCCCGCAGCGCCAGCCCAGGTCGGGCCGAACTTCGCGACGACGACGAGCGTCGCCGCCGCGCTGAGCGCCTCGACCAGCGGATACTGGATCGAGATCGGTGCCTTGCAGTAGCGGCAGCGGCCGCGCAGCACGAGCCAGCTCGCGAGCGGGATGTTGTCGAGCACCGACAGCTGGTGCTTGCACTGCGGGCAGTGCGAGCGCTTGAACACGATGTCCGGCGGTGCGGGGGCGTCAGCAGCCGCAGGCTCGATGCCGAGCATCTCGCGACTCTGCGCGCGCCAATCGTGCATCAGCCGTTCCGGCAGGCGCAGGATGACGACGTTGAGGAAACTGCCGACGACGAGACCGAACAGGCCGGCCGCGAGATACAGCGGCCAGCCTTCGCTGAGGACTTCGATCATCGTTGCCGATCAGCCGACGACGGCGGCGAGCTTGAAGATCGGCAGGTACATGCCGACGACCATGCCGCCGACGAGCACGCCGATGATGACCATGATGAACGGTTCGAGCAGGCTCGACAGTGCGTCGACCGCGTTGTTGACTTCCTCCTCGTAGAACTCGGCGATCTTGAACAGCATCTTGTCGAGTGCGCCGGATTCTTCGCCGATCGCGACCATCTGCACGACCATGTTCGGGAACAGGCCGACCTGACGCATCGCAAGCTGCAGCTGATGACCGACCGCGACGTCTTCGCGGATGCGCTTCACGGCAGCGTTGTAGACAGGGCTGCCGGTCGCGCCGGCGACGGAGTCGAGCGCTTCGACCAGCGGTACGCCGGCGCGGAACGTCACGCCGAGCGTGCGCGCGAAGCGGGCGATGGCCGACTGATGCAGGATCTGGCCGATGACGGGCAGCTTCAGCACGGCTCGCGCGCAGAAGTGCGCGAAGGCCGGCGATCGTTTGTAGATGAAGATCAGCCCGGCGAAGAATCCGGCGACGCCGAGCAGCACGATCCACCAGTAGCTGACCATGAAGCGCGACATGTTCACGATCATCTGCGTGAACGCCGGCAGGTCGGCGCCGAAACCCTTGAACACGTTTTCGAACTGCGGCACCACGAAGATCAGCAGGATCGCCGAGACGAGGATCGCGACCGCCATGACGATCGCCGGATAAAACATCGCCTTCTTGATCTTGCCCTTCAGCGACTCGATGTTTTCCTTGTACGTCGCGACCGTGTCGAGCACCGTGTCGAGCACACCGGCCGCTTCGCCGGCCTTGACGAGGTTGACGAACAATTCGTCGAACTGCACCGGGAATTTCGCGAGCGCCTCGTGCAGCGTCGAGCCGCCTTCGATGTCGTTCTTGATCGCCACCAGCATGTTCTTCATGCGGATGTTGGTCTGGCCGCCCGAGATGATTTCGAGGCCCTGCACCAGCGGAACGCCGGCCTGCATCATCACGGCGATCTGACGGCTGAACACCGCGATGTCGCGCGCCTTGATGGTCTTGCCCGCGGCGCCGAACAGCGGCTTGCCTTTCGGCTTCACGGCGGTCGGATTGATGCCCTGGCGCCGCAGTTCGGCCTTCACGAGGCTGATGTTCTTGGCCGCGTACTCGCCCTTGATCATCGTGCCGCGCTTGTCCTTGCCGCTCCAGACGAAGGTCTGGAGCTGGCTGACTTCGGCGCGGGCCCGTCCGCGCTGGGCTGCGGCGGCTGCGGCGGATTTGCGAGGTACCGTTGCGGTAGCCATGATTAATCCTTGGTGACGCGGTTGATTTCGGCGAGGCTGGTGACGCCCTGCTTGACCTTGAGCATGGCGGACGCGCGCAGATCGCGGATGCCGGCGGCACGCGCCGCCTCCGCGATCTGAATGGCGTTCCCCCCGCCGAGGATGATCTTCACGATATCTTCGGCCAGCGGCATGACCTGATAGATGCCGACTCGCCCTTTATACCCTTCGTTGCAGCCGGAACAACCGACTGCATCAAACATCTGGATATTGCTGATCTCGTCCTCGCGAAAACCCTCGGCGACGAGTGCCGCGGGCGGCAGGACCAGCGGTTTCTTGCAGTCGTGCAGGCGGCGGGCAAGGCGCTGCGCGATGACGAGCGTGACCGACGAGGTGATGTTGTACGGCGCGATGCCCATGTTCATGAGGCGCGCGATCGTCTGCGGCGCATCGTTCGTATGCAGCGTGGACAGCACCATGTGGCCGGTCTGGGCGGCCTTGACCGCGATCTCCGCGGTTTCGAGATCGCGGATCTCGCCGACCATGATGACGTCCGGATCCTGGCGCAGGAACGAACGCAGCGCTGCGGCGAAAGTCATGCCGCGCTTCTGGTTCTGCTGGACCTGGTTGATGCCGGCGACGCGGATTTCGACCGGGTCTTCGACCGTCGAGATGTTGCGCCCTTCGGTGTTGAGGATATTGAGCGCGGTATACAGCGAGACGGTCTTGCCCGAGCCGGTCGGGCCGGTCACGAGCACCATGCCGTAGGGTTTTTCGATCGCGTCGAGGAACAGCTTCTTCTGGTCCTCCTCGTAGCCGAGCTTCTCGATGCCGAGCTTGGCCGCCGAGCCGTCGAGCACGCGCAGCACGACCTTTTCGCCGAACAGCGTCGGGCAGGTACTTACGCGGAAGTCGATCGACTTGCCCTTGGAAAGATTGAGCTTGATGCGTCCATCCTGCGGCACGCGGCGTTCGGCGATGTCGAGACCCGACATGACTTTCAGGCGCGAGGAGATGCGCGGCGCGAGCTTCGACGGCGGCGCCGCGACTTTGCGCAGCACGCCGTCCATGCGCAGACGCACCCGGTATTCCATCTCGAACGGCTCGAAGTGGATGTCCGATGCGCCGCGCTTGATCGCGTCGACGAGCACCTTGTTGACGAACTTGACGATCGGCGTGTCGTCGCTGCCCGACGCATCGACACCGCCGCTGCCCGAATCCGCGTCGTCGTCGGTGTTGGCGAGATCGAGGCTTTCGAGTCCCTCGGAATCGTCGAGGCCATCGACCATCTGGCCGGTCTGCTGCAGCGCCTGCTCGATGACCTTCTGCAGCTGGCTTTCGTCGACGAGGATCGGCTCGACGGTGTGATTCGACTGGAACTTGATCTCGTCGAGCGCGCGCAGATTCGTCGGATCGGAAATGCCGACGAACAGGCGGTTGCCGCGTTTGAACAGCGGCAACGCCTTGTGTTTGTTGATGAGTTCTTCGCTGACGAGCTTGGACGGCAACTGCGCGAAGTCGATGGCCTGTACGTCGAACAGCGGCACGCCGAACTCCGACGACGCCGCGAGCGCAACGGCGCGGCTGTCGGCAAGACCGTTTTCGATGAGATAGGTGCTGATCGGAATGCGGTCGCGGGCGGCGGATTCCATCGCCTTGCGTGCCGCGACATCGGTGATCGTGCCGTCGATGACGAGGCGTCGCGCGATGCCGGTTAGGCCGACGAGCGCTGAAGGGCTGGCCTGTACCATGGCGGACCTGTCGATTGACGCGTTAAATCGCAATATAACGCAAAGCCGGTGACAGGGGGAATTCCGTTCCCAGCAAACCCCTAGCGCATTTTTGTGAAGTACGGCATGAGGTCCGGGCGCACTGAGAACCGCGTCACGGCCGACCGCGGCGGGTCGCGGATGGGTGGGCCGGCGAGGGGAATGACCGGCACGGGCGGGCCGGACAGCTATTCCTTGTGGCGCATGACCGCACCGACGGCCGGCGCGAGTTCGACCATCCAGGCCGAATGTGTGGCGGGCGGGATTCCCGGGGTCAGGTCGGTCGTTTCGCTGTCGTCGCTGGTCACGTCGAACGTGAAGTCGCGATCGGCGTTCACGTCGCGCCAGAACTTGAGGATCCGGCGCTCGTCGCCGAGGTCGTAGAGACCGACCTGCGCGCCCTGCTGGAAATGCACGTAGCGTCGCGGCGCGGGATCCTGCAGGGCCGAACCGACCCAGGTGCTCGGCGCGTCCATGCCGAGTTCCCGGAGTATCGTCGGCGCAAAATCGACCTGCGAAGCCAGCCGCACCGGCACCAGCGGCCGCTCGGGCTCGTAGCCGAACGAGAACATCAGGAACGGAATACGCAGCACGTTCTCGTAGACCGACTTGGCGTGCATGAATTCCTGGTGCTCGCCGAGCATGTCCGCGTGGTCGGCCGCGAGGATGACGACCGCATTGTCGAGATAGCCCTTCTCGCGCAGGACGCCGAGCGTCTCGACGAAGATGGCGTCCATCTGCAGCACGCCGTTGTCGTAGTAGTTCGTCGTCGCCGGCGTCGGCGGTCCGGTGCGGCCGACGGGCTTCGCGTACGACTCGGCCGGCAGATAGCGGACGTTCTCCTCGTGGCGACGTCCGAGCGCGTGCGAGGACATCAGATGGAACCAGACCATGAGCGGCTGGCCGTCATACTTCGGCAGCTTCGATACGCGGTCGACGACGAGCTTGTCGTCGTTCATGTAGAAGCCCTTGGCCATCGACCCGTCGAAATACGAATCGAACGCGCCGTAGGCCTCGCGCACGCCGTAGAAATTGGTGTGATCGCCGCCGAGGATCATCTCGACGCGGTAGCCGTTGCGCTTGAGCACGTCGGCCAGCGTGAACGGCCGGTTTGAAAACTGGTGCGTGTATTTCGACAACAGGCTCGCGAGCACGCCGCAGGTCGACTCGGCGCAGGCTGCCGTGACGCGGTCGAGCTGCTGCGTGCGGACGGTCTTCATCAGTGCGGCGATGCGCGGCGTCGTGTCGCGCTCATAGCCGTAGACGCCCATATGGTCGGGCCGCAACGCGTCGGCCAGAAAGATGAACACGTTGCGCCGGTTGGCGTCGGCCACGGGCTTGTAGGCGCGCCGGACCTCGTCCTCGATGCGGTCGAGCGCGCCGGCGCCGTCGGTCGTATGCGCCTGAAGGCTGCGCGCGGCCTGCTCCGGGAAGATCGTGAGGCTCAGCGGCTCGCCTTCGGTCGCATAGGACACGTCGGCAAACGCGATCACGCGAATCGCCGTGTAGGCGGCGCCGCAGAGCACGAGTGCGCCGAACATGTGACGCGAGAGCCGTCGCGACGCCATCGCGACACCGTCGATGCGCGGCTGCAGCAGCCACAGCGTGCCGAGCACGACGAGCACGACGGCCGCCGTCAGCGTCGCCGCGAGTCCGATGGAGATGTCGAGCACGCTGAGCAGGCCCGTCACCTGGCGCGAATAGGTCCAGACGAGCTGCCAGGACGTGACGCGGCCCCACGACAGCAGGCCGGTCGCGACGACGGCGTAATAGGCGAGCAGCAGGAACAGCGCGAGCGCGAGCAGCGTGGCGCAGATCAGCCGTGCGGCGCGGCCGAGACGGGCCGCCACGAGCCGCAGCGTTGCGAATGCGACCCAGAATGCCGACAGCACGATGAAGTGCGGCGCGATCGACGACCAGGGCTGGGAAAAACGGGAAATGTAGAAATAGAGAAACGCGGCTGCGATCAGCGCGAAGAACACGAGCTCGGCGGCGATGCGTTTCGCCGGCGCACCCCAGCCCGACTCAGACATTTTCGATGACGACCAGCCGCGACAGACCGAACGGATTGGCCGATTCGACCGACAGGATCTTCCAGTCGTGCCGGGCGACGTGTTCCTCGAAATGGAAATCGGAACGGAAGCCGACCTTGCTCGACAGCGGCTGTGCGGCGCGTTCGAGCAGCCACCAGAAGCGGCTGCCGCTGAAATGATTGAGGATCACGATGTTGCCGCCGGGCCGGCAGACGCGGCGCAGCTCGCGCACGAGCCGCGCGGGTTCGGGCGTCGCCGACAGGACGTAGGGCACGGTGACGCAGTCGAAGCTCGCGTCGGGAAACGGCGTGGATTCGCCGTCCATGATGCGCAGGTCGACATCCGTCAGGCCGAGCCTGGTCGCCCGACGGCGGGCGCGCGCGAGCATGGGCTCGGACAGGTCGATGCCGACGATGGAACTCGTCGCCGGATAGCAGTTCAGCGTCAGGCCGGTGCCGACGCCGACTTCGAGCACGCGCTGCGGCGCCAGCGTGCGCAGCGCGGCCGCCATGCGGCGGCGGCCGTGCGCGTAGACGGCGCCGAACAACTGATCGTAGATAGGCGCATACCAAGCGTAGGTGCGCTTGATCTGCTCCTGCGTCAGCGTGTCGGATTCCGCCCGTGCATGAATGCCCGGAAGCGGCGACAGCGCGACCGTTTCGGCTCCGTCAGTCGACGGAGTCGGCTCGAAGGGGTTGCCCGACATGAGTGTGAGGTTCGGCCTGCGGTGCGGCATCGTGCCCAACTCGTCCGGGCAAGACAAGCGCCGCACCGCGGGTTCTTGTCAGTTTGAACCGGTACGGCAGATCGTCGTCAGGAACTTCTGCGGCACCGTGCCGGAGCAGGTCCAGTTGACGCTGCCGGCCGTCGTCGTGAACGTCGGCGTCAGCACGAGGGTCAGTCCGTCGATCAGCGAGTTCGCGCGCTGCGGCGCCGCACTCGAATAGGTGCAGGTGATCACGCCGGCATTGACCGTTACGGCGTTGATGTACTTGCCGACGATCGTGTTCGCGGCCGGAAGTCCCGCGGCGGCGTTGTCGGCCGGAAATACGCCGGTGTTCGCGAGTGCCTCGCTGACCGCGGTCTTGGCGCCGCTGCCGAGCACGGTGCATTCGTCGACCTGCGTGCGGACGACATAGTCGTGGTAGGACGGCAGCGCGATCGCTGCAAGGATCGCGATGATCGCAACGACGATCATCAACTCGATCAGCGTGAAACCGGTGTTTCGGCGTGGTGACGCGTGCAAGCTGTTCATCGTCGGATTCCCCAGGGAAGTCTCAAGCGCCGATGAGCTGCATAGCGCATGCCAGGGTACGGCGGCCAGGGGCCAG
>NZ_DATIGT010000102.1:0-13513 GCF_035481375.1 Tahibacter sp.
GGCCGAGTTCATCGAGTACATGCGGTCGCTCGGGATAACCATCACCAGTGGCAGCGGTCAAGGCGAAGGCCAAGTCAACTGTGTCTGGACGCCGAGCAACAACACGACGACGTGTTTCATTCCTCGCTGAACTGCGCGGAGAGTATTGCAAAGAAGGGGGCTTTTGCCCCCTTCTTTTTGGCACCATCCAGGTTGGCACTGTCGACGTCCTGATGAATTTCGTTGCAAAAATTCGGCAACCCTTTCAATTGGAGTATTCGGGCCGAGTCCCCGCTGGCCCCCTTCGATCTTGAAGGGCTGGGGAGGGGTCACCGCGTCACATTTCCTTGGCACACTGCGCATAACGCGTTGATCCTGTCGGGCGTGAATGTCCCATCGTCAAGCATTTCCTTGGCACACTGCGCATAACGCGTTGATCCTGTCGGGCGTGAATGTCCCATAGCATCACGTAGTCGATCTGCCGTGCAGGCGGTCGGCGCGGCGGATGCGGTAGAGCGCTTCGGCCACGCCGTGCCAGAGCAGGGCCGGGTCTTCGCCGGGCGCGAAGGCGAGGCCGTGAAGGCCGCTGGAGACGAGGCTGCCGCAGACCAGCAGGCGCACGCGCAGCTACTCGAGCGCCTTCTTGCGCATGCGCGAATCCGGCAGGTTCGCGAGCTGGTCGCCGCCGACTTCGAGCACCTGCGCGGCGAGCGCGACGATCGGGCGGCCTTCGCGATAGACCAGCGCACAGCGCAGTTGCATGCCCACGGGCGCATGGCGTTCGAGCAGGCGGCGATAGTCGCGCGACAGAAAGAACGACGCGTCGCGCGTCAGCGCGTCCCAATGCTCGGGATTGAGGAAGTCGACGCGAGCGGCCAGCGCGCAGTCGAGACCGCCCGGCGTCGCGCGCTTTTCGTGCCGTTCCAGCGCTGCCTTGAGGTCGTGCCTTGGTGCCGCTCCCCTCCGGTCGTAGCGAGTCTACTGGCCTGGAACGGAGAAAGCGGAATACAGATCGGGTCCGCCGCTTCCGGCTTCTCCGTTGCAGGCCACTAGTCCGCGCCGGAGCGGAAGCACACGCTGCGCATCGACAGCGAACCCATGTCGAAACCCTCGATCGGAAATTCGACGCGGTCGCGCGCATCGCTCGCGCCGACCGCATAGAGCAGCGGCAGGAAATGCTCGGGCGTCGGATGCGACTGGGCCGCATCGGGCTGCTGCGCCGCGGCGATGGTTGCCGCGACGCGATCGGCGGACTGCAGCGCCGTCGCGACGGCGCGATCGAACCGCCCGGCCCAGTCGGGCGTCGCGGTATCGCCGGCGCGC
This sequence comes from Tahibacter sp., assembly GCF_035481375.1. Classification (GTDB taxonomy): domain Bacteria; phylum Pseudomonadota; class Gammaproteobacteria; order Xanthomonadales; family Rhodanobacteraceae; genus Tahibacter. The sequence goes on from NZ_DATIGT010000102.1 coordinate 1,303, forward strand.
CACGCGCGGAATGCATGGCCGAGGTTGTGGACGATGTTGCCGCTGCCGAGGATCAGTACGCCCTGGTCGCGCAGCGCGGCGAGCGATGCGCCGAGTTCCGCGTGCTGCGCGAGCGTCGCGCGCTCGTCGAGGCTGAGCTGCAGCACCGGCACGTCGGCCTGCGGGAACAGATGGCGCAGCACGCTCCAGCAGCCATGGTCGAGGCCCCACTCCGTCGTCGTGCGGATGCGGCCTGCGCTGGCCTGCGCGATCGATTCGGCCAATGCCGGAGCGCCCGGCGCCGGATAGCGCACGGCGAAGAGTTCGGGCGGAAAGCCGCCGAAATCGTGAATCGTCCCCGGCGCCGCCTGCGCCGTGACCCAGCTGCCCGGCACGAGCCAGTGCGCCGACACGACGAGCACCGCGGCCGGACGCGAAAGGCGCGTGCCGAGCGCGCGCAAGGCATCGCTCCAGCGGTTCTGCTCGATCGCATTCATCGGCGAGCCGTGGCCGATGAACAGCACGGGCTGGCGGGTCGGAGCAGACATGACTTTCCTGCAGGTACGGCGCACGGCGTCGGAATGCTGCAGATGAGGCCGCGATTCGTCCGCTCAAGGCGCACCGCGCCGAGACCTTGGTCGCGTTGGGGGAAAAGCATGTGCGCCGCGTCCTATCCGTCGACAACGGCGTGTGTGGACGTCTCCCCGTGCAGGACGCACAGCGATGCAGACGACAGTCGTCGGTGTTCCCGTGAGCGGACGCCGCGCGACTGCCGCCTGCATCGCCGGGGATTCTGCGCTGCGGAATGCCGCGAATCGCAGGGTCCGCTCGTCAACTTTGGTGCCGCGGACAGCAGGGCCGCATCGAAACGCAGTCCGACCTGCGGACCATGCGTTCGCGCGCCGCCCTGTGCTAGCGTCCGGCCGACCGCATCAGGGAGGCGGTCGCGGCCTGCAGGTGTCGGCGGGCGACCAGGGGCGCCGGCGTGCACGCCAGGCTTCACCTTTTTGGAGATTACGACATGTTTAAAAAACTACTCTGTGCGACCCTGATCTGTGCCGGCGCCGGCGCAGCTCATGCCGGTGATACCGGCTTCTTCGTCGGCGGCGGCATCGGCCAGGCACGCTACGACGACAACCTGACCGACCAGATCCGCACCGCTTATGCCGGCGATCCCGGCTATGCCTTCGTTTCCGGCCGCATGACCGACGACACCGACCAGGCCTGGAAGCTGTTCGGCGGCTACCGCTTCCTGCCGTGGCTCGGCGTCGAGTTCGGCTGGGTCGACCTCGGCGAGGTCGGCAGCAACTACGTGCTGCATTCGCAGGTGCCGGCGACGAACGCCGACGCCGTCATCGACGGCCTCTACAACATCGCCGGTCCGAGCGCGACCGTGTTCGGCGAACTCGACTTCAACGATCGCACGTCGGGCCTGCTGCGCGTCGGCCTGTACAACGCTCAGCTCGACTACGACGAGACCGGCACGGGTGCCGACGGACTGGACCACCGCTTCAGCAACAGCGCCGACCACACCAAGCTGACCTATGGCCTCGGCCTCAACGTGCGCGTGACGCCGAACTGGGACGTGCGCCTGGACTGGGACCGCTACACCAACGTCGGCCGCCGCTTCGACCTGACCAACGACGGCAACGGCCGTTTCGATCACATCGACTTCGTATCGATGAATCTCGCCTACCGCTTCGGCCAGTAAGCCAGCCTGCAGCCGCTGCCGCGATCGCATTCCTGCGCCGCGGCAGCGGCATGTTTCCCGCCAGCTGCCGGTACCGCGCTATTGACGCTGGTAGTCGATGAGCATGGTCTTCAGTTCCTTCCCGTCGCGCATCTCGTACCACTCGAACGTATAGCGTTTCGGGTCGTGGATGCGAAACACCTGGCGCACCTTCACGATCGTCGTCGGCTTCATCATGTCGGGCATGTCGCCGCGAAAGGTCCAGCTGTTGCTCGCCTTGTCGTAGTCACCCCAGGCGACCCAGAAGCTCGTCGACATCGAGTCGATCCAGGTGTTGAAGAACTTGCCGCGCAGGTTGTCGAACCCCATCAGTCCCTGCCCCGTGAACGGCTGTCCCCAGAACGTGCCGGAATAGCCGAACGACGCGTAGCGGCCGCCGTATATCATTTCATTTTTTGACGTTCCCGCGGTTTCCTGCGGCGGCGCGGCCGGATCCATCCAGAACTGCGTCTTCGCCGTCCACGTGCCGGCGAAATACTCGAGCTGCTTGTGCTCGGCGCGCGGCGTGCTCGCGTTCGCGAACGCCGCCATCTGCGCCTGCTGCTCGGCGCTCATTGCCGGCGCAGCGGCCGGCTTGTCCTCGGCCGACGCGGCCCCCGCCGCGAGCAGCGTCAACGCACCCATTACGACTGCCGTGAATCGGTTCATGTGTGCCTCCCATTGGCCCTTGGACAGGGCCCGGCGATGCTAACGCCGCGCGCGTGCAGGAGCCATCGACACGCGCTAACCCCGCCACCGGAAAGCCGCCGTTGTATGCGCCACCTACCCGACGACGGAGCACGACCATGCGCAGTTCCCGCCTGACCATCGCCATCAGCTTCGCCCTGACCCTCGGCCTTACGGCGTGCACGCAGAAGACCACGACATCGACCGGTGAGGCGGGCAAGCGCGATGTCGTCGCGGTCCGCCCGGTCGAGGCGCCGGCCGAACCGGGCGTCGCCGGTGCCGACAAGAAGGCCGAGGCGCCGCGCGCCGAGGAAGCCCGTCGCCAGCTCGCCGACGGCCGCGCCGACCACGAGAAGGACGCCGGCGTCGTCGTCGAGACCGCCGAACCGATGAGCGTCGCCGCACCGGCCGCATCGACGCCGCCCCCGGCACCGGCGCTGTCGAAGCCGGTACCGGCCGCAAAAGTCGTGCAGCCGCAATATTCGGGCTTGTTTCGCCATCGATCGAGCCGGACCGCCGCCGGTGCCGCGCCGTCCTCGCCGGCCTATTCGCAGCCCGCGAACACCGAGCGCTATCAGGACCATGCCGACAATCCGCTGCAGATCACCGCGGACAACCCGGTTTCCACATTTTCGATCGACGTCGACACCGGCAGCTACACGAACGTGCGCCGCATGCTGACGGCGAACCAGCTGCCGCCGGCCGACGCCGTCCGTGCCGAGGAATTTCTCAACTATTTCGACTACGGCTACGCGCCGCCGACGACGCGCGACACGCCGTTCAGCGTGACGACCGAGTTCGCCGCGGCGCCGTGGAATGCGCAGCGCAAGCTGCTGCTCGTCGGCATCAAGGGCTATGAGCTGCCGGCCAGCGACCTGCCGCCGTCGAACCTCGTGTTCCTGATCGACACGTCGGGCTCGATGAATTCGCCGGACAAGCTGCCGCTGCTCGTCGACGCGTTCAAGCAGATGGTGCCGCAGCTGCGCGCGCAGGATCGCGTGTCGATCGTCGTCTATGCCGGCAGCGCCGGCCTCGTCCTCGCGCCGACGCCGGGCGATCAGCACCGGCGCATCATCGATTCGCTCGACAGCCTGTCCGCCGGCGGTTCGACGAACGGCGGCGCCGGCATCGCGCTGGCCTACGCGACGGCGAAGCAGAATTTCATGAAGGGCGGCGTCAATCGCGTCGTGCTCGCGACCGACGGCGATTTCAACGTCGGCACGACCGACGACGAAGCACTGAAGACGCTGGTCGCGCGCGAACGCGAACACGGCGTCGCGCTGACGACGCTGGGCTTCGGCGCCGGCAACTACAACGAGCAGCTCGCCGAACAGCTCGCCGACATCGGCAACGGCAATCACGCCTACATCGACACGCTGGCCGAAGCGCGCAAGGTGCTGGTCGCCGAAGCCGGCGGCACGCTGTTCACGATCGCGAAGGACGTGAAGATCCAGGTCGAGTTCAATCCGGCCGCGGTCGCCGAATACCGGCTGATCGGCTACGAAAACCGCCAGCTGCGCCGCGAGGATTTCAACAATGACAAAGTGGACGCCGGCGAGATCGGCGCGGGCCACGATGTCACGGCGCTGTACGAACTCACGCTGGTCGGCGACGGCGGCGCGCAGGTCGACCCGCTGCGCTACGGCGGCGGCAACAAGCCGGCGAACAGCGTGGGTGCCGAGGAGATCGCGTTCGTGAAACTGCGCTACAAGCAGCCGAACGAGGATACGAGCCGCCTGATCGAGCGTCCGCTGCGCAAGAGCGAGCTGCAGCCGAACGCGAGCGAGCGCCTGCGCTTTGCATCCGCCGTCGCCGCATTCGCCGACAGCCTGCGCGGCGGCACGCATCTGGGCGCGTTCGATCTCGACCGCATCGCCGCCCTGGCACGCAATGCCCGCGGCAACGACGGCGAAGGCCATCGCGCGGAATTCGTGCAGCTCGTCGACGCGGCGCGCCGGCTGAAGGGCGGTGAAAGCAAGCCGCAGATTGCGGTGGTGGAGTGAGGTAAAGCCCTCCCCTTCGAGGGGAGGGCGTTTCTCGGGCGCCGGCTAGTGCCCTGCCACCGTCACCAACAACGCACTATCGAACATCGCCTGCGGCGAAATCACCGGTTCTTCGAGCGGCACATCGGCGCCGTAGCGTTCGCGCAGTTTGGTCTTCACGGCCGGATCGGTCAGGTCGAAGTCGCGCAGCCGCTGGGTTTCGCCGATGTGCACGCCGAACGCGCGCTCGTACGCCTTCCAGACGAGTTCCGAGCAGTAGATGCGGTCGTCGTCCCATTCGAACGTGAGGTCGTAGCGCCTGCCGGCGAGGGCAGCGGCCTGCGCGCGGAGTTTTTCGCCGCCGGCCGCATCGAGCCGCGCTGCGGCGTCGCGCCAGCGCTTGACGACGTAGCGGCCGCCTTCGCCGCGTGCGATCCACTCGGCGAGCGGCGTGAACTTCACGGTCGACACGGCCTCGAACACGAACGGGCGGCCGTCGCGATGCAGGATCAGGCCCATGTGGCTGTAGCGCGATCGCGTCGCGCGCTGGATCGCAACGCTTTGCGCCGAGCGCGAGGTGTGGAAGATGATGTCGCCGTCGCGCAACGGCACCTCGGCGGCGGCGCAGGCGGACGCGGCGATCGCTGCGACCAGCACGGCGAGTACGACGCGAAACCGAACGGACAGGGTCATGCACGGCACTCCGGAAACTGTGAAACGACGCTGGTCCGCGCGGGCAGGTCGCGTACTGCTGCTCGCGGCGCTCGCCTACGCGGGTTACTGCGCGTTCTTCTATACCGTGCAGCGGCAGCTGTTGTTCCCGCTCGCCGACGGCGTGCGTCACCCGTTTCGCGCGGAGCTGCGCGCGCCGGCCCGGCTCGTCGAGCCCGCCGTGTCGTTCGGCCGCGCGCGCGGCGTGTTCCTGCCGGGGCCGGCGGCGCCGGCGCCGGCCTTGCTGTTCTTTCACGGCAACGGCGAGACCGTCGATGAGCATCTGCAGTCGTTCGACGCGCTGCGTGCGCTCGGATTGCACGTGCTGCTCGTGGAGCTGCCGGGCTATGCCGGCGCCGACGGCCAGCCGGGTTTCCAGAGCCTCGTCGAAGTGTCGACGGCCGCGTACGACTGGCTCGCGCAGCAACCGCTCGTCGATCGCGCGCGCATCGTCGCGCTCGGCCGGTCGATCGGCGGCGCGCCGGCGGCCGAACTGTCACGACACCGGCCGCTGGCCGCGCTCGTGCTGCTGTCGACGTTCGCGTCCACGGCCGACCTCGCGAACGATCACTACCTGCCGTCCTGGCTCGTGCGCGACCCGTTCGACTCCGCCGCACGCATCGCGGCATTTCCGCAGGGCGTTCTGTTGATGCACGGAGACCACGACACGCTGATTCCGCCGGCGCACGCGCGCAAGCTCGCCGCGGCCTCGCCGCGCACGCAGTTGCACCGCGAGGCCTGCGGCCACAACGACTGCGCGTATTTCGATCGCGATCTCGCGCGGCTCGTCGGCGATTTCCTGCGCGCGCAGCGCGTGCTGACGGCGGCGTCGCCATGAAACGCGGCCTGCTGTTCGTTCTCGCGCTGGCCGCGAGCAGTGCGGCGTTCGCCGACCCGTCGGCGTTCCCGGCCAACCTGCTCGCCGCGGCGACCGCACAGGTCGGCGTGACCGTGTCCTACGACCCGGCCTATGCGCGCATCGCGTATCCGGGCGGCGACGTGCCGATCGACCGCGGCGTCTGCACGGACGTGGTGATCCGTGCGTACCGCGCGCTCGGCGTCGATCTGCAGCAGCGCGTCCACGACGACCTGCGCGCGAACTGGAACGTCTATCCGAAGCTCTGGGGCCTGCGTGCGCCGGATCGCAACATCGATCACCGGCGCGTGCCGAATCTCGCGACGTTTTTCACGCGCCACGGCCGCGCGCTGCACGTGAGCCAGGACGACGCGTCGATCTACGCGCCGGGCGACATCGTGACCTGGCGCCTGGCGAGCGGCGTGCCGCACATCGGCCTCGTGACGAACCGGCGCAGCGACGGCCGCCCGCTGATCGTGCACAACATCGGCGCGGGGACGCAGGTCGAGGACGTGCTGTTCGACTATGTCGTCACGGGGCACTACCGGTACCAGCCGGATTAGTGCCGCCTTGTTGAATTTTCGAGGAGCATCGAGTTTCGTGCGGCGTATTCGTCGCTGTGCGTTCGATGCGCCGGAAACGCCTCGATGCCGGGCTTCGCCTACGGCTCAACCCGGCCTGCGAAGACGGCGGCTCAACCAGCCGACGAGAGCTGACTATGGCCGCAGCGTGCAGTTCAGCGTGAGGCGGTGCCACTTGGAGACGACCTTGCCGTTGTCCTCGCGGAACTCGAACAGGCCGTCGGCATAGCGCGCGCCGTCGGCATAGAGCACGGCCTTGCTCTTGCCCCAGGTCAGCGCGACGGCCTTCGGATCGGTTTCCGCGTAGAACGCCGCCACCAGCGGCGTGCGCTGATTCTTGCAGTCGTACGTGCGCGTCGACGAGACGGTTGCGAGGCCCTGCTGGATCTTCAGCGCGACCAGGCGCTGGCGATACGCGGTGCGGACGCAGCCGACGGCATCGGCGGACGTGGCGCACGCGTTGCGCGTCGTCGTCCAGATGTGCTGCTCGCTGTTGAGTTCCGTCTCGCGGTCTTCGGGCTGGCCCTTGAGCATCTTCGCGAGTTCGGCGGCCACTTCGCGATCGAGCGCAGCGAGTTCCGGCGTGTCGCAGATCAGTTTTTCGGAATTGGCCATCGCCAGTCCGCAGTTGAACGACGGCGCGTCGGGGCCTTTCGCGGCAGCCTTGCCGTGGCGCGCGCTGATCTTGCGCGTGGCCTTGACCGATTCCGCATCGACGGTATCGGCGATGCCGGTCTCGGGCGGCAGGGTCAGCATTTCGCCGGCGTTCGCTGCATCGGTTGCGCCGATGAGCACGTCGCCGACCTGTTCGGTCGGCTTGACGAACGGATTCTTCGCCGCGGCGTTCGCAGGGTACGTGCCGCCGTCGAAGGACAGCTCGACGATCGGCGATGCCGTGCGGCTGCCGCGCACGTGGACGACGAGATCGCGCCAGCCCGCGTTGCGCGCGGCGGCCACGCCGATCGGCGCCTGCGTCGCGGCGATCGTCGCGACGCGGCGCCAGCCGTCCTTGCCCTCGGGCGCGTAGACCAGCGTCGGGCAGCCGGCGCGGCTGCAGGCGCGCTTGCCGTTCAGAAGGATGACGATGTCCTCGCGGCCGTTGCCGTCGAGATCGACGCGGGCCTCGCGGTAGCGCGTCGCGACCCGGGGCGAACCGTAGTCCTTCCAGAGATCGCGCTGCACCTCGACCGGCAGCTCGGCGTGCGCTGTGGCGGCAGCCAGCAGCAGGGCGGCGGTGGCGACGACTCGTCGGGACATGCGGTTCTCCTGGTTCGCGGGACGCGGAGCATAGCAATGCGCCCGCGAATTCGCGCTCCGCGTCACTTGGCCAGCAGTTTCGCGCGGTCCGGACGCGTCACCGGCACCTTGTCGGCGTTGCAGCTGCCGGCCGCGCAGAGGGCGCCGCGCAGCAGCGGGGCGCTCTGGGCGATGACGTGGAAGATCACATTCTGTTCGAGCTGGCCGTGGAACGCCTGCGCGCCCGGGCCGCGCGCGAAGATCGCGACGTCCTCGCCGCCGTGGCTTTCGCTCATGAACGGCATGGTCGCTTCCTGCATGTAGTTCGGCGCGGTCGTGTCGACCTTGCGCAGATCCGGACGGCCGCTCGCCGGCTTGCCGATGCTGCGGTAGTTGTGCGGGAAGGTCTTGACCCCCTCGGGCTGCTGGTCGGTCGCGCCGACATAGCCTGGGCCGTTGGCATAGCCCAGCGTCGTGTACGGCAGCTTGTGCTGGTCGAGCGCGAGCGACGAGCCGGCGTCCTCGAAATCGGAACCGCCGCGCACGAGGCCGAGGATCGGATTGCCGCGCTGCGGGTAGCCGGCGAAGGTCATCGTATGCGAGTGGTCGGACGTGACGACGATCAGCGTGTCGGCCGCATCGGTGTCGTCGAGCGCGACCTGCACCGCGTCGGAAAACGCGATCGTGTCGGTCAGCGCGCGGAACGCGTTGCCGCCATGATGGGCGTGGTCGATGCGGCCGCCCTCGACCATCAGGAAATAGCCCTTCGGGTTCTTCTTCAGGAGCTTCAGCGCGGTGCGCGTCATCTCGGCGAGGCTGGGCTCGTCGGCGGCGACGCGGCCGGTTTCGCCGGGCGGCGGGTTCACGCGGTCGTGGTCGAAGCGCATGTGCGAGCGCTCGAACAGGCCGAGCAGGTGCGTCGTCGAGGCAATGTCTATCTTGTCGAATTGTTCCTTGTTCCACACGTACGCAGCGCCGGCGCGCGCACTCCACTGCGCGACGAGGTCGCGCTGGTCCAGGCGCTTGCCGGGACGGCCCGGCTCTTCCGGATCGCGCTGCGTCGGCACCATGAAATTCTCGCGGCCGCCGCCGAGCGCGACTTCGAGGCCGTCGCCGAACGGCTGCTCGACGAGCTGGCGCGCGAAGTCGGCACAGTCGCCGCCCTTGGGCGACTGGCCGACGTCGACATCGGATTCCCAGTTGCGTTCGGGCAGATGGCCGTAGGTCGCCGCCGGCGTCGCATGCGTGAGCTTGGTCGTGGTCACCGCGCCGGTCGCCATGCCGGCGAGTTCGGCGAGTTCGAAGCCGGTCACGAGTTCGTGACCGCGGCTCGACGCGCAGTCGGCGCGTTCGGCGCCCTGGCCGATGCCGATGAAGCCGGCCTTGGTCTTCACGCCGGTCATGATCGCCGTCATCGTGCCGGCGGAATCGGGCGTCTGCGCATCGGTTTCGTAGGTGCGGATCAATGCGGTGTAGGGCAGCGTCTCGAACGCGAGCCGCGTGCTTTCGCCGTCCTTGCCCTCGCGCTGGCCCTTGAGAATGCGTGCGGCGGCGATCGTCGGAATGCTCATGCCGTCGCCGAGGAACACGATGACGTTCTTCGCACGCGGCGGCGTGGTGCCGACGTTCGCGTGCGCGGTCGCCGCGCCGGCCGTGAACCACCAGTCGGCGGTCTCGCCCTGCGGGCGCCGGATCTCGGGAACGACGATCGCGCGCGAGGCCGTCGAGCCGCCCGGAGGTCCCGGCTGGCTGGCGCAGGCGGTCAGGATCAGGGCGAGAGCGGCGGGCAGCAGGCGCAGTGCATTCACGGGCGGGTCTCCGGATCGAATTCGCAACGATAAGTCGGCAGTGTGACAGCGCGGCGGCGGCGCGGCCATCGGGTCGGGGCGTTGCGAACACATGCGACAGACGCAGGCCGATGCTAAGGTTCGCGCCCGACCCAGCCCGTGCCGATGCCATGTTCCGTGCCCCGCTTGCCCTGAGTCTCGCCTTCGTCCTGACTGCCTGCGCCAGCGGCGGCGGCAGCAAGAGTCCCCGCCTCGAAGACGGTGCGCGCGCCGACGTCGCGCTGCTCGAAACGACCGACCTGCACGCGAACGTGCTGAGCTTCGACTACTTCAAGGGCGTGGTCGATCCGACGCTCGGCTTCGAGCGCGTCGCGACGCTGATCCGCACCGCGCGCAGCGAGTATCCGAACAATTTCCTGTTCGACGACGGCGACACGATCCAGGGAACGGCGCTGTCGGACTATCAGGCGCTGGCCGAACGCCTGCCCTGCTCGCAGAAGCTCGCGACCTACAAGGCGATGGACGTGCTGGGCTACGACGCCGGCGCGATCGGCAATCACGAATTCAACTACGGCCTGGATTTTCTCGCCCAGGTCACCGGCACGCCGATGGCCGTCGACGGCGTGAATCCACAACAGTGCCAGGGACCGACGTTCCCGCTCGTTCTCACCAATGTATACAACGCGCGCGACGGCAAGCCGCTGTACCGGCCCTGGCTGGTCGTCGAGAAGAACATCACCGCCTACACGCCGGACGGCAGCGCGCTCAGCGTGCCGCTGCGCGTCGGCGTGCTCGGCTTCGCGCCGCCGCCGATCCTCAAATGGGACAAGCGCAATCTCGAAGGCAAGGTCACCGTGCTCGGCGTCGTCGAAGCCGCGCAGAAGTATCTGCCGGAGCTGCGCGCGCAGAAGGTCGATCTCGTCGTCGCGGTGTCGCATGGCGGACTGAATCCTTCGGCGTATACCAGCGACATGGAAAACGCGAACTGGCATCTCGCCGGCGTCGAGGGCATCGACGCGATGCTGCTCGGTCATTCGCACGACACGTTCCCGAACGCGAGCAACCCGAAGTCGCGCTTCAACAACATGGCCGAGGTCGACAACGAGCGCGGCTTCGTTCGCGGCGTGCCGGCGGTCATGGGCAGCTTCTGGGGCAAGGGGCTCGGCGTGATCAAGCTCGCGCTCGAACGCCGCGGCAACCGCTGGCAGGTCGTCAAGGACAAGAGCTACAGCGAAGTGCGTCCGATCTGCCCGAAGGACGGCGAGTGCGTCGCCCCCGACGCGGAGATCGCGAAGATCGTCGACGCCGAGCATCGCGCGACGATCGCCTGGGTCGACACGGCGATCGGCCAGACCGAGTTCCGCATGAGCACCTACTTCGCCGACCAGGGCGACGTCAGCGCGCTCGGCGTCGTCAACGCGGCGCAGCGCGAGTACACCGAGCAGTGGATCAAGGCCGAGCGTCCCGACCTCGCCGGCATTCCGGTACTGTCGGCCGCCGCCGCGTTCAAGGCCGGCTTCGCCGGTCCCGAGGACTACAGCGACGTGAAGCCCGGCAAGGTCACGATCAAGAGCGCAGCCGACCTGTATCTGTATCCGAACACCATCGCCGCCGTGAAGATCGACGGCGCGATCCTCAAGGGCTGGCTTGAAAAAGCGGCCGAGCGCTTCAACCGCCTCGACCCGGCCTCGACCGAGGCGCAGCCGCTCATCAACACGCGCGTGCCGACCTACAACTTCGACGTGATCCAGGGGCGGCTCGCCTACACGATCGATCTCAGCCGCGCGCCGGGCGAACGGATCGTCAAGCTCGAACACGCCGGCAAGCCGGTCAAGCCCGACCAGCCGTTCATCGTCTCGACGAACAACTACCGCGCGAGCGGCAGCGGCAACATTCCGGGGCTCGACGGCAAGAACATCGTGATGTCGTCGGAAACGACGAACCGCGACGTCATCATCGAATGGCTGAAGGCGCATCCGAAGGTCGCGCGCAGCGCGATTGAGCCGAGCCCGATCCGTTTCGCGCCGCTGAAGCTCAAGGCGCCGGCGACGTTCCGCACGCGCGCGGGCCAAGCCGACGTGGCCAAGGCGAACGGACTGAACGGCGTCCGCGAGCTCAAGGACAACGGCGACGGGACCGCAACGTATAGTTTTTCGCCCTGAGCGCTGAAACACCGGTGCCGCGTGCGCGGTAGCGGCGCGCGGCAATGCGCCCCATGCACGCTGCATCGCCGGCCATGCGGGCTACACTCGCGCAATGAGCAAGAAGACCGACGCGCCCGATACGGACGACGCCGCAACGACGCCCGCCACGAAGCCGCGCAGCCGCCGCAGCAGCACCGACGACGCGGCCGCGCCGAAACCGCCGTCGAAACCGCGTGCGCCGCGCAAGCCGGCCGCGGCGGAAGCGGGCGCGGCGAGCGGCGACGGTGACGACGCCGCACCGAAGCCGCGAGCGCGCGCGCCGCGCGCGACGAAAGCGGTCGCGACGGACGACACCGAGGCCGCAACGGCACCGCGCGCACGCGCGCCGCGCGCGGCGAAGCCTGTAGCAGCGGCGCGAGCGGCGGATCCGGCATCGGCGCGACCATCCGCGCCGCCGCCGCAACCACCGGCTACGCCTGCCGCGGCTGCGCCCGCGGTTTCTGCGACGCCGGTCACGGC
>NZ_DATIGT010000103.1:0-49926 GCF_035481375.1 Tahibacter sp.
CTTGCGGACTACGCCCGCCTCTGTCGCACGCGTTACTCACGCTCCGGCGCGCCGCCATGGCGAAAACGCCGGCCGTGACGCGGAGCGAATCCGAGGCGTGCGAGAGCGCACACGCCAGGCAGCGATTCGATGATCCACGAATTGGTAGATGCGTTCCGCGCTCACGACCTGACGCTGCGGCGAACGTTCCAGGACATGCTCAACGAGCTGCCCGCCCACCGGACGGAGCGGCGCGGTTGCGGCTTCACGCAAGCCACGCGCTTTCTCTCGACCTACATCAACGCGCCGGGCGCCTCCGACGATCCGAGCGATCTGCAGATCTTCGAAGACTGGCCGCCGCGCGGAACCCCGTTCGCCGCCGCGACGGCGATGGCTGCGGGTTGGCCGCACGGCTGGCGGCGGCTCGACGAATTCGAGCCGCATCGGCATCTCGACGGCGCGCAGTTCAACGAACTCATGGAAGCGCTGACGCTGCTGAGGCACCGCTTCCGCGCCGCGGTCGCGTCGCTGGCGCTCCCCGAAAGCCATCTGATCGCGACGCTGATGGCGCAGATTCTCGACCGCGACGGCGACACGCTGATCGTTCTCCCGCCGATGCCGGTGAAGCCGAACATCGGCAGCTGTTCGCAGGCCGAAGAGTTTTTCCTGGAAATCTCGCACGGGCGGGTGCGGCGCGGCGGATCCGTCAACGTGTTCGTCGACGATGACGGGAGTCCGGTTCTCGTCGAGAAGATGAACCTCGGCGAATCGCATTCTGCCGTCGTGCTCGCCCCGGTGCGCCTCAATGGCGTCGTGCTGCCGCCCGGTTCGCTCTGCGCACTCGCGCACGATGACCCCGATACGGGCCGCGCCACGGAGCACGGCCGCTGTTATCCGCTCGCGACGATCACGCAGACGCGTTTCCTGCGCCTGACCACGCTCGCCGTCGAGGCGGCGCACCGGCGACGCGTGTTCTCCTGCCAGCTCGACGCGCAGCAGCGCGCGGGCATGTTCTCCCCCGCGACGACGACCCTCGCCGAACTGCGTGCCTTCGCCGCGGCCGAGACGGCAAGCCGCCGATGACACGTCTGCCGATGTACTTCTCGCCCGCCTACGCGCCGGAAACCGAGCCGCGTCTGGCGCGTCTCGCGGTGGCCGCCGAAGCGCTGCAGGCCGGCAATCTGGTGGATGTGCGCGAGCCCGCGCCGCTGGACCGGAGCCTGCTGCAGGGACTGCATGCGGACGGCTATCTCGAGGCCTTCCACGAGGGCATCGAGCCGCTCGCGTCGAGCCAGGGCAGTCGCTGGAGTCCTGCGGTCCGGGATGCGGTCTACGCGATGTTGTCGGGCCAGCTCGCCGCCGTGCGCGAGGCCGAAGAAAGCGGCATCGCTCTGAATCTCGCGCGCGGCTTCCACCACGCCGTGTACGAGCGCGGTTCCGGATTCTGCGCCTTGAACGGCCTGGCATTCGTCGCCCACGTCTGGCCCGGCAAGAAAGTGTTCGTCATCGACTGCGACGAACATGGCGGCAACGGCACCGAGGAATACGCGGCGCGAATGCCCAATCTCTTCAACGCGTCGATGTTCGGCACGCGCTTCGGGTGCATGGGAAACGTCCGCTCCTGGCCGTTCGAAGTGCGCCTGCAGCGCGACGGTCCGGACGCTCACGAGCGGGCGCTGCGGGACATCGAGCGGCTGCTCGATCAGTGCCGTCCCGATCTCGTCCTCTATCAGGCCGGCGCGGACAGTCACGAAGCCGATCCGAAGAGCCGTTCCGGATTCAGCGCGAAGGATCTGGAGACGCGCGACCGGATCGTGTTCCGCATGCTGCGGCAGCGCCGGATTCCGACCGTTTTCGTGGTCGCGGGCGGGTATCAGCGCGCCAGCGACATCGCCAGACTCAACGAAGCGACCGCTCGCTGTGCGCTGCAGGCGTTCATGCTCGCCGACGAATCCTGAGGCGCAGGCACCGTTCCACGGGTGCGTTCGGCGGCACCTCCCGTCCCGGCTTGTCGTCGTGTAGCCGTCGTGGCAATTTCCCGCGACATCCCGTCGTTGGAGTGTCGTGATGACGGCAACCCGTGTTCGAACACTGATGCTCGCCCTCGCGCTCGTATTCGCCGTCATGGGAATCGTCCAGGCCGCCCGTCCCGACGCCGAGCAAAAGAAGATCGACTATCTGATCGCCGAGCTTCAGCGCCTGGACGGCGCGACGTTCATCCGCAACGGCAGCGAGTACAGCGCCGCGAAAGCCGCCGATCATCTGCGAACGAAACTGCGCCACGCCGGCGACCGCATCCAGACGGCGCGGCAGTTCATCGATGAACTGGGCACGAAGTCGTCGATGTCCGGCGAGACGTATCGGATTCGATTCGACGACGGACGCGTGCTCGATTCAGCGCAGGTGCTCAACGACCGGCTCCTGCACTACAAGCCGTAGGTTTCGCGCAGGTTCTGGGACAGCCAATAGGTTCCAGGACACCCAACGCGGGAATCGGCCTCAACCAGACCTCGGTATCGGCGCCTGCCGCGCATCCGACGCGGGCGGCGATCGGCGCGTCGTACTGCGGCCTCTCGGCCGCCTCCCGCGGCCGGCGGCGGTCTTGCCCTATCCATCCCGCTTCGCAGCGGCGCGCTCGGCGCTTGCGTGGTCCGACGTCTGCTTCGCTCGCTGCACCATGGCCAATGCCCGGATTCGGCATCGGTCGATGCGGCAACTACGGCAACGCCTGAGCATTGACAAGAAAATTTGTCAAAGCTACCGTCCGGCCATGTTCGACATCCACGTCATCGATGATCCGGCCGCGGCGGCGGCGGCCTTGGAGCCGGTCCGCGGTCGGCTGCTGGCCGAACTGGCCACGCCCGCCTCTGCCGCGACCTTGGCCAAGCGAGTCGGCCTTGCTCGACAGAAGATCAACTATCACCTGCATGCGCTTGAATCTCATGGGCTCGTGCGACTGGCCGAGGAACGCCAATGGGGCGGACTGAAGGAACGGCTGCTCGTCGCGACGGCCGCCTCGTATGTCGTTTCGCCGAGCGCGCTGGGTCCCGTAGCGGTCGACTCGAACCGGGCCGTCGACCGGCTGTCGGCGAGCTATCTGATCGCGCTCGGCGCGCGCGTCGTGCGTGAGGTCGGCGATCTCGTACGCCGCGCGACGGCCTCGGGCAAGCGTCTCGCGAGCCTCGCCGTGGATGCCGAAGTTCGCTTCCGGTCGCCGGCGGAACGCGCCGCGTTCAGTCAGGAGCTCGCCGAAGCCGTCGCGACGCTCGTTTCCAAGTATCACGACGAATCCGCGCCGGGCGGCCGCGCCCATCGGCTCGTCGTCCTCGCCCATCCCCTACCGCAGAAATCCGAATCCGAGGAATCGCCATGAGCGTGAAGCAGGAACCCAACGGACGCCGTTCGCTGCACGTCGAATTCGAGGTTCCCGGTACGCCGGAAGAGGTCTGGCAGGCCATCGCCACCGGGCCGGGGCTTTCGTCGTGGTTCGTGCCGGCGGAATTCGAGGAACGCGACGGCAAGCCCGTCACGATGAAGCTCAACTTCGGCCAGGGCCTGCAGCCCTGCGCAGCCATAACCGCGTGGGATCCGCCGCGGAGCTACGCCGGCGAGGGCGAGGTCTACGGCGGCGGCTCGCCGCCGGTCGCGACCGAGTGGACGATCGAAGCGCGCTCAGGCGGCGTATGCCTCGTTCGCATGGTGCACAGCCTGTTCGCCAGCACCGACGAATGGGACAACCAGCTCGAAGGCGCCGAATCCGGATGGGCCGGTTTCCTCAACATCCTGCGGCTCTATCTCACTCACTTCCGCGGCCAGCGCGCCGCGATCATGCAGATCACGACGCCGATCGCGACGACCGAGGCGGAAGGTTGGGAGGCGCTGACGGCGGCGCTGGGCGTCACGGGCGTGGACGTCGGACAGCGCTGGGCGACTGACGCCGGCGCCTCGCCGCTCGCCGGCGTCGTGGAACTCGTCACCGAGAATCCCTATGACGCCCTGCTGCGGATCGACGAGCCCGGCCCGGGCATCGCGGCGCTGGGCGCCGCCACCTACCCCGGCGGCCCGACTGTCGTCGCGATGAATTTGTATACGTACGGCGATCAGGCGGCCGACACCGTGGCCCGCGTGACGCCGCTGTGGCAGGCGTGGTTCCAGGAGCGCTTTCCGATGCCGCAGACGAGCGGGAGCGAATGAGTCCGTGCGTCGATTGCCGATCATCGTTTCGCGTCCGATGCGCACGCCGTCGCCGCTCCCGCGCGCGTCAGCTGCAGGCGGCGGCGGATCCGGCTCAGGCTCACCGGCGTGACGCGGACGTAGTTCGCGATTTCGTGCTGTTTCAGCCGAGCGGCAATCTCCGGCATGTCCTGCAGAAAACGGACGTATCGCGCCTCGGCCGACAGCGTCAGCAGTTCACGCTCGCGCTTTTCCTTGCGCTGCCCGTAGCGCTTGAACGCGTTGAGCAGCGCGCGCTGCCAGGCCGCTGACGCGCTCGACAGGTGATCGAGCGCCCGGAACGGAATCGACGCCACCGTCGTGGCCGCACCCGCATACGCATCGAAGTGCGCGCGGGCGCCATCGAGGCAGGAAACACAGGCAAACGGCATCAGCGGCGGCACGAATCCCTTGATCCACGACGTGCCGGCCGACGACGCGTATTTCAGTGTCAGGAAACCCTCCAGCACGACGTGGACGCGGCTGTCGACGGATCCGGCTCCGAAGAGCAGCCCGCCCGGGGCCAGGCTGCAGACACGGGTCTGTCGGTCGAGTGCTGCGTCGCGAACCAGGCGCTGCCCGGCGAGCTGCTCGAATGCGTCGTACACAAGCCTCGTCGCGACGGCGGCGTTATCGCGGGATAACGACGGACGGGTCGCGGTGCCGGATGCTCTGCGGATCATAGGAGGCCCCTTGCAATGATGCGTTTCCTGATTCCGCCGGTGCTCGTACTCGTCACGATCGGCGGCATGCTGGTGCTGGACAGGATGCTTCCGTCTCCGGAGCTGATCAAAACGCCCTACACCTGGCTCGGCGGCGTGATCGCGCTGGCCGGACTCGCGCTGGCTCAGGCCCATGCCCGCCTGTTCCACTCGCTGCGCATCAACATCCAGACCTTCGGCGAGCCGTCGGATCTCTGCGAGCGAGGGCTGTTCTCACGCAGCCGCAATCCGATGTACCTGGGCATGCTCGTGCTGCTGTCCGGCGTGGCCTGGTGTCTCGGATCGCTGGTCGCGTTCGCAGGGCCGCTGCTGTTTCTGCTTGCGGCGCAGTACTGGTACGTCCCCTACGAGGAAGCCCGGCTGCGGCGCAAGTACGGCGAGCGCTACGACGATTACTGCAGGCGTGTTCCGCGCTGGATCGGATGGCGCCGTGGCGGTCGCGACCTGCGCTGAGCGTCGAGGTATTCCCCTGACTTTTCCTTGTTTCGGTTATGTTATAACATAACTATTCTGGAGCCGCCGGGGAATTTGATGCAGACAAACCACGGACGCCGGCCGAGCTTGCGCTGGTGCGTATGCCTGTCGCTGGCCTGCCCGACTGCGCAGGCCGAGGAAGCGCCGCGAACGCTGGACCGCGTCGAGGTGACCGGGACCACCGCGCCCTCGCCGCTCGACGAGACGCCCGCGGTCGGCTCGCGGCTCGGCCTTGCGACACGCGAAACGCCGGCGACGCTCGATGTCCTGGACGAGACGCAACTGCAGGCGCGCGGCGCACGCACGAGCATCGAAGCGATCAATGCCGCGCCCGGCGTGCTCGCGGCGGCGCTGCCGTCGTCGCCCGGCGTGACCACGATGCGCGGCTTCAGCGGCGGCGCGATCTCGCTGCTCTACGACGGCATTCGCCAGACCGCCGGTCCGCTGATCACCCGGAACTACGACAGCTTCAGCTTCGAACGCATCGAGGTGCTCAAGGGGCCGGCTTCGGTGCTCTATGGCGAGGGCGCGCTCGCCGGCGCCATCAATCTCGTGCCGAAGCGGCCGCAGTTCGAGGCGCCCCGCTGGAGCGCGACGCTGGGCGCCGGCGATTTCGGCGCGCGTCGCGCGGGTGCCGATGCCAATGCGCCGTTCGGCGAGCGCGCCGCGCTGCGCGCGGTCGTCAGCGACAACCGCAGCGACGGCTTCGTCGACGACACCGACACGAGCACGCAGGCCGGCTTGTTCGCGTTCCGGTGGCGGCCGCACGACGCGCTCGAGCTCGGCGTCTCGATCGACCGGTTCCGCGACGACTACGGCACCGCCTACTGGGGTACGCCGCTGGTTCCATTTGCGGCGGCACGCGATCCATCCCGCATCGTGACGAGCGCGAACGGCTATGTCGTCGATCTCGCGACCCGCAGGCGCAACTACGACGTCGCCGACGGTTACTCCCGCGCGAACGCCGACTGGCTGCGCACGCGACTTGCCTGGCAGCTCAGCGACCACGCGCAGTTCGTCAACGAGCTCGACCGCTATGCCGCGGACCGCCGCTGGCGCAACACCGAGACCTACACCTGGGACGCCGCGGCCGCGAACCTGCGCCGCTCGACCACCTTCATCACGCACGACCACGACTATTGGGTCGAGCGCGCGAGTTACGTCGTCGACGCCGACCTCGGCGGCCTACGCCATCGCTTTTCGGCCGGAGTCGAATACAGCGAAAGCGATTTTTTCAATCGGCGCCGCTTCGGCACGACGACGCCGGTCGACCTGCACGATCCGCAGCGCGGCCACTTTCCCACAGGCGACGAAGCCCTGCTGTTCCCCGGCGCCGGCAATCGCGTCGACTTCGACAGCGCATCGACGGTCAGCGCGCTGTTCGTCGAGGAGGCGCTGAACCTCGGTACGCGCTGGCTGCTCGTCGCCGGCCTGCGCCACGATCGCATCGACCTCGATCGCGTCGTCTCCGACCGCAACACGGGCACGCGCACGGCCTTCGCGCGGAGCTACTCGCCGCTCACCTGGCGTGCCGGTGCGGTGTTCGAGGCCGCCGAGCGCACGCAGCTCTACGCGCAATTCAGCCGCGCCGTCGCGCCTGTCGGCAGCCTGTTCTTGATTTCCCAGGCCAACGCGACGTTCGACCTGACCACGGGTGACGCAGTCGAGCTCGGCCTGAAATCGTCGCTATGGCAGGAACGCATCGATCTCACCGCAGCCGCGTACCGCCTGCGCCAGGACGACATCGTGACGCGCGATTCCGGCAACGTGAACGTGACGGTCCAGGGCGGGCGGCAGTCCTCGCGCGGCTTCGAAGTCGGCGTATCGGTGCATCTCACGCCGCAGTTCGACCTCGACGCGAATCTCGCCGTGCTCGATGCGCGTTTTGACCGGCTCGTCGAAGCCGGCGGCGCGGACCGGGCCGGCAACCTGCCGGCCAACGTGCCGGAACGCCTCGCCGGCCTGTTTGCGGTCTATCGCTTCGTCGACGCACCGGTATCGCTGAATCTCGGCGCGCGTCATGTCGGCCGGTTCTACACCAACAACGCGAACACCATTCGCGTCGGCGCCCACACCGTGGTCGACGCCGGCGTGAGCTGGCAACTGCCGCTCGGCGAGCTCGCGCTGCGCGGGCGCAATCTCGGCGATGCCGTCTATGCCGACTGGAACGGCGGTGCCGCCGACCAGATCCTGCTTGGCGCGCCGCGCAGCGTCGAACTGTCCTGGACGGTGACGCGATGAGCGCGCTGCGTCTGGACGGCGTCAGCAAACGCTATGGCGGCCGGATCGCCGTGGATGCGCTGTCGCTGGTGCTCGCGCCGGGCGAGATCTATGCCCTGCTCGGCCCGAACGGCGCGGGCAAGACGACGACGGTCAATCTCATTCTCGGCTTCGCCGCGGCCGATGCCGGCACGATCGAAGTCGGCGGTACGCGGGTCGACCGCGCGCCGTTGGCGGCCCGCGCGAAACTCGCCTACCTGCCGGAAACCGTCATGCTGCATCCGGCGCTCGATGCGATCGAGAACCTGCGCTATTTCGCGCTGCTCGGCGGACGCCGGCTCGGCACGCACGAAGCGCGCACGCTGCTGACCGAGGCCGGATTGCAGCAAGAAGCGCAGGTGCGCCGTACCGAGGCCTACTCCAAGGGCATGCGGCAGAAAGTCGGTCTCGCGATCGCCCTGGCCCGCCGCGCCGGCCTGCTGCTGCTCGACGAGCCTACCTCGGGCCTGGACGCGTCGGCGGCCAACGATCTCACACGCTGCCTGCGCACCGCCGCCGCACGCGGCATCGCCGTGCTGATGGCCACGCATGATCTCTATCGCGTGCGCGAACTGGCCGACCGCCTCGGCGTGCTGCGCGAAGGCCGGCTCGTGCTCGAACAGTCGACCGGCAGCCTCGGTCCTGCGCAGATCGAAGCGCTCTATCTCGCCGAGCTCGCCGCATGAGCAGCCGACTCCTTTCTCTCGTCGTATACGAATGGATACTGCTGCGGCGCGACCGGCGCGCCGCCGGCGCCCTGATCGTCCTCGCAGTGCTGCTGGTCGCGGCGTTCGTCGTCAACGCGGCGGCACTCGCGCGCGACAACGCGGCGAAGACGCAGACCGCCGCCGCCGAGCGCGCGCGCTGGCTCGCCCAGCCCGCCAAGGATCCGCACTCGGCCGCGCACTACAGCATTTACGCCTTCAAGCCGGTGCCGGCACTCGCCGCACTCGACTTCGGCGTCGAACCGTTCGTGGGTCAGGCCGTCTGGCTTGAGGCCCATGTGCAGAACGATCTGCTGTACCGGCCGCAGGGCGACGCCTCCGCGCTCGACCGCGCAGGGCTGCGTCATCCGGCCGTCCTGCTGGCGACGCTCGCGCCGCTCGTCGCGTTCCTGCTGGCCTTCGCCACGGCGGCGCGCGAGCGCGAACGCGGCACCTTGCGGCTGGCTCTGGGCGTCGCCGACAGTCCGCGGCGGCTCGCGTTCGCGAAAGCCGCGGCGGTCTGGCTCGCACTCGTCGCGGCGCTCGTGCTCCCGCTCGTGCTTGCCGCAGCCGCCGACCGCAGCGTGACCGGTACCTGGCATGCCGACGTTCTCGCGCGCCTGGCCGCCTGGACCTGCGCCGCGGCTATCTATCTCGCGGTGTTCGCCGTCGCCGGCGTCGCGATCGCGCTGTACGCCCGCGACACGCGGCTCGCGCTGATCGCGCTGTGCGGTGTCTGGGCCGCCGTCGTACTCGCCCTGCCCCGCTTCACGAGCACGGCGGCGGATGCGGCGCGGCCGCTGCCGTCGACGCAGTCGGTCAAGCAGCAATTGTTCGACGAGGCTCCCTCGTACTGGAGCGCGGAAACCTCGCGCGAAAACGAAGCAGCCATCCTCGCGCAAGCCGGCGTCTCGCGCCGCGAAGAACTTCGCGCGAACTATCGCGGCCTCGAGCTCGATCGCGCGGAGCGGTACTCGCAGGCCGTGTTCGATCGTGTGCTCGGCGGATTCCATGATCGCGTGATCGCGCAGGACGAGGCGTTCGGCGCGCTCGCCTGGCTGTCGCCGGCCATCGCATTCGCCGCGCTGTCGCCGGCGCTCGCAGGCACCGACTTCGCGCACCACCGGCGCTTCATCGACGCGGCCGAGCGCTACCGGCGACAGCTGGTCAACACGATGAATGCCGAGGTCGCGGCGCATCGTCCCGGCGCCGACGGCAAGGCCCACGCGGCAGGGCCCGAACTCTGGGCCTCGCAACCGGCGTTCGTCCACGAGCCGCCGCGACTCGGTGAAGCCGGCAGCGCCGGCCCGGCATTCGCCGCACTCACCCTGTGGCTCCTCGCCGCATCGCTCCTGCTCGCCCGCGTCGCACGGAGGCTGCAGCCGTGAGCATTGCATCCAATTCCACATTGCACCATGTGCACGACGCCGCCGCGGGCGTGAACGCGCCGCCGGCGGCGAGCTGGCGCGCGCTGCTCGGCTGGGAGCTGCGGCGCATCGCGCGCAGCGGCATCTTCTGGAGCGCGATTGCGCTCCTCGCTGTCGCGTTCTGCGCCGGCGCGCGCGTCGGCGGCGCATTCCAGCGCGCGCAGGCCGCGGCGCAGCACGCACAGACCGCTGCCGACGCGGCCTGGCAGCGTGCGATCGAGCAGCGCGCGCGCGACTATGCCCACCCCGCTGCGCAACCCGCGCCCTACTGGCAGGATCCCACCGACCTCGCCGGCTTCAGTCGCTACCAACTGCGCCGCCATGCCTACAAACCCGTGCTGCCGCTTGCGCCGCTGTCGATCGGCGCAAGCGACCTCGCGCCGTCGCGCTGGCCCGTGAAGCTCGAAACGCTGTTCGGCGTCGAGCCCGCCTACGATTTCGAACCGCCGCGCAGCCTCGCCGTCGGACGCTTCGATCTCGGCTTTGCGATCGTCACGCTGCTGCCGGTCGTCGTGATCGCACTCGCTGCATTGCTCGGCACGGCAGAGCGCGACCGCGGCATGCTCAGGCTGATCGCAGCGCAGCCGGTCGCGCCGCTCGCCTGGCTGTCGGCGCGTCTGGCCGCATTGAGCTTCTGGCTGCTGCCTGTGGTTGCGGCCGCGCTCACGCTCGCACTGTTCGTCGGCGGCGCGGATCCCACCGCCGCCTGGCCCGAATGGATCGCGGCGCTCGCACTCGTCGCGGCCTACGCGCTGTTCTGGCTCGCTCTCGCCTTCGTCGTGCTCGCCGCATGGCCCGGTGCGGCGGGCGCGATCGGGAGCCTGCTTGCGCTCTGGCTGACGCTCTCGCTCGCGCTGCCGCTGCTCGGCCGCTTCGTCGCCGACGGCGTGCAGCCGGCGCCGTCGCGCGTGCTTTACGTGGATGCCCAGCGGCGGGCCGAGGATGCCGTCGCCGGCGCGCGCGATGCGCTCGTTGCCGAGGCTTTCCGCAGCCGGGCCGATCTCGCCGCC
Organism: Tahibacter sp.; assembly: GCF_035481375.1. Taxonomy (GTDB): domain Bacteria; phylum Pseudomonadota; class Gammaproteobacteria; order Xanthomonadales; family Rhodanobacteraceae; genus Tahibacter. Next base: position 10,788 of record NZ_DATIGT010000103.1, read on the forward strand.
CTGACCGATCGCGTGGCGAATCTCGACTATGCGACGCGGCAGAGCTTTCTCGTGCCGATGATCGAGACACGCCTGGCCGTCTGGAACGATCGCATCGCGGCGCACCGCGGGTCGCGCGAGACGTTGTCGTCCGTCCTGGGCTACGTCGCGCCGCCGCTCGGCATGGACACCGCGCTCGCCACGCTCGCAGGCACGGACATGGCGCGGCAGCGCGACGCCGAACGGCAGGTGCGTATCTACCAGCAGCAGTTGCGGGACTTTTTCTGGCCGCGCATGCAGCGCGAAATCGCGCATCCCGCGCCGAGGCCGCCCGGAAGCTACGCGCGGCTGAACTTCACGGACTACACGGCCATACCCGCGTTCGTTCCCGCCGTCGAGCCCCGGCGCGGACGCGTGAACGCGGTGCTGCCGTTCGTGGCCTGGCTCGTCGTTGCCGCACTCGCGCTCGCCGGCCTCGCGGCGTGGCGGCTGCGCCGCTGGCCGGCACCGCTTTGAGCCGGCGCGCACTTGCGGCACCGGGGCTGTCGCAGGTGGTGCTCCGCGGCGTCGCCGGCGGCGGCACCGCATCGGCAGGCTCGTCACCGCATCCTCCACTATGACAACAATGTCCCCCCACACGTCGCAGTCGCGCCCTGTTGATGCGGTACGCATGCGCCGTCGCCCGCGGCACTCGCCTGGATTCGCGATCGACCGGCAGCCACGCGATCGCCGCTCGTCCGGCCGCGATAGGGGTAATGTCCACCAATGTCCCGCGACATGACAGAAATGGACAGCTCATCACATTGAGCTCCTTCTGGAAATGTGTCCGGGTTCGAAGAACCGGTCCCCGTTCAGGCACAGCATCACGGCCCGTCGAACGGAGGATCTGCCATGAGCGAACTGACTGTCGGCGCGCGTCGCGCCACGGCGCGGATTCTGCTGAACGCCCCTGCCCGCCTCGTGCTCGGCGCCTGTCTGCTGCTGAGCGGCGCGTTCGCGCGGGCCGAGTTCATTTTCGTCGACGGCTTCGACGCGGGTCCCGCGCCGGTCGTGCGCGTGCTGCGCGACGATCGCGTCGCGACGCTCGAGATGGACTACAACGCGGAAAGTCCGTGGGGACAGTTCTGGACCATGAGCGGTTCGCCGAAGGACGACGCCGGCTTCCTCGTGAGCTGGTGGCCGGCGACCGCGAACGCCCTCGACGCGGCGCGTGCGATGTCGGGCAAGGACAGCGGCGGCCTGTGCCTGAATCCCGATCACCTGAAGTCGCCCGAGCCCGCCGCGTCGCCGTCGGACCTGCCGCCGGGACACAAATGGCTCGTGACCGGCAATCGCCGCGTGCAACTGCAGCCGCTGGTCAACAACGCGCCGTACATCGTGCGCGTGCAGCGTGTCAACGCGCTGGGCCAGATCGCGAGCGCGCCGACGCAGCTCAGCTTCGACGGCGGCGATCCGGCGCGCGTCGACGCGCTGCGGTCGAGCCTCACGTACTTCGACGATTTCAATCTGCCGCTCGGCGCGGCCGACGAGAAGCTCTGGAACAACGCGACGGTGACCTCGACCGACTCGCGCTTCAACCTGTTCTTCATCAACGATCAATTCCATGCGCATACCTTGAACGGCACGCGCGTGGACAACACCGGCGACAAGTCGCAGACCGCGCAGCGCTTCCGCAAGAAGATGCGCGTCGAGTCCGGCGTGCGCCGCCGCGTCGTGTTCGACATGGACGGCCCGCTGAGCCCGCGCTCGGTCTGGTACCTCGATCTGAATCCGGTCGCGACCGACACGACGGCACATGCGAGCTTTTTCGACGAGGACGGCGCGACCGGTCTGCCGGCCGGCATCCTGCGCCTGCGCGCGCAGTTCCAGACGCTCAGCGTCAGCCTGATCGACATGCAGGGTGCTTCGCATCAAGTGGCCACGGTCGACATGGAGAACGCCGGGCGTCAGGTCGTGCCGAACGTGCGGCGCAATTTCGACGTGCGCGTCGGCACCGACGGCATCCAGATCTTCGTCGACGGCCGCAGTCTCATCAACGCGAACTTCGCACCGGGCGCGTTCGCTGCCGGCGACTACGAGCTGCTCTGGGTCGGCTTCGGCTACAACACGCCGAAGGACGCCGTGTCCTATTACCTCGTGCACTGGGACAATTTCGGCTTCGACGGGCCGACCGTCGACGCGCGCGTGGTCCACAACTATGTCACGCGCATCGCGGGAACCGACTATCAGAAGTCGCAACGCTGGGACAATACGTTCCCGACGTTCTCGATCAACATTCCCGACGACCTGCGTCCGACCGCAGCCGGCGCGACCGCCGAAGCGTGGCTCGTATACACGTATCAGATGGGCGATTATTCCGGCTTGAACGTGCTGCCGGGCGACTTCGTCCGGGTCAACGGCGCGGGCCAGTTCCCGCTGCCGCAGCCGGTCAACAACAGCGCACCGTACAACGCGTCGCTGCTGCAGTGGGGCATGCCGCATACCGCGCGGATCCGGCTCGGCACGCTCGTGCAGGGCGGCGGCTCGCCACTGCTGGTCGGCAACAACACGTTCCAGTTTTTTGCCGACAACGCGGGTCTGTTGAACGCGCATGTCGAGGTGTTCTATCCGCCGGGCAGCGCGCCGGCCTACACGCCGCCGGCGGCGCTGCATCCTTTCCCGCTGCACGCGGAGCTGCCGCGGCTCGGTCCGCCGGCGCGGCTGCAGCGCATCGGCGACACGGATGTCGGCGAAGCGCAGCATCTCTCGGCGACGTCGCCGACGCGCATCACGGTCAGCGGCACGGTTCCGCTGAATGTCGAAATCGGCAATGCGAGCTGGGCCGGCTGGGCGCCGCAGCTGATGCACATGCCGGTCGTCAGCGGCGAGGTCTGGAGCGCCGGCGGCACGGCGGGCATCGCAACGCTCGAGGTGTTCATCCGCGCGAGCGGCGCCACGGCGCCGGGCACGCGCCTCGTGCTGCTCGACACCGCGCGTCACGTGCCGGCGCCGCAGGGGCGCTACGCCCTGCAGTTCAATTCGGCCGCCTTCCCGAACGGCGACTACGAGCTGTTCGTGCAGGCGACGACGCCGTCGGGCCTGAAGAGCGTGCCGAGCTACGGCGACGAGGTTCACGTGTTCGACGCGGCCGTGCTCTCGGGCGCGTACTACCCGATTCCGATCCGCATCCAGAACTGACCTCGTGCGCCTCGCCGCGTTCGTCGCCGTGCCGGTGCTGCTCGCCGCCGCAGCGCCGGCGATCGCGTTCGCCGGCGCGTGCGGTCTTGCCGCGCCGGCGTTCTGCGAAACCTTCGAAGACGGTCCGGCGCCGCCCGCCGATCGCGGCCGCGGCAACGAGCTGAGTCGCTCGCGCTTCAGCGCGACGCGCTACGCGCCGTCGCTGTCGACCGGCGACGGCGTGACGTTCTGGGTCTGGGATGCGGAGTTCGGCCTGATTCCGGACGAGCCGCCGCCGTGCCGCAGCGATGTCACCGGCTTTCTGCCGGCGAACCGCGACACGCTGGTCTGCGATCCGTCGGCGCACATCAACAGCCGCTATCTGCTGACCGCGGTCGGTTCCCAGAACTACGGCAGCAACGTCTATCGCATCCGCCAGCCGTTCGATTTCGCCGGCCGCACCGGCCGCATCGTGTTCGACACGGACCTGACGACGAACTTCCTGCTCGGCTACATGAGCGTGGTCATCAGCGAAGATCCGTCGCCGACACCGGCGTGGGACCTCAACGGACGCGGCCCCAATCCGCGCAACGGCGTGATGCTCGTGTTCGTGAGCAACAACGTCGAGATCCACGACGTGCGCGATTACGCGCTGACGACGATCCCGGGCTCGGCGTCGACGATTCCCGCGCAGAAGGGCCGCCTGTGCCGCGTCGAACTGCGCATGTCGGCGACGCAGCTCGACGTGCTGACCTCCCCGCCCTCGGACGACGGCGTGAACTTCGCGCCGCCGGTCAGCCGCCGCATCGTGAATTTCGCGCCGCCGCTGCCGTTCTCGCGCGGCTACGTGCATCTGATCGGCCACAACCATGCGACCTGGAAATACGCGATCACGTTCGGCGGCCTGCCGCGGCCGCTGCGTTCGTGGAATCTCTACTGGGACAACATCGGTTTCGACGGTCCGGCCATCAGCTGGACGCGCGAATACGAAATTCCCGACGCCGCGATTGCGTCGACGCGCACGACGGTCGACGAATATCCGCCGGGCACGCTGCACACGACCGTGCACAACGGGCTCAGTCTCGGCTACGTGATGCCCAACAGCGTGTCGACGCTGAGCGCGCCGCTGACCTTCACTAACGTCTCGCTCGCGCACGCAACGCGCGCGCGGCTCGTGTTCAACGGCTACTACCAGGGCTACAACATCGACGGTATCCGGCTCGGCACGGGACGGCTGCGCTATCAGATCAACGACGGGCCGGTCCACGTGCGCGCGTTCACGCCCGGCGAAGTCGCGATGCTCGACACGCCGGGGCAGACCGGCGGCTACAACCATGCGATCGACATCCCGCTCGCCGAACTCGTCGACGGCGACAACACGGTGCGCTTTTCGACCCTGAACATCGAATCGGGTTATCCGAACGCCGTGCTGAATCTCGATCTCGTCATCGATGCCGATCCGGACCCGCTGTTCGCGAACGGCTTTCAACCGTAGCGAAGCCGGGGGGACACGTCCGCGCAATCGTGCGTTGAACGATCAACGGCACGTCGACGCGCTGCAGTGCGAGGAAGCGCATCCGGGACTCGATCTGCATCGCGCACTGAATTGGGCGGCCGCACGCCGTCATCGGCGGATCTTCGCCAGCGTGTCCCGGAGCGATCTGCCCGCTACGGATCCGGACGTGTCGTTTCCGTATCGAGTGCAACGCCTGGCGTTCGCGCCGTCCGCTCGGCGTGCCCGGTCCACAGCCGCGCGGCGCGTGTCAGCCGATGCTCCGCGCCGAGCGCCGCGGCAAGGCGCGGCTCGGCGGAATGAATCTGCGCGGCGCCTGCTGCGTCTCCGGCCAACTGCCTGCCGCGTCCCTGCAGCGCCTCGGTCCAGGCCCGCAGCCAGTCGCCGAACGGCAACGGCTGCGCTGCGTTCGCCGCTGCGTCGGCGGCGCTGCGTAACGCGGCGGCGTCGCCCGACCCCAGCGCGAACTCGATCTTCAGCGCGAGCGTGCGCACGAGCGGGCGCAGCGCCGCGCGGCCGCCGCTGCGAAACTGCGCGGCCGCGATGTCGAGCTGCGCCTGCGCGCCGGCCGGATCGCCGCGCGCCTGCAACAGGCGGCCGCGCTGTTCCGGAACCAGACCGCGGTAATGATGCGACGGCGGATAGCTCGCCGCGATCAGCGTTTCCGCGCGGGCGAGCTCCGTATCGGCCTTGCCGAAATCACGCTGCAGCAACGCGGCTTTCGCACGTTCGATCGCGGCCTGCGCGAGCGGCGCGCCTTCCGCGATCTTCAGTTCGCGCTGTATCGCCGCCGCGCGATCGAGCAGCGGCACGGCCGCATCGGGCTGCTCCAGCACGAGCTTGGCGGTGGCGGCATTGATGAGCCGCTGGCTCAATCCGGCCGACGCGCCGGCATGTTCCTCGGTGCGCGCAATCACTTCGGCGAAGCTCGCGTCGGCATCGAGCACCCGTCCGCCGTTCAGTCGCGCCAGCGCGAGATTGCCGAGCGTCGACAGCGCTGCGGCGCTGTCACGCCGGCCGAGCCGCGTATAGATCGCGAGCGCGCGCTCGTTGTGGGTCAGGGAGTCGTCGATCTTTCCGCCGTAATACGAGCCCAGCGCGTAGGCATGCTCGATGCCGGCGAGCTGCAGCGCGGACTCGGTGTCTTCGCCGACGCCGCCCTCGGCCTCGGCCAGTGCGGTGCGCAGCATGTCCATGGCTTCCGCATCACGGTTCAGGTCGGCGAGCACTGCGCCAGCGACGCTGCGACAGCGCAGCAAAGTCGCGCGCGCGCTGCCGGTCAGCGCCGTTGCCAGCGCGACACCCCGCTCGCTGAGTTCGCGAGCCCGCTCGAGCTTCCCGCCGGCGTGCTCGGCGAACGCAAGCACGCAGCGCAGGCGCGCGCCGAGTTCGGCCGGCAGTTCATCGATATCGCTGCGCTCGAGCAACGGCGCCAGCAGTTCGCGCGCGCCCTGCGGATCGCGGCGCAGCAGCTGCAGTTCGCCGAGCACCGAGTGGACGAGCACGGCCGAGTCGCGGTCGGCCGGCGGATGCGCCCCGAGCCAGACCGCGCCGCGGCTCAGCAGTTCGCTCGCGGTGAATTTTTCCGACTCGTTCGCGCTGTCGCGGAACAGGCCGACGAGAAATTCGTACAGCGCGCCGTTGCGCGCGGCTTCGAGGCGTGCGGCATCGCGTTCCGCGCGCGCGCGATCGCGTTCCTGCGCGGCGATGCGCGCCTGCCACAACGTGCCGGCCACACCGAGCATCACCGCTACACCGAGCAGGCCCGCGACGGCGACGGCAACGCGATGGCGCTGCAGGAACCTGCGCAACCGGTAGCCGCGCGACGGCGCGCGCGCGTCGATCGGCAGCCGGGCTGCGCTGCGATCGAGGTCGCGCAGCAGCGCGTCGACCGTCGCGTAGCGGTCCGCGGGCTCCTTGGCCAATGCCTTGCCGACGATCGCATCGAGATCCCCGCGCACCTGCCGCGCCGGCACCTGCGTCAATGTCGTCACCTCGCTCGGCGGCGGCGGCGTCACCTCGCAGGCGCGGCGCACGAATTCCGCGAGCGACAGGTCGCGCATCGCCAGCGGTGGACGTCCGCTCAGCAGCAGATACAGCAGCGCGCCCAGCGCGTAGACGTCGGTCGCCGTCGTGACTGGCTCGCCGGTGAGTTGCTCGGGCGCGGCGAAGTCCGGCGTCAATGCGCGCTCGTGCGTCTGCGCGCCGTCCGCGTCGAGCAGCTTCGCGATGCCGAAATCCAGCAGATGAACCTGAGCCTCATTGTCCACCAGTATGTTCTGCGGCTTCAGGTCGCGATGGACGATCAGGTGCCGATGCGCGTGCGCGACGGCGGCGGCCACGGCGCGGAACACGCGCAGGCGCTCGTCGAGGCCGGGCTGCGCGCGCGCGCACCAGTGGTCCAGCGTCACGCCGGCGATGTATTCAGTGACGAGATACGGCGTGCCGCCGGCGCTGAATCCCGCGTCGAGCAGCCGCGCGATCTGCGCATGCTGCAGCCGCGCGAGCGCTTGGCGCTCCTGCGCGAAGCGCGAGCGCAGGCTTGGCGAGTCCTCGCGCAGGAACTTGATCGCGACCTGCTGGCGATACGCGCCGTCGGCGCGTTCGGCGAGCCACACGGTGCCCATGCCGCCCTGCCCGATCGGCTGCAGCAGGATCCAGGGACCGACGCGCTGCGATGCGGCCGGCTGCGCGCCTCGGGCCGCGTCCGGCAGCGGGATTTCATCGGCCCGGTCGATGCCGCGCAGCCAGCCGCGCAGCGCGGCGGCGTCCTCGGGTACCGAAGCGTCGAGTTCGGCCAGGCGCCGCTGCCGTTCCGACTCGACCAGCGCCAGCAATTCGTCGAGCGTGCCTTCCAGCCGCGCCCAGCGCGCCCGTTCCGGATCCGTGCCCGTGCCGCTCATGACGGCGCGCTGTCCGGATGCAGCTGCGCATACAGCCAGCCGCGCGCCTTCAGCCAGTCGCGGCGTACCGTGCTTTCCTCGACCGCGAGCAGGCTGCCGATTTCCGTGTTGCTCATGCCGGCATAGAAACGCAGGTACACGACCTGTGCGAGACGCGGGCGCACGCGCTCGAGCTGGTCCAGCGCATCGGCGAGTTCGATCGCGCCGAGGGCTTCGGCCTCGTCGATGACGCTCAGCGCCGCGTCGTCGATCGCGACGGGCGCCAGCCCGCTGCCGCGCTTTCGCGCAAGCCGGCCGCGGGCGTAGTCGACGAGCACCTGACGCATCGCGCGGCCGGCCAGCGCGTAGAAGTGACGGCGGTCGGCGACGCCCGGCAGGCTGCCGCCGCGCAGCTTCATGTATACCTCGTTGACGAGTGCGGTTGTGGACAATGTTTCACCGCCGCCGGAAAGACGCCGCTCGTGCCGCGCGATGCGGCGCAGGTCGGCCTGGCCGACCGCGAACAGTTCCGCGAGCGCGCCGGTGCGCTCGCTGAGCAGGCGCTGCAGCAGCTCGGCGATCCGCGCCGTCGCTTCGGCGTCATCGGGAACGTCGTGCGTGTCGACCATGGTGCCCCGGCACGGCAGGAATTGCCCCAGTACAGCACAGTCCCGCCAGCGACGAAACGTCCGCTGCACGGATCGGCACCGCTTCCTCGTATTGGAGGCGGCACGGGCTCGCGCCCCTCCTGAAGGCAGACTTCCATGAATCGCGATCGCAGACCTTTCCACAACGCCGGATGGCTCGCAGCGCTGCTGCTCGCCTGCCCCGCGGCGCACGCCGCGACGCTGACCTGGCCGAATCTCGTGGGCGTCGGCAGTTGCCTCGGCACCTTGCAGGCCTGCATCGACAGTGCGGCTCCGGGCGACACCGTGCAGATCGGCACCGACGACCTGTTCGTGCCGGACGCCTATACGGCCATCGACGAGTTCGTCACGATCCGCAAGTCACTGACCCTGCGCGCCGTCACGGGCATCGACGCGGTGTTCGCGCCCCGGCGCGGCATCGCGGTGCAGTCCCCCGCGAGCGGTCCGGTCAACGTGCGCATCGAGGACCTCGTCTTGCGGCGCGGCAGCCTCTTCGTCCAGCACCAGTCGACCGATGCGTCGACCTACGCGCTGAGCCGCATCCGCATGGTCGAGGCCGACAACACGACCGGCGACTGCATGATCCGCATGACCGGCACAGGCAGCGGCAACCCGACCTTCGTCATCGGCGACAGCACGCTGCTCGCTACCGGACCGACCGGCCTGCCGCGACCCGCGATCTGCGCCGATCGATTCACCGGCAGCTGGCAGGTCAACCTGTTCCGCAACCGCATCCGCGGCGAGAACGGCGTGCTCGGCAGCGGCATCACCGTCGCCGGCAGCGCCGGCGGTTTCGTGACGCTCGATGCGAACCGCGTCACCGGCAGCCGTTTCGTGCGCGGCATCACCGTGTCGCAGAACACCGGCAGTCCACCGAACCGCGTGACGCTGCAGAACAACGTCGTGCAAGGACAGGACAACCTCGGCGGCACCGACTACGCGCTCGGCGTCAATCTGACGAACACCGACGTGCACGTCGTCAACAACACCGTGATCAACGGCGCGACCGGCGTGGCCATCAACGGCACCACGACCGCCGGCAACAGCGGCCGCATTGCGAACAATCTGATCGCGTTCAACAGCGTCGTCGGCCTGCTCGTCGACAGCCGCGTCGCCGCGGTCGTGCCGAATCGGTACAACCTGATTCACGGCAACGGCAGCGAGGCGTTCACGCCGGGTACCGGCACGATCACGGCCTCGCCGGCGCTGTCCAGCGCGCGCAATCCGCGGCCGAGCGGCGTGTCGCCCGCCGTGAACGCCGGCAACAACGCGGATGCGCCGACGTTCCCGTTCGGCCCGACCTACGACGCCGACGGAGAACTGCGCAGCGTGGGCACCGCGGTCGACATCGGCGCGTTCGAACTGAACTTCGATTTCGCCGTGCGTCAGGAAGCCAGCGCCGCCAACACCGGGGCCAATGAAACGCAGATCGACGCGCTCGCGAACCGGCTCGGCCCCAGCGAGAGTCTTCTCGTCACGCCGCTGCGCGGCAGCGCGAGTGCCACGGAAGCCGGCGCGACGCTCGGCGTGTACCGCGTGTCCAACCCACCGGCGCTCTATGCGCTTTTTCGCGAGGACCAGCTCGCGATCTCGACCGGACGGCGCTATGCCGTGATGGCGCCGTTAGACGGCCGGCGCACGTCGGTGCACATGACGACGCCGGGCAACATCGTCAACGCCTATACGCAGCTCGACGATCCGGAACTCAACAACCGCCCGGAGGCGCTGCTGTTCGCTCTGCACAACTGGAATCCCGGCGGTGTCGGCGGTACGTACCACGACCACCGCATCGGCGTCTCGTATCTCGGCGGGCGCTGGTACATCGGCAACCAGGACTCGGTCGACATGGTCAGCGGCGTCGCGTTCAATTTCAGCGTCGCGCCGCCGGGATCGCCGAACGCATTCTCGCAGCCGGTCGGCGCGAGTCCGCGCAGCGAGTTGCGGCTCGCGCATCCGCTGCTCGACGACAACGACTGCGCCGCGCCGCAGCTCACGCGCACCGGAACGCCGTCGAGCGACACCGGCTTCAGCCTCGCCTATGTACGCGGCGGCTACGGTGCGCCGGGTCGCTGGGTCGTCGTCGCCGAAGGTACGGGATCGCCGACGTTTGCCGCGAACACCGGCTTCAACGTGATGCTGCACGGCGCGCAGGCGAACGAATGCCGCGACGATCGGATTTTTGCGGATGGACTGGAGGCTGTCTTGTAGCGACGGCGATCGATAACGCTTCACGCAGGAGACGGGCCGGCGGCTGTTCTCTGGCGGCGAGGCCCCCGCGTTACTTGCCTGCAGGCGAGAAGCGGTGGGCTCGGGCGAGTCATCGCAACGTGTAGCGAGCTTTCTCAACGAGTGGGAACGAACCCTCCCCTTCACGGGGAGGGCATGGGTGGGGATGGGTTTGCTTTGCACTGTCAGGAGACGGCGCTGAAAATCCAAAGGCCTCAGAGTTTCCGTTTGCCCCGGGAAGCGCCACGCGCCTCATCACCAGGCGCCGGCTTCGCCGTCAGCGCCCCCCAGACGGCTTCGAAACCCCATTCGCAAATCGTGGACGCCGCGCCGGGCTCCCGCGCCATGTGGTCCATCGTCGTCGTCGCGACGGCTTCCATGACAGCGCCGACGAACATCGCCGGCGCCTGCCGCATCGGGCCCTGGGCGCTGATCATGCCGATCAGCGCAAACATTTCCTCGACGCCCTTGAGTCCGGTCGCGCGGGTTTCGGGCGTGATCCTGTCGGACACCGCGAGCTGCGCGAGCGCCCGGCGCTCGGCGGGATGCTGGACACCCCAGGCCGTCCATGCCTTCCAGCTCGCCTTCAGCTGCGTGCGCAGGTCGGCCTCGCGCGGAACCGCAGCGGACACGCGGGACGTCAGCTCGCGCTTCACATGAAGGTAGAGCTCGTTGAACAGGATGTCCTTGTTCGGAAAGTATACAAACAGCGTTCCGTCGGCCACCTTGGCCGTCCTGGCGATCTTGGCGGTCGGCGCGCCGAGCCCTTCTTCGGCAATCACGCGCGCCGCCGCGGTCAGGATCGCGATCCGCTTTTCCTCGTCTTTCTGGCGAGCCATTGCCGTTGCCGTGCCCCGTTCCCGTGTCGATGTCCGCGCAGACGGCGTTGCCGCACTTGCGGACGGCGCGATCGTGTCGTAATAATGAGTGCGTAGGCAGTTAATAATAACTGCCGTGGCCGAACCTTACACCCGCCTTTCGTCCGACGAAAGGACGGCGGCTCGACGGCGACTTTCCGTGACTCGCCTCGCCCGCCGTCCGCCGTCTCCGCCGCATCGCGCAGAAGCGTTGCGCGGCGCCGGCGGAACGTAACCGCACGCAGTCTCCGACGGAGTCCCGGCATGGCGATCAGAATCAACGGCAGCGACGTCGCACCCCCGACGGATCCGCGCACTTCACTGCTCGACCTCCTGCGCGACGGCGCCGGGCTGACCGGAACGAAGGTCGGCTGCAATCAGGGTGCCTGCGGCGCCTGTACCGTCCTCGTCGACGGCACGCGCGTGCTGTCGTGCCTGACCCTGGCGGTGCAGGTCGACGGACGATCGGTCACGACGATCGAAGGGCTGGGCAGCGGCGGCGGACTGCATCCGCTGCAGCGCGCATTCATCGACTGCGACGGCCTGCAGTGCGGCTACTGTACGCCGGGACAGATCTGCGCGGCCGCGGCGATGCTCGAGGAAATCGCCGCGGGCGTGCCGAGCTACCTCACCGCGGACCTCAGCGCGCCGATACCCGTTTCGCGCGACGAGATCCGCGAGCGCATGAGCGGCAACCTCTGCCGCTGCGGCGCTCACAACGGCATCGTCGACGCGATTCTGCGCGTCGCCCGGGAGCAGACGCCATGATGCCGTTCGTCTACGACCGCCCGACCTCGATCGGCGAAACCCTCGCACTGATGGAACACCGCGGGCACCAGTTGCTCGGCGGCGGAACCAATCTCGTCGATCTGATGCGCAAGGGCATCGCGCAACCGTCGCGCCTCGTCGACGTCACGGCGCTGTCGGGCCGGATCGACGCCGCGGCCGACGGCAGCCTCATGATCGGCGCCGCGGCGCGCAACAGCGAGGTCGCCGCGCATCCGCTGGTGCGCGCGAACTACCCGATGCTCGCACGCGCGATCCTCGCGGGCGCCTCGGCGCAGATCCGCAACATGGCCACGGTCGGCGGCAATCTCATGCAGCGCACGCGCTGCCTCTATTTCCAGGACGCCGCGGCCGCGCGCTGCAACAAGCGCGTGCCCGGCAGCGGCTGCGATGCGATCGGCGGATTCAATCGCTACCACGCCATCGTCGGCACATCGCCCGCCTGCATCGCGGCGCATCCGTCGGACATGTGCGTTGCGCTCGCGGCGCTCGACGCGACGGTCCACGTGACCGGCCCCGGCGGCACGCGTGCGATCGCGCTGACCGGCTTCCATCGCCTGCCGGAAGACCGGCCCGATCGGGAAACGGAACTCGCGAGCGACGAAATCATCGTCGGCGTGGAGGTTCCCGCCCCATCCCGCGGCGCCCGCTCGACCTACCGCAAGGTGCGCGATCGCGCGAGCTACGCGTTCGCGCTCGTCTCGGTAGCCGCGTCGCTGGAGCTGCACGACGACCGCATCGCGCACGTGCGCCTCGCGTTCGGCGGCATCGCGCCGAAACCCTGGCGGGCGCTGCGCGCCGAGGCGGCGCTGCTCGGCGAGCGCGCCACGCCGCACGCGCTCGCTGCAGCCGTCGCGACGGAATTCGTCGATGCCGCGCCGCAGCGCGACAACGCCTTCAAGGTTGACCTCGCGATTCGCACGGCGACCGCCGTGCTGACCCAGCTCGGCGGGAGCGCGCCATGAGCCGGCTGCAGAACGTGATGATCGCGTCGCTGCGGACCGTGCTGGGCTGGGTTCCCGACCGGTGGCTTCCGGGCAGCCGGCCCGACGCGCTGATCGGGCGCGTCGCCGCGGTGGGGCGGCACGACGTACGCGTGGACGGTCGGGCAAAAGTGACCGGCACCGCGCGGTTCGCGGCCGAGGTCGCGATGGACCGGCTGTGCTACGCAGCGCTCGTGCACAGCACGGTCGCGCGCGGACGCATTGCACGGCTCGACACAACCGCGGCACAAGCGGCGCCGGGCGTCGTCCTCGTCCTGACTCACCGCAACATGCCGCGGCTCGCGCCGCCGGATCTGATCGGCGTCTCGAATCTGTCGGCGATCGGCAACAGCAGCCTTCCGGTGCTGCAGGATGCCGACGTGCGCTATGACGGACAGATCGTCGCGGCCGTCCTCGCCGAAACGCAGCTACAGGCCGATCATGCGGCCTCGCTCGTTCGCGTCGACTACGCGCGCGCCGACGCGCGCACGCGGTTCGAGCAGGCCAAGGCCGATGCGCGCACGCCGGCCTCGATCCTGATCGAGAAGAACCACGAGACGAAGGGCGATGCCGATCGGGCGCTCGCGCAGGCCGCGCACGCGGTCGACGCCGTGTACACGACGCCGGCGCTCAATCACAACGCGATCGAGCTCCATGCCGTCACGGTCGACTGGCAGGACGATGCGCTGATCGTGCACGACGCGACGCAGATGGTCGCCGCCACCGCCGCAACGATCGCCAGACTGTTCGGACTGAAGAAAGAACAGGTACGTGTCTTCTCGCCGTTCGTCGGCGGCGGATTCGGCGGCAAAGGTTTCTGGGATCACCAGATCGTCGCCGTCGCTGCATCGAAAATCGCCCGCCGGCCGGTTCGCCTCGTGCTGACGCGCGAGGGTGTCTATCGCAGCGTCGGCGGACGCAGTCCGTCCGAGCAGCGCGTCGCGATCGGTGCCGACGCGGACGGGCGATTCACGGCGCTCGTGCACACGGGCTATTCCGTGATGCCGGCTTACGCCGCGTGTCCGGAGCAGTTCACGCTCGGCAGCCGCGTGCTCTATCGCGCCGCAAACGTCGAGTTCCTGCAGCGTCATCTCGATCTCGACGTCGTGCCGAACACGTTCATGCGCGCGCCCGGCGAGGCGATCGGCACGTTCGCGCTCGAGAGCGCGATCGACGAACTCGCGCAGGCGATGGGGCTCGATCCGATCGAGCTGCGGCGCCGCAACGAACCCGAGCGTCATCCGATTCACGGGCATCCGTTTCCGCAGCGGGCTCTGACCAAGGCCTATGCCGACGGCGCGCAGCGCTTCGGCTGGACGCGGCGCGCCGCCGAGCCCGGCGCACGCCGCGACGGCGAATGGCGGATCGGCATGGGCTGCGCGACCGGCACCTATCCGTATACGCGGATGCCCGGTGCCACCGTGCGGCTCACGCTGCGTCGCGACGGCACGGCGACGGTGGCGAGTTCGGCGCAGGAAATGGGCATGGGCACGGCGACGGTGCAGATCCAGCACGCGGCCGATCGCCTCGGCCTGACTACCGAAGCCGTCTCGTTCGAACTCGGCGACTCGATGCTGCCGCCCGCGCCGTTCGCGGGCGGCTCCGGGCAGACCGCGTCGCTGCTCGGCGCCGTCACGGCGGCCGTGAAAGAACTGATCGCCGAACTGCTGAAACTCGCCGGCAACGACAGTCCGGTCGCGGGACTGCGCGCGGACGAGGTTCAGTTGATCGACGGCAGCGTGGCCGGCATCGCCGATGCGTCGCGGCGCGAACGTTTCCAGTCCCTTCTCGCGCGCGCCGGGCGCGACGACCTCACGGTGACGGCCACCGGAAATCTGCCGCTGGAGATGCTCCGGTTCGCGATGCACAGCTACTCGGCGATCTTCTGCGAGCTGCGCGTCAGCGACGTGACCGGCGAGGTGCGCGTCGACCGGCTGCTCGGGTCGTTCGACTGCGGAACCATCCTCAATCCCAGGACGGCGGCGAGCCAGTTCAAAGGCGGAATGATCATGGGACTCGGGCTCGCACTGACCGAGGAAACGCTGTTCGACGCACGCAATGGCCGGATCATGAACGCGACGCTCGCCGACTATCACGTACCCTCGCATCTCGACGTGCCCGAGATCGAGGTCATGTGGACCGGCATTCCGGATCCGCGCTCTCCGCTCGGTGCGCGCGGCATCGGCGAGATCGGCATCACCGGCGTGGCGGCCGCCGTGGCGAACGCGGTGTTCAACGCGACCGGCCGGCGTGTCCGCGAGCTGCCGATCACGCTGGACAAACTGCTGTAGCGCGCCGGGACCGATTGCACTCCTCGACGTCGCGCAAAGCGAATACCATCGCCGGCCGTCAACGACGAGGAACGCTCAGTGATCCGGAACGCCGCAGGCTTTCTCCCGCTGTTCCTGGCCTGCCTGCCGATGGCGTCCGCATCGGCAGCGCAGGCCGTCGATGCAAAAACGTTCCTGGCGCGCGGCCCTCGCGGCGCGTCCGAGATCCGCATCACGCAGGTCAAATCCGGCGATGCCGACCTCACGCTCGCGCTGAACCGCTTCGAGGTATTCGGGCGCACGGCGCAGCTCGTCGCGGACGACGGCCGCGGCAAGGTCGAACGCATCGCGCGTCCGCGCACGCGCTATTTCAGCGGCCGGGTCGTGCAGACCGGCGAGACGGCGTTTCTCGCGGTCGAGGACGACGGCAGCGCGCGCGGCATCGTCGACGGCGGCGGACGCACGTATTCGCTGTCCGGATCGGCGCGCGACGGCTTGCGCCTCACGGCGATCGACATGCGCGAATCGCGCGCGGACGGCGGCTTTCGCTGCGAGGCGGACAGTCTCGACCCGGCGCGCGGACTCATCGAGGACAGCCGTTCGATCGTGGCGGCACCCTCGCCGGCATCTGCGCGCGGCGCGCTGCCGTATCGCGCCCGCGCGGCCATCGAAACCGACTACCAGTTCTATCAGCGCTTCAACGACGCAGCGGCGGCGACGCGCTACGTCGGCGACCTGCTGGCCTATGCGTCGACCAAATACGTCGCCGAGGTGAACACGCGCCTCGAAGTCGTCTTCGTGCGGTTGTGGACCACGGCCTCGGATCCCTGGAACGAGACCATGTCCAACTGCAGCCTCTACGAGTTCGGCGCGTACTGGAACGCGAACATGACCAGCGTCTCGCGCACCTTCGCGCACATGCTCAGCGGCCGCTCGACCGGCGGCGGCATCGCCTGGGTCGGGACGCTGTGTTCCGGGCCGTTCACCACGAATGTCCCGACCTGCAATTTCGGCACCGGCAATCTCAGCGCCGGCGGCGACTACGGCTTCACCGGCAACATCAGCGGCAATTTCAATCCCGGCAATCCGCAGGTGATCTGGGACATCGTCGCGACGTCGCACGAGATCGGCCACAACTTCAATTCGCCGCACACGCACTGCTATGGCGGCATCGGCGGCAACGCCGAGCCGATCGACCGCTGCTATGCCGGACAGGCCGGCCAGACCGGCTGCTACGGCGGTGCGACGTCGCTGCCGGGCCCGGCCGGCCAGGGCAGCGGCACGATCATGAGCTATTGCCATCTGCTGTCGCCGCAGATGGCCAACATCAGCCTGACGTTCGGCAACGGCCATCCCTACGGCATCGCGCCGGAACGCGTGCCGACGCGGATGACCGCGCGCATGGACAGCCTCGCGCAGTCGAACCCGGCCTGCGTCATCGACGACACGGTGTTTGCCGACGGCTTCGAGTAGCTCGGCCGGTCGCGCGCCGGCCTGCCTGAGCGCGAAACCCGCCGGTAGCCGGAAGCGCGCCCGTTCACCCGTACGCGCCACGGCAACCGGGACATTTCCGTCCATGCATGATTCGCGTGCGGAGCGCGCCCGACGCTCGGGCCGTCGTGGCCGGCACACGCCTCGCCGCAGACCGCCGGTCTGCCGGCGTGCCGCGGCCTATGCTCTGCGCCGGTCCGTCGGGAGTCGTCCATGAAACAGGCCATCCACCTGCTCGCGCTGGTCTTCTGCGCAGCACCGTCGCCGGTAGTCGCCGAATCCGGCGCGCGCGTCGCGTTCGAGCAGCTCAAGGGTCTGGCCGGCGACTGGCGCAGCGAGAAACAAGGCAACGCCACCGTCGTGAACTACGCTGTGATCGCCAACGGCACGACGGTCGTCGAGAACTGGACCATGAGCCCGACGCTGCGGTCGATGACCGTCTACACGCTCGACGGCGACCGGCTGATCGCGACGCACTACTGCCCGCAGGGCAATGCGCCGCGGCTGCAATGGATGCGGACCGATGCGGACGGCACGCATCGCTTCGAATTCGTCGACGGCGCCAATCTGCAGGACCCGTCCGGGTCGCACGAGCACGCGTTCCGCATGCGCATCGATGCATCCGGCACGCTGCGGCGCAGCGAGGTGTATATCCGCAACGACGCCGCCTACGACGCGCAGCGTGACGTCGGCGACACGGCATCGTTCGTGCGGGTGCCTGACGCTTGAACCGCGGCGGCGGCCTTCACATCCATGAACCGCCGCGCGGCTGGGCACGACAACCGCAATCGCGTACCCTCGCGCCGCCGCCGCATGCATGACGCACGCCGGCCGCGCATGCCTTCAGGGGGGCATCAAGCAATGAACGCGGACTATTTCTGGAGGCCGGAAGGCGATCGCATGTCGCTGATCTGGCAAGCGCGCGAGCTGGGCTACGTCGTAGGACTCGACGACGGCGGCTGGCTCGCCATCAACACCTTGGGCGCGACCTCGATCCTGCGATGCACGTCGAGCCTGCAGGCGCGCGAGGCGCTGCTCGATCTCGTCGCGGCACAGTCGGCCACCCTGCCCCAGCGCGATCCGGCGCTGCGCCCCGCCGACAGTCTGCAGCCGTAGCCTCGGGACATGCGCAGCCGGCCCTGAACCGGCGCGTGCAGAAAAGCCGAACCGGTCATCGTGATGCGACGGCGCGACAGCGCCGGTCGCGCCGTCGACCACGCCGCTGTTGATGCCGACGGCGGCCACTGCAGCCGCGCCGAACCCGTCGTTGCAAAAGCGATCGTCCCGCGGTTCGGCAGGCGGCGCTGCCGCCGGCGGTCCGCGCGCAGTGCCGGATGCGCCGTTGACCGCCGGCGACGCGTTAGCATCGCGGTCGCATCGGCGACCGGCAGCCGGCAAGAGGACGACGACCACGATGGCGATCTCGCAGCGCACGCTTCGCCGCTGGCATGCGTGGATGGCGTGGACGGTCGGGCTGCAGGTCGTGCTCTGGGTCGTGTCCGGCGTCTACATGACCGCCGCGCCGATCGACTGGATCCACGGCGATCACTGGGTGCGCGCCGACGACCGCGCGCTCCCGGCACCCGGCAGCATTCTCGTCACGCCGGCGCAGTTGCAGCAGCGTTTTCCGGCCATCGAGCGCTTCACGCTGAAACCGCTGTTCGGCAAGCCCGTCTACGAGGTCCACCACGGCGCGTCGATCGCGCTCGTCGATGCGGCGACCGGCACGCCGCTGCTGCCGCTCGATGCCGGCGCCGTGCGCGCGCTCGCGCAGGCGCGCTTCGCCGGCACGGCGAGGATCTCTGCGGTGACCTGGCTGGAGACCGCGCCGCAGGAGGTCGCGACGCGCCCTGCTCCGCTCTGGCGCGTCGACTTCGACCACGTGTCGGCGCCGGCGCTGTACTACTCGCCGTTCACCGGCGAGCTGCTCGCGAAGCGGTTCGCGGGCTGGCGCGCATTCGATGCATTGTGGATGTTGCACATCATGGACTACGACACGCGCGAGGACGTCAACAACGTCGTGCTGCGCGTCGCGGCGGGCCTCGCGCTGGTGTTCGCGATTTCCGGCGCCGCGCTGCTCGTCGCGGCACGCCGCCGCGCGCCGGCCGCGCTGCGCGGCCGCCTGCCGCCACGCCCGTGGCCGTACCGGATCCATCGCCTGCTCGCCTGGATCGTCGGCGCACAGCTGCTGCTCTGGATCGCAAGCGGCCTTACCATGAGCCTGCTCGATCAGCGGGTCGTCGAGGGACAGCACTACCGGCGATCGCCGGCGCCCGCGGCGATCGATCTTTCCGCCGTCGTCGCACCGGAATCGCTGATCGCCGCGCAAGGCGCCCGCGTGCGCGCGGTGGAATTCCGCACCGCGATCGACGGTCCCGTCTACATCGTTCGCAGCGATGCGGGCGACCGCCGCTACGGCGCGCGCAGCGGCCAGCCGCAGCCGGTCGACGCGGCGCTGGCGCGAGCCATCGCGAAGGCCGACTACGCCGGACCCGGCACGGTGCAGGCCGCGCAGCGGCTCGGCGGACCGGATCTCGAAACGCGCAACCATTCCGGGTCGCTCTGGCGCGTGCCGGTCGCCGACGACATCGACACGACGCTCTACGTTTCCGCGGTCACCGGCGACGTCCTCGAACGCCGCAACCGCGTCTGGCGCATCTTCGACGTCGCCTGGATGCTGCACATCATGGATTACCGCGAACGGCGGAATTTCAACCATCCGCTGCTGGTCGCCATGGCCTTCGGCGCGGCCTGTTTCGCGGGTGCCGGCGTCGTGCTGCTCGCCCGCCGCCGGAGACGGGACAGCCGTCGGCCGGTTGCGGCCTGATCGATCGGTATCGCGTTCCTGCATTCCCGTCGCGGCGATCGGCAGCGCAGCGGCTGGATCCGCCGGAACACGTTCGAGCACACCGGCGATTCGGCCTATGACGTGAAGATCGGCGCGTACGACGTCACCGTGTCGTTCAATCGGCTGCGCGACGTCAAGCGCGCCTCGCTGCACGGATCGAGCGACAGCGAGACGGTCGGCGCGGCGATCCGCACGACGGTTCACGGCAACCTGCTCGTGACGACCGACGCGCACTACGGCGAGTCGGCCTCCAGCGGCCTGCGCCGCGGACCGCTGCTGCGGCGCGGCCAGTCGCATATGTCGGATACGCGCGACGCCGGCGAGCTGCCAGCAGCCGTCCGTGCAGCGCCAGACACCGAACCGGCCGGGCGCGCGCTGCGCGCCCGGCCTCGCTTCGAATCAGGCGGCGGAAACCTCCGTCGATGCCGGCTGCCGCGCGCCGGGGCCGTCCGCGTCGATCTCCGCATCCGATTCGCGGATCTGCGCGACGAAACTCGCCCAGTCCGCATCGCCGATGAAATTGCTCGCGAGCACGCGCCGCTCGTCGTCGACGAAGATATAGAACGGCGCGGCGTTGCGCGGATTGAGCGCGCGCCGAACCGCGGCGCTCACGAGCAGGACATGACCGAGCAGCGGCGAGTCCTGCAGAAATGCGCGCATGCGCCGCTTCGAGCGCGCGCTGACGACGAAGAATCCGACGCCCGAGCGGCGGATCGCGTCATACAGCGTCGCGAGTTCGGCGATGCGCCGCCGGCAGTCCTCGCAGTCGGGCGACAGGAACACCAGCACGGCAGCCTGGCCCGACAGAAAATCGCCGGACAGCCGCGCGCCGTCGCGCAGACGTCGTCCGGAAAACGCCGGCAACGTGCTGCCCGCCGGCACCGCGGTTGGCGACCGCAGATAGGCCTGCGCGCTGACGACGGCGGCGAGCCGCAGCACGAGAAACAGCACGAAGGCGACGACGACGGCGAGCACGGCCACGACGAAACTCATGAGGCTCGGCTCGATCGACGTCGGACTCATGACAGTCCGGCTTCGATCCGCAGCACGGTCGCGATGTCGCGCAGGTTCGTCGAGAGCTGGAACAGCATGAACCCGATCGCGGCCAGCGCGATCTGCGCGAACACGTCGACACCCGACACCGTCGGCATCCAGGCGCCGAAGCCGGCCGCACCGATCAGCAGGCCATTGCGCAGCAGGTCGTAGCCGGACACGGCATGCCCTGCTCCGCCGAAGCAGCGGCAGACGACGGTTCTGTCCTGCACGAGCGCGACGGCGACGACCAGCGTCATCGCCGCGAACAGCGCGGCGGCAGCCGCCATGCCGCCGCGAGCCGGGTCGCCGCCGCAGGCGATCAGCACGACGAGCAGCCATTCGACCGCGACGATCGCCGGGGCTACCGCGGCGACGCCGCCGCGCAGTTCCGGAAACGACGCGGCGAGTTCCGCACGAAAGCGCGCGAACGCGAACGTCTTGCCGAATGCGGCCACGAGCAGCGCGCACAGCAGCCACCAGCGGCAGATCTCGGCGATGTGGCCCGGGAGCGCCATCAACGCGCGGCCAGCGCTTCCCAGACCGCGGCCGGCGCATCGACGCTGCGCCGGCGGCGGATGCCTTCGTCGCGCGTGATCAGGATCGCGTCGTACCAGTCCGCGTCGGCCGATCCGCGCGACTCCGCGCCGATGCGCGCACGGACCTCGCGCGCGATCGCCCAGGCGATGCGCTCGATCGCCGGATCGCGCGATACCGGCAGGCCGATGCGCGCAAGATCGTCGCGCGTCAGCGCAAAGGTATGCGAGTGGAAATCGAACAGCAGCGCATCGGCGATCGCCTGGCGCCGCTGCGCCGCGTGATCGGGCAGATGCAGCGCGAGCAGTTCGTTGCTGATGACCTGCACTTCGCGTGTGCAGCGGTAGAACGAGGTCAGCGTCGTCGGGAAGATGCTCTCGCAGAGCTGCGGCAGCGCGCGCTCCTGCGCGGTTTTTTCGTCGATGCCGAACCAGTCGCGACTCATCTGCGGAAACAGGCGGACGTCCTGCGCCGACAGCGCCGACGGGCCGCTGCCGCCGTCGGCGCTCAGATGCGGATCGGTCGGCGAAAAGATCGCGAGCGGGCCCGCGACGATCTCGTCCGCGGCCAGGGCCATGATGGTGCCGGCCGACTCGCAGAAGTGCGGCACGATGAAACGCAGGCGCCCGGCGAATTCGCGGAACAGCAGCGCGATGCGCCGCGCCGCGTTGACCGAGCCGCCGCGGCAGAACACGACGACGTCCAGGCGCTCGCCATGCCCGATACCGCCCAGCGTCTCGTAGAGCGCCGGCAGCAGGTCGATGTCGAGACTCGTCGCGCCGAACACGACCACCCTGCCCTGCGCGTGATCCTCGAGCTCGCGGATCGCCGCGTGCACCGATCCGGCACTAGCGTTCACCGCGCGCTCCGGCGATCAGATAGTCGGCGACCGCATCGATCATGCGCAGCTCCGGCACGAGCTGCTCGACGAACAGGAATTGGCCGCCCGGATTGTTTTCGAGAAACACGTAGTCGCCGGCCGGCGTCACGATGAGATCGAGTGCGCCGTAGGTCAGTCCGTAGCTGTGCACGAAATCGCGGCAGCGCTGCGCGACGTCGGCCGGCAGGTCGAACGCGTCGTAGCGGATCGCCGCGGAGAAGTCGCGGTAGTCGGTCCGCGTGCGGGCGTCGTCCTGGGAATGGATGCGCGCAGCGAACACGCGATCGCCGATCACGGTGACGCGCAGCTCGTAGGCCTTTGCGATGTGGTCCTGGAAGAAGCACGGCACTTCGCGCAGCGAATCGAGCATGTCGAGATAGTCGTCGGTGATCCGCGTCGTCGCAACGCCGGTGGCGACGCAGTCGTCGGGCTCGACCTTGTCGGCGCCGAGAAACGGCGAAGCCATGGTCTTGAACACGATGTCGCCGCCGACCGCGGCGCGGAAGCGATGTACGGGCTCCGGAGCATTCGCGATCAGCGACGCGGGCACGCGGAATCCCATGCGCGCCGCGCGCAGCAGCTGCTCGCCTTTCCACTGCGCGGCGCGCACCGCGGCCGGATGACTCATCCAGCGGCAGTCGAGCGAATGCAGCAGTCCCAGCAGCACGTGTTCGGTCTCCTCGGCCGCATAGGCTTTCTCCTGCGGCCCGAGGTCGGTGCTCTCGAACGCGAAGTCGGCGGGCTTGCGCGTCCAGACCGCGCCGATGTCGTCGGGCGCGAGCACGTCGCCGCCGGGCCGGTAGGTCAACGCGCCCTGCCAGCGTCCGCCGGCGAACGCGAGGTCGACGCCGAACGCCGCAGGAAATTCATCGAGATTCAGCCGGAACGGCCGGTGCCCTCTCGCCGCGATGCGCTCGACGACGAGATCCGCGTGAATGTCCGCGCGGCGGGTGACGATCAGAATGCGTTGGGTCATTGCGCGATGGCTGCAGAAAAAGCGCAAAGGGCCCGGCGGTTGCCGGGCCCTTCAGGCAGGCTGCGTCTATTCAGCAATAGACGCCGCGATCCGCCGCGCCGCCGGCGCTGGTGTAGCGCAGGTTGCCCACCCAGATGTAGTCGGTGCAGCCCGCAACCGCGGCGCCGTCACGACCTTTCCACTGGGCGTCGGCCTTGGCGGCTTCACGCTTTGCGTCTTCTTTCGCGGCCAGCTTGAACGCAAACAGCTTCTGCTTGGTTTCCATTGCGAAATCCTCTCGATTGATGGAAGTGCGTCGTTGTCTACACCGCAGGGGTCGCCTGCGCACGCGACAGCCGGCGCGCGGGAACGCGCGCGGACTCGTCGGCGCCGTGTCGCTTCTGTCCCCCTGACAACAAGTCAACAACAAGACGTAGCAACCTTTCTACCATACGAGAAATTGTCGGCGACGCGCAGACTGGCATCCATGCAACAAAGGGACTAAAGTCGTCGGCTCGCCGACCGCCGCAGCGACCATGCCCGAACCGACGAGCAACGCCCCCATCGGCAGCCTGCGCGCGCTGTGGCCGCTGATACGCCGGCATCCGGGTCTGCTGTCCGGCTGGCTGGCCGCCCTGGCGGCGACGAGCGCCGCGACGCTGATCCTGCCGATGTCGTTCCGCGCGGTGATCGACGAAGGCCTCGCGCAGGCCGGCACCGACATCGACCGCGCATTCGCGCTGATGCTCGGCCTCACCGTCGGTCTCGGCGTCGCGAGCGCCGCGCACCACTTCTTTATTTCGCTGCTCGGCGAGCGCATCGTCGCCGACCTGCGCGAGCGCCTGTACGCGCACCTGATCGGCATGGACGCGGCGTTCCACGACCGCAACCGCAGCGGCGAACTCGTGTCGCGCCTGATCGCCGATTCGGAGCTGCTGCGCATCGTCATCGGCTTCACGCTGTCGGCGGCGCTGCGCAGCGGCGTCACGGTGATCGGCAGCTTCGTGATGCTGTTCGTCACGAGCCCGCGGCTCGCGGGCTTCGCGCTGCTCGGCATTCCGCTGACGATGCTGCCGCTCGTGTTCGGCGGCAAGCGCCTCGCGCGCATCGCGCGGTCGAACCAGGACCGCATCGCCGATGCGAACGCGCTCGCGGCGGAGACGCTCGGTGCCGTCCGCACGGTGCAGGCGCACGCGCACGAACCCTACGAGCGCGGCCGGTTCGCCGCCGCGCTGCAGGCCGCGATCGCGGCCGCTCGCCGGCGCATCGCGACGCAGGCGACGATGACCGCGCTCGGCATCAGCCTCGTGTTCGGCGCATTCACGATCGTGCTCTGGCTCGGCGCGCACGACGTGATCGCGCAGCGCATCACTCCCGGCACGCTCGCGCAGTTCGTGTTCTACGCCGTGATCGGCAGCGGCTCGGTCGGCGCGCTCGCCGAAGTCTGGAACGAAGTGCGGCGCGCGGCCGGCGGCATGGGGCGCATCGCCGAGCTGCTCGCCGAAACGCCGCGGATCAAAGCACCGGCGAACCCCGCGTTCCTGCCTTCGCGACTGCGCGGCGACGTGCGCATCGAGCATCTGCACTTCCGCTATCCGCAGCAGCCGGACCGACCGGCGCTCGCCGACTTCAGCCTGCACGTCCGGCCCGGCGAAACCGTTGCCGTCGTCGGGCCTTCCGGCGCCGGCAAGAGCACGCTGTTCTCGCTGCTGCTGCGCTTCCACGATCCCGAAGCGGGCCGAGTCCTCGTCGACGACGTCGATATCCGCACGCTCGATCCGGCGGACTTGCGCAAGGCCATCGGCCTCGTGCCGCAGCAGCCGACGCTGTTCGCCGCGAGCGCGCGCACGAACATCCGCTACGGCCGCCTCGACGCCGGCGACGACGAACTCGACGCCGCGGTGCGCGCCGCGCACGCGGCCGATTTCATCGCCGCGCTGCCGGACGGCCTCGACACCGAACTCGGCGAACGCGGCACGCGTCTCTCCGGCGGCCAGCAGCAGCGCATCGCGATCGCGCGCGCACTGCTGAAGGACGCGCCGATCCTGCTGCTCGACGAAGCCACGAGCGCACTCGACGCGCAGAGCGAGCGCGCCGTGCAGCAGGCGCTGGACACGCTGATGCAGGGCCGCACGACGCTCGTCATCGCGCACCGCCTGTCGACCGTGCTGCGCGCCGATCGCATCGTCGTGCTCGATCACGGCCGCGTCGTCGCCGAAGGCACGCACGCGCAACTGCTGGCCCAGGGCGGTCTGTACGCGGAACTTGCACGACTGCAGTTCCTCGACGCGCCGGTCGCGGCCGCCGGGTCCGCGCCGGCGCTCGTCGAACCGGCCTGACGCCGCGGCTAAAGCGTAAAACGACGCACTTTCCACTCATGCCCGCGGCGGGCAACATCGGCGCGGTCGCTTCGGCGAAAAAATTCGCCTTGTCCACTTGAGCCGTGCCGCGCGCAGGCGGCACTATCGGCCAACCGTCGGGAACGCCGTGCGCAACGCGCGTCGTTCCTGCGGCAGCCGGCAGAGCTGCCGGATGCTCCACAGTGCGCCACCACGCCGGACAGGGGAATCGGTCATGCGACATCGCTTCGAACGGACGTGCGCCGACGGCGCGCGGCTACTCGCCCGCCTGCGTCGGCTCGGCGGCCTCGCCGCGCTGCTGCTGCTCGTCGCGCTCGGCGGCTGCAGCCAGGCGATCCGCGGCGGCGCGCCGACGACGCTGGACCGGCCGTCGGGCCCGACGGCCGGACAGCCGGCGCCGCTGCCGGTCGCCGCCGAGGAACTCATGGCCGCGACCAGCGTCGCGCAGCGCAACCAATTGCTGCAGCGGCGCCTGATCATGATCGACGCGGCCTACGTCGACTTCATTTCGACGCTGCGCCGGCAGAAGACGATGACGGATCTGGCCACGAGTCTCGCCGAGCTGGCCATCGGCGTCGCCGGCACGCTGACCGACGGCGTCGCGGCGAAGACCCACTACGCCGCAGCGGGCACGCTGCTGACGGGCGGCACGGCGGTCGTCGATCAGACGCTGTATTACGAACAGACCGTGATCGCGCTCGTCGCCGCGATGGATGCGAATCGCGCGGCGCTGCGCCTGAACATCCTCAGGGGCATGAACGAGGATCTCGGCGCCTATACCGCCGACGACGCCTATGCCGATCTCCAGGCCTACGAACGCGCCGGCACGCTGCTCTCGGCGATCGGCTACATCCAGGCGACGGCCAAGCAGGCCAAGGACGCCGCCGACAGCGACATCCGCGACATCGTCGCACTGACCCCGGCGCAGTACGACGCGAAGGCCTGCAACACGCGCAGCCTGTTCAGCAACAACCCGAAGCGCACGGCGGCGAGCCTGCAAACGGCTGCCGGCACGCTCGGCCTGACGGTCCCGGACAGCGAGCAGTCCGACGCGAACGCGATCGCCGCGCGCATCAGCCAGCTCAATCGCGACGCCGACACCGGCGGCATCGCGCGCATCAACGCGGCGCTGTCGAGTGCCGGCGTACTGATCGACTGCACGCCGTAGCCGACGAATCTTCCGGAGAACCGCATGTACCAACGCTCGATTCCGGCCAACCTGTCCCTCGACGACATCGCCGGCCTCATCGCCGACGAAGAAGCCGGCGGCTCGCAGTTCGCCGACAACCAGATCCGCCTGTTCAAACAGTCGGGCAAGCCCGGCGCCATGCGCAACGTCGCGAGCTTCGAGGTGCTCGACGACGCGATCCCGAAACGCCCGACGCTGATCGAAAAAGGCGACCCGCCGCCGGCCGGTCTCGCGCTGCAGTGGACCGGCAATCTGCTCGTCAAAGGAACCTCGACGGTCGTCGGGCTGTATCGCTAGTGCGGATGGCGCAGGCGCGCCCGGCGCCGGTGCTACAGTGCGCGGCTCTGCCCTTCCCTGCCCAGCGAGCCCCGCAATGACCGACGCGCACACCTATCCCATCGGCACTCCCGGCCAGCCCTGGGGCGACGCGGAAAAGGCGGCATGGCGTTCGCGGCAGGCGCGCCGGCGCAGCTATGCGGCGGACGTGATCAGCGCGATCGATCGGCTGCGCGCGCGGTTCGACGTCGTCGAATACGGGCAGCTCGAGTACGCATCCGACGACGGCGGACCCGATCGCTATCCGCTGCTTGCGATCCGCAGCCGCGACTGGCGCAACGATCTGCCCGGCGTGCTCGTGACCGGCGGGGTGCACGGCTACGAAACCAGCGGCGTACATGGCGCGCTGCAGTTCGTCGAACGGCATGCCGCCGAGTACGCCGGCCGCGTGAATCTGCTCGTCGCGCCCTGCGTGAGTCCATGGGCCTACGAGCGCATCCACCGCTGGAACGCCGACGCGGTCGATCCGAACCGCTCGTTCCGCGACAACAGTCCGGCCGAGGAATCGGCCGCGTTGATGCGCCTCGTCGCAACAGTTCCGAACGTGCTCGTGCACGTCGACCTGCACGAGACCACCGACAGCGACGAAACCGAGTTCCGGCCCGCGCTGGCGGCGCGCGACGGCAAGGCGTACGAACCCGACACGATTCCCGACGGCTTCTATGTCGTCGGCGACAGCGACAACCCGCAGCCCGGATTCCAGCAGGCCGTGATCGCCGCGGTCGAACGCATCACGCACATCGCGCCGGCCGATGCGAACGGCAACATCATCGGCTCGCCCGTGATCGCACCCGGCGTGATCCACTATCCGGTCCGGAAACTCGGCCTCTGCACCGGCATGACCAACGCGCGCTACACGACGACGACCGAGGTCTATCCCGACAGCCCGCGCACCACGCCCGGGCAGTGCAACGCCGCGCAGGCCGCAGCGGTGTGCGCGGCGATCGACTTTGCG
This sequence comes from Tahibacter sp., assembly GCF_035481375.1. Lineage (GTDB taxonomy): Bacteria > Pseudomonadota > Gammaproteobacteria > Xanthomonadales > Rhodanobacteraceae > Tahibacter. The sequence goes on from NZ_DATIGT010000103.1 coordinate 38,670, forward strand.
CTAAGCGACTGACCCCGTACGGGTTCCTGGTTCCGGTGATTCATTCCGGGAGATTCATTCCGGGACACCCAGAAGATCGGGTGATTCCGAGAGCAATTCGGGACACCCAGAAATCGGGCCGGCATGGCCGCGCAATTCCAGGACACCCACCGACATCCCGCAAAACCCGCGCAGCGATCGGACTGCCTCGAGCAGCCTCGCGCGCCGCGCGGATGACCGCAAAGGCAGGACACGTCGATTCATTCCGGGACACCCAGAGAATCGAGTGATTCCGAGGGGATTCCGAGGACACCCAGCAATTCGGATTCCGAGGACACAGCAACTCGGGAAGCAATTCGGAGCAATTCGGGACACCCAGAAATCGGAGCAATCCGGGACACCCAGAAATCGGGCCGGCATGGCCGCGCAATTCCAGGACACCCCGCGACTTGATCGGATAGCGGTGCTCGCGCACCTGCACCGCAGCCCGCCACTGGCTCGATCCTTCCTTGAAATGCAGCTTCATCGACGGGTACGAGCACGCGACGCTCCGTCACCGCGCCTCGACGGCGGGGCCGGTGCGCGGCGCGGCCGTCAGGCTTCGGATTGTCGATGCGCGGACTTCGGCGCGTCATGCGAATTCCATGTAACCACATGTGCGACATGTGCATTCGAGCCGCTTTTCTACTCGTACCGTGACGTCGCAGCATTCCTCCGCCGCACCGGCGCGTTTCAGGCGGACAGGGTCAATCGCGAGACCTCGAGCAGCGGCTGGCGCAGGCGCGTATCGAGCTGCGAGTACAGCGCGAGCGACAGCAGCCATGCACCGGCCGGCACCGGCGCGTTCGCGCTCCTCCAGGCGGCCAGCGCGCCGGCGATCTCGCCGGCCGTCGCCGCGGCATACGGCTGGACCGGAAACAGCACGACCGGCAGCCGGACCAGCGGCGACGCCTCGGGGTCTGCCGGATCGATGCGATAGGCGTAGGCCGACTGCAGCGCGATGCGCTGACCGATGCGGCGCTCGCCGAACCACCGCTGCATCAAGGCGTCCAGCGCCGATGCCGCGTCGCCGCCAAGCGCATCGATCGGCACGTCCTGCGACCAGCGCAGGAACGGCGACACTGGCTGCGTCGTCGCGATGGCGGAGCGGAAGACGTGCTCGTCGACGGTCGGTTCGCCGAGATTGCCGTTGCGCACGGCGGCGAGCGACGCCGACGCGTTCTGCAGATCGCCGAGCCCCAGCGCGGTGAAGCTCAGGCCGATGCCCGGCCAGTTCTCCGCGGGTACCGGCGGATCGAAGACATAGCGGCGGATCGCGTCGTCGCCACTGCCGTTGCCGAGGTCGACCGCCGCGCCGCTCGGCGCGCGGTAGTCGGCATCCGGCCAGCGATCGCCCGGTCCGGATTCGACCTGCGCGCGCGCCAGCTGCAGCGCCTCGATGCGTTCGCCGTCTTCGCTGTAGACGAGCACCGCACGATAGCGAAAGTCGACGCACGGCGGCGTGTCGGCGGTGACCTCGGCGTCTTCCGACGGCGTGACGTTGAACGAGACGGCAACGACGACTTCATCGTGCGCGAGGTGCTCGTGCCGGTAGTCCAGGCGATAGCGCCATTGCGCGAGTTCGGCGAGATCGCCGTCGCCCTGCGCCGCCGCGGACTGCGATTCCACGAATGGCGCGGCCGGTTCCACGAGCAGCGGAGCGATAGGACGTGTCGGCATCGCGGTATCTCCGGTGACGGTTTTCGAAAGCGCCTTGCGCAGTCCGAACCCTACCCGTTTCGAGCCCCACGGCGTCAACCTGCCGATTGCGGCGCTGTGATGCCCCCCACGAGATCGGGCACGGAAACGCCGGCACCGGGCAGGTCGTGCCACGCCGGGTCGTCCGGCGACACCTGACGCATCTGCGCCCAGTGCACGACGAGCGCACTACCCGGTCCCGACGACATCTGCATGACGAACCGCGCATGGCCGCCCTCGCCGCGCAGGCAGCCGGTGCCGATCGTCGTCGCCGCGGACGAGCGCACGAAGGTGATGTGGACGGCGCCGTCGGGCGTGATGCTCGCGTAGAACGTCGAATCGCTTTTTCTGCGACGCGTCCGGCGTGTCGCCGGCCGGCGTCAGCAAGGTGCTCGCCACGCCCCAGAAATAGCCGTCGGCACCGCCGGTGACGTGCCAGACGGTCTGATCGACGACCCAGGCGAAGACGCCGGTTGCCTCGGTGCGCAAGGCCGGCATGTCGGCCGCCGGGCAGTACCAGTAGGTGTCGCGAAGCCACTCGCGGGCGGGTCGAGGCGTCGGCGTCATCGTGTCGGTCCCTGCGCCGTCGGTATCGGCGCACGCGACGCAAAAGATACTAGAGAACGTTGCACAATGTTCACTATGATTTCCCCTGGAACGGCGGGGCCCGCCGCGAGGCGCTCGCGGACAGCGTCGTGCGGTTGCTCTAGACTCGGGCCGACCCATGCGATGGTCGTCAACCGCGACTGCAGCGACGGCTGGATGCGCGTGCAGTCCGCAACGATCCACATCCAATGTCCGGCCGTCGTCGACGACGCATCGACCGGCGGTTTGTATCTGTTTCTCAATTGGGACGTGTTGCGCCGGAACGGCGCGGCCAACCGCTGGTCGGCGCGCCTCGCGAACACGTCGGTCCACGGCCAGTACGCCGCATCGGCGTTCGGGACGCTTTCGCTGCCCGCCGGCCTCGGCGCGCATCGCTCGTGCCATCGCGTCGATGCGAACGGCTTCGTCCTGCGCCTGTCCGAAGCGCCCGACCGCCTGTCCGGAAACGGCTTCGACCGAGCATCACGCGCCGATCAGCGCCGCGTCGCAAGCACGCCGTCGAGCGCGAGCTGTGCGGCGAAGCCCGCCTTTTCCAGCCGCTTCGCGACTTCGCGCGGCACGTCGCGGCCGCTCGTGAGCTTGTTCGGCGTGCCGGTATAGTGGAACAGCCGCCCGCCGCGGCGCAGCACGCGCGCAAGCTGATCGTAGAACGCCTGCGCATACAGCTCGCCCGCGATGCCGAAACGCGGCGGATCGTGCAGCAGCGCGCCGACCGAGGCATCGCCGAGCAGCGCGATCGCCTGCGACACGTCGGCATGCGTCAGCTGCAAGCGTCCGTCGATGCCGGGCGCCTCCGGATCCGGCGACCAGGGGTTCAGCGTGCGCAGCCACAGCACGTCGGCATTCTTCTCGAACGATTGAATCCGCGCCGCGCCCGATTCGAGACAGCAGGCAGCGAAGTAGCCGAGTCCGCCGCAGGTGTCGAGGACAACCTTGCCGCGCGGTTCGATCAGCGCCACCTTGCGCCGCGCGTCCTCGAACGGCGACACGGTCGCCGTCGGCAGCATCTTGATACCGTCGATCTCGAACGTCGGTGCGCCCCAGTCGGTCGGCACGAGCTTGGTCAGCGAACCCGAGAACCGCGAAATCGCACAGAACGCGTCGCCGTCCCAGAAATAGATCGTGCGTTCCTTGAGCTTCTGCGCATACGGATAGCGCTCGCCGCGCCATTGCCAGGTATCGGCACCGAGCAGCGCCTCGCTCTGCGAACGATCCAGGTCGAGCGAACCGGTCCACGCGGCCGCGCCGCAGTCGCGGGCGGCGAGCAGCGTGTCGTTGGCGGCGAGGGTCAGCAGCGGACCGGAATAATGCGGCACGGTCGGAAATCCTGTCGGCAGTGACGAACCGGGCATTGTTCCAGAAATCGGTGAACGTCGGTGCGTAAAGGCTCCGCCCCGTGACAGACTGGCGACCGGAAAGGCGCGCGAACAGGCCATCCGGGTCGAACGGTCCTTCCGCCTCGCCTTCGTATCGAAGCGAGGTCCATATCGAAAGAAGCGCGCGAACCGTGTATCGCGTAACGCCTGCGCCAAACATGATCGTCGGCCCGCCCTTGCCCGCGGTGCGGCGGGAACAGCGCGGATCTATCCCGCCATCTTTACCCCGGCTTGAACACGTCCAGCCGCACGCTCCATGCGCTCCGCGGGCAAATCAGCGACCAGCCGTTCGAAATCATCGGGACTCGACATGCTCAAGTCGTACCCGCGCTCTTGCCCGTATCGCAAGCCGGATCGGAGGTCTCGCCGCGCGCCGGGCGCGACGGTCGGGCGGAAACCCGTCCCGGTGCTAGCGGACCGAACGGAGAAATCGAGACGTCTGCCACCGGAATCAGCCGGCAAACCGGCCCAGCCTAGACCGGAATCGTCCGCACGATCGAATACTCGTCGTTGCGAAGGCGCCGCGTGTCATGCAGTTCCGATTCCTCGCTCAGCGCGTCCACGAGCGGACGCCGCGGCACTTCGGTGTGGCGGTCTTCACTGCCGTGCACGTTGTCGCAGGTCGACAGGAACGACATCAGGCGGTCGGCGCCCCTTTTCGTGCCGCGCTGCGCGAATCCGCTCCAAAGATCCCTGGGTGTCGCATTGAGGCTGCCGTGATGACCGACCTTGTACAGGCTGACCTTGCCGAGCAGCTTGCGCATCCCGGGCTGCCCGAGAGCGTACATCCAGTTCTCGTACTGCGCATCGCCCGGGAACAGCAGCAGCTTCCTGCCGACTTCGAACAGCAGGATGAGACTCGTGTTGTTCATCTGGTCGTCGAGCGAGCGCACGATCGACAGCATGGATTCGGCGTGCTCGCGCTGCGCGTGATAGCGATACCAGCCGGCGTCCCAGGGCGGACGCTTCTCGACATGATCGGGGAACAACGGTGCGAAAGCGATTTCCGGCGCTGCGGCAATGGCCGCACGTTTCGACCAGAAGCCCGCGCGCTCGGCATTGAGATGCCAGAACTGGTCCTTGTCGGAACTGCGCTGCACGGCGATCGAGCGCGTCTGATCGAGCGTCGGCGGTCCCAGCACGCGCGTCGTCACGCCGGGCAGCAAGGCGTCGAGTCCGGACTTTGCGCCGAAGTACACATAGCTGCGTTTCGGCGACATGGTCATCAGGTTCGTGATCGCGTCGCGGTTCGCCAGTTCGTTGTCGTCGCCGAGAAACTCGAGCTGCTCGCGCAGCCCCTTGAGATGCGCGCCCTTGAGGCGACGGCTCGATTCAACGACGAAGCCCGCATAGCGGTTCATGTCCGCGAGCGCGCCGACATGCAGAGCGCGCCGCGCGCGCGCAGCGCTGAGGTTCTTCGACGGCTTCGTCGCGTCCCGTCGCGCTTCGGGATCCTCGGTCCAGGGCTGGATCACGAGTTCGGGATTCAGCGCGCGGATGATGGCGCCCGGCCCTTTCCCGTTCTTCATCGCGAATCCGCTGATGTGGTCCTTGTGGCGGTGCGTCGCGACGACGGCGTGCAGCTTGCCGCCGCAGTCCTCGGCGATGCGCTTCGCGACGCGTTCCATGTAGTTGCCCGTACCGACCTTGTCCTTGGGCAGGCGCGTGGAACCGAAGTCGATGAGCACGTGCCGCTCCATCGCCGCGTAGTGGAACGTCAACAGGTAGCAGTCGCCGAACCCGACATCGTAGCTGCGGAGCGTGACGCGATTCGGTTTTGCATTCGGCTTCTTCGCGGCGCGCGCGCCGGCATGCGTCTTCTTCGCTGCCGGCAGGTTCTTCGCCGCGGGCTTTCTCGTCGTACGCGGTTCCGCCGTCTTCGTTCGGGCTGCCATGATCACCATCCCTCCTGCAGGGTCTGCACCGGCCGCAGCACCCGGTCGCGATGCATTTTGGCGATCCGGGCGGACGCATCGTTTGATTGGAAGTGACCGCGCTGCCAGAGGCTGCGTAGTCGATCGGACTGCCTGGTGCTGCGTACGCCGGTGGTGATGTGGAATTTCAGGCGTCCGAATTCATCGAAGATCAGACTGCCGCCGCCGTAAAGCGTGATCAGGCGCGAGCCGCGCATGCCGTCCGGTTTCTCGATGCCCATCCCGGCAAGTTCGTTCGCCCACACCTTGAGCGTCTGCACGTACTCGACGACGGTCTCGCGCAGAATCGCCCGGTCGTTGCTGACGCGGACCACCGGCCGCACCGAGATGACGCGCGTGAACGCATTCGGCTCGACGCAAAGCGCGTCGCGGTTTTCCCAGATGAAGCGGAACACTTCGGTCGGATCGCGCTGCATGCGTTCGAAATGCGTGCCGGCCATCGAGAAATCGCCGCAGGGTGGATCCCAGGCGCCGTCGGCACGATCCCGGTTGGCCGGCTCGATGCCGAACGAAGCGAAGGTCTCGGTCAGCGTCTCGCGGTAGCGGTACTTGTCGTCGTCCGGATAGAGCTGAAGATCGGCGGTCAGCAACGCGCTCAGATAGTCGGGGAACGTCAGATCGACCGGCGGCAGGTAGTCGAGCGCACGAATGCAGATCCGCAGCAGCTGCCGCGCGGCAGTCGCGCCCTCCTCCGCGACGACGGCGACATTGATGCCGCCGACATAGTCGTCGCGACGCAGCGCGAGCCGGCGCAGCCAGGTTTTCACGAACGCTCGTACGACGACGGCGACGAGCAGCTCGCCGCGGTCATGTTCTTCCGCGAACGGCTCGCTCGTGTAGTGACGACGATCAGGCTTGATCTTCAGCGATTCCCTCAGTGCCGCAGCGGGTACACCTTCGAGCGCCGCCCCCATCTGCTCGGCAAGCTTCGCGATCGACGTGCCCGTGAGATCCTCCTCGGTCAGCTGGCCCAGCGGGATCCGGCGGTCCTTCTGCGTGATCGGCGCCAGCGCCTTCTGCACGACTTCTTCGCTGCGGAACACCGACAGCAGCGCGACGATATCGGAAAAACCTTCGTGGAAAGCCGCCTGGTCCGTCGACGACGGCTTCAAGTAGAACGGGCGCAGCCCGTCGAGCAGCGCGTGCGTCGTTTCATGCACGACGATGTCGTGAGACAGACACGTGAAAACCAGCGTGCCGGAGCCGTCGGAGAAGTAGCCGAAGTTCAGGCTCTCCGAGTCGCGCGAGTAGTAGGCGTTCGCGTCGGCGAATGCGTGCGGCGATACCTTCAGCTGATGGCTAGGATCGCGGAAACCCCAGTTGACCGGCCGCCCCAGCGCGCCTTCGAACTCGCACAGCGTGGCCATGGTGATCGCATAGACGTTTTGCTGGTGGAAATACGGATCGCGCACGAGCTGCCGTATATCCGTGACGCCGGCAAAGGGATCCGATGTCACGCCGGTCGTGCGGGAACGATAGAACCGGTCGGCCGACGCGTCGTAGTCGATCACATGGACACGATGCCCCTTGGGCCCTCGTTCCAGGCGCTCGGCCGGCACCGATACCGTCGTCGTGAGCGCGCTCCCGTCGGCTGCCGGAACGCCGGGATCCTGCGCGAGGATCGTCCATTGCCGCATCGGCACGTCGTGCCGGACCGGATCGTGCCGTGACTTGCCGTTCGAGCGTCGTGTCGTCATGAGCCATGCCTCGACGAATCGGGATGACGGCGCCGAACGAGACGCGCAGCGCCCATGGATTCAGTGACGTGGATGCACCAAATCTCTCACCGGCGCGTTGGGCCGCAATACGCCGCATGCAGCGCCCGCAACACGCCGAGCGCCGGCGTGTCGGCGATCGCGTAGTGGATCGTCTGCGCCTCGCGCCGCGTGGTCACGAGGTCGAGCGCGCGCAGCACGGCGAGGTGCTGCGACAATGCCGACGGGCTCAGGCCTGCGATCGGCTGGAGTTCGCCGACCGAGGCTTCGCCGTCGACGAGCCGGCACAGTACGAGCAGCCGCGCCGGATGCGCGAGCGCCTTGAGCAGACCGGCGGCTTCCGCGGCGTGGCCGGCCATCGCGCCGAGGCCGGAGACGCGCGCGACGCGTTTACGGCCGGCCTTGCGTGCAGCCATGGCTTGACTCCCCGATGAGGCGATTCTAATTTAGAAAAGTCTAATTCAAGGATCAAGCCGTGGATGCCATCTCCGCGCTGGCCGGCGGCATGCTGATCGGGCTGGCCGCGACACTGCTGCTCTGGCTGAACGGGCGCGTCGCCGGCGTCAGCGGCATCCTCGGCGGCCTGCTGTCCGGGACTCGCGGCGATCGCGGCTGGCGCGCGGCCTTTCTTGTCGGACTCGTCGCCGCTTCGGCGCCGTATCTCGCCCTTGCACCCGCAGCGCCGGATCTGCGCAGCGACTTTTCGCGACTCGGCCTCGTCGTCGCCGGACTGCTCGTCGGCTTCGGCGCGCGCATGGGCAACGGCTGCACGAGCGGCCACGGCGTCTGCGGTCTGGGCCGGCTCTCGCGGCGTTCGTTCGCCGCCGTGCTCACGTTTCTGCTGGCGGCGATCGCGACGACGTTCGTCGTGCGTCACCTCATGGGTGTCGCATGAGCGGCCACGCAGGTCTGTCCGGCGTGACGCTGTCCGCGCTGGCCTCGGGCGCTCTGTTCGGTCTCGGACTTGCGATCTCGGGCATGACCGACGCGCGGCGCGTGCTGGGTTTTCTCGATGTGTCGGGCGCGTTCGATCCGTCGCTGCTCTACGTGCTCGGCGGCGCCGCCGCGACGACGCTGCTGCTGTTCCGCGGCGTGCTGCGCCGCGGCCGTCCGCTGTTTGCCGATCGCTTCGGCCTGTCCGACGCGCGGCAGATCGACGCGCGTCTGATCGGCGGCGCGGCGATCTTCGGCATCGGCTGGGGCATCGCGGGCTATTGTCCCGGACCGGCGCTCGCGGGACTTGGCGTCGGCTCGATCGAAGCGCTCTGGTTCGTACCGGCGATGCTGGCCGGCATGACCGCACACCGTCTCGTCGAACGCCGCATGGCGACGGCGCGATGAGCGGCGCGCCGCAACCCGTCGGACTCGCCGAAGCGACGCGCTTCTGGGCGCGCATCGGCTGGCTCAGCTTCGGCGGTCCGGCGGGTCAGATCGCACTGATGCATCGTGAAATCGTGGAACAGCGCCGCTGGATCAGCGAATCGCGATTCCTGCATGCGCTGAACTACTGCATGCTGCTGCCCGGCCCCGAGGCGCAGCAGCTCGCCGTCTACATCGGCTGGCTCATGCATCGCACGGCCGGCGGCCTGATCGCCGGATTGCTGTTCGTGCTGCCGGGCTGCCTGGTCATGCTCGCGCTGAGTCTGCTCTATGCGACGCTGGGTCAGGTTCCGCTCGTCGCCGCGCTGTTGTTCGGGCTCAAGGCCGCGGTGCTCGCGATCGTCGTCGAAGCCGTGCTGCGCGTCGCGCGGCGCGCGCTCAGACATTCATTGACGATCGGCATCGCGGTGGCGGCTTTCGTCGCGATCTTCGCGTTCGGCGTGCCGTTTCCGCTGATCGTGCTCGGCGCGGCGCTGCTCGGCGCGCTCGGCCGCCATCTCGTACCGCGCGCGTTCCCCGCGCCGGCGGCCGACGGCGACGGCAGCGACGGCGCCTGCCTGGTCGACAGCCTGCTCGCACGCGGCCAGCTCGCGCACACCAGGCCGTCGCTGCGGCGCGCCGCGACCGTGACCGTCGTCGCCGTCGCGCTGTGGTTCGCGCCGCTGATCCTGATCGCCGCCTGGCTGGGGTCGGACGCGGTCATCACGCAGCAGGGCGTGCTGTTCAGCCAGACCGCGATGGTCACGTTCGGCGGCGCCTACGCGGTGCTCGCCTACGTCGCGCAGCGCGTCGTCGAGGATTTCCGCTGGCTCACGCCCGGGCAGATGCTCGACGGTCTCGGCCTGGCCGAAACCACCCCGGGTCCGCTGATCCTCGTCGTCCAGTTCGTCGCGTTCCAGGCGGCCTATCAGCATCAGGCGGGACTCGCGCCGTGGGTCGCCGGCGTCGTCGGCTCGCTGCTGGCGACCTGGGTCACGTTCGCGCCGTGCTTTCTCTGGATCTTTCTCGGCGCACCCTACGTCGAAGCGCTGCGCCACAACCGCACCTTGCACGCGGCGCTGTCGGCGATCACCGCCGCCGTCGTCGGCGTCATCGCGAATCTCGGCGTCTGGTTCGCGCTGCACACGCTGTTCCGCGAAGTCCGGCCGTGGTCGTCTGGCTGGCTGCGGCTCGACGTACCGATTGCGGCGACGTTCGATCCGGCGGCTGCCGCCCTGGCTGCATTTGCCGCAATGACAACATTTTCCCTCAAATGGAGCATGGGACGGACCCTGCTCTCCACCGCGCTGCTCGGCGCCGCCTGGACGCTGCTGCGCGGCTGACCGGCGTCGCTACGCCGACGCGACGCGAAACGCGGCGAGACCGGGAATGTCGATCGCCTCGGGCGCCCTGCCCGCCCGCAGCTGGTCGAGCACGTACGTCGCCACGGTACTCGACAGCAGTTGCGTCGGGTCTTCCATCATGAAGCGCAGGCGCGCGACGAATGCGAACAGATCATCGGCCGACGCCGCGCGCGGCGGAACGTGGACGACGGATGTCGCCGGCGCGACGACGGACTCCGGACAGCCCGCCGGCACGAAGCGCGGATACGCCGGAAACAGCTTGCCGGCCAGCTGCGCGCGGCCGTACAGCGTGGCCACTTGTGTCCGCAGCGTCGTGTCGAGCGTCGCATCGTCCGGATTGACGCTCATCGGGATCAGGAACGTGCGACCGGCGTCGAGTTCGCCGTCCGATACATAGTCCAGCAGCTGCACGAAGTGATTCGTGCAGCGCGTCAGCGCGGCCGCGGGCCCGCCGTTGCCGCCGGCGAGGACGACGAAGGCCCGGCGCCAATCGACCGCCTGCTGCCGCAGGAACGCGAGCGCGCTGCAGGTGCCGGTCAGGCCGGTCAGGCAGAACGTCGCGATCATCACGTGATCGAACGGTACCGGGAACGCGGCGCTGCGCGTTTCGAGGAAGTCGCGGACCAGTACATCGAAGGTGCGCGCCTGCGGATCGCGCTGAAAGCGCGCGATGAAGTCCAACGACAGCGCGCAGGCATAGGCGACCATCTTCCGGATCGCGTCGAGGTTCGGGGTCCAGACCGCGACGCCGAGACCGCGCCAGTAGTCGATCGTGTTCGCGGCCTGCGCGGCCGCGATGTTCCGCGCGAGCCGCTGCGCGTCGTCGCTCCACGTCGTGGCGCCGGCTTGCGCGGCGGCGGCGAGCGAACCGATTGCAGGTCCGAGATGCGAGATGCCGGCGAGTTCGAGAAACCCGGGATTCGCTTGGCGGATCGGTGTCGACGCACGCGTCCCGCCGGTGAAGATCACGATGCCGGTCGCGTAGATCACGACCAGCGGCGCGTCCGCGATCTGCCGCGCGACGAGCCGCGTGAGATGCGTGCCAATGCCATCGGTCGCATCGGCGTAGGCGTTGAACAGCGTGACGAAGGGGCTGGCGGTCGTGGGCATGGCGATGCGTTCCGGGTCTGGCGGGATCGAGTTCGCTGACGGATGGCGGCGTCGGCAGCGGGCGATTCGGTGGGTGT
>NZ_DATIGT010000104.1:0-8716 GCF_035481375.1 Tahibacter sp.
GCGCAGGCCCGGACTCGGCCCCGCCGATCGAGCGCTCATGCGCCCGATCGCGAGCGGCGCATGACGGCGCCGCGAAAACGCCGACGCTTTCGACGTCCCCATGCGGGCATCTCAAGAACCCCGGTTCCGGCGATTTCCGGAGTCGAAGCTTCCCGACGTTCCCATAGGTGGCGAAACGACGCGCGAACTCTCAGCAGAACATCGCAATCGCGAAAAAGCCCAATTTCCACCTCGCGGCCGGCGCGCGCCGCTCGACACGCCGCTGGCGGACACGAGCGCAGCGACGTCGCAGGATCCGCGCCAAGACTACGCCGCCCGGAACCGCCAAAAGTATTTTTTCCACTTTTCAGCACACGGCTGCGCGGCTGCGCCGACCCGGCCCGGATCGCGGGGCGGGTCAAGAACGACCCACATGACGACGCGCCGGTTCCGGACCCGTGCATCTGCGGCCTCGCCGCCCACTGCAGCCGGATTGCCGCTCGCGGATTCCGTGCGATCGGAACGTGTCCGGCCGTGCTGTCCGGCAACCCGGCGCCGGCCGGCGTCAGCGCACGACGGCGGCGGCGGCGACGTCCGGCCGCAACTGCGCATCCCAGTCCGCCGCATTCGCAACCTGTCCGTCGCGGCGCACGCGCGCGAGCGCGTCGGCGTCGACGTCGGCGTACGACCAGAGGGTGCCGGGCTGCGCCTGCGCGACGATGCCGTCGTCGGGCAGGCCGCGATCGCTGGGCGCGAACACGGCGGCGATGCCGGTATTGGTATCGAGCGCGGGACTCCACGCGGCGTCGCCGGCGGTGACCGACTGCACGACGTGGATCTGGTTTTCGAGCGCGCGCGCGGCGCAGCCGACGCGTACGCGCGTCGCGCCGGCGGGCGTGTCGGTGCAGCTCGGCACGAGCAGCAGGCGCGCGCCGGCCTCGTACTGGCGGCGCGCATAGAGCGGAAACTCGCAGTCGTAGCAGACGTTGACGGCAAGGCGGCCGAGCGCGGTGTCGAACACCTGCAGACGATCGCCGCGCTCGATCACGCCGCTCGCGTGCTCGAAGCCGGTCAGGGTCAGCTTGTCCTGGAACCAGCGCCGGCCGTCGGGCGCGAACAGTTCGGCACGATTGCGGTAGCGGCCGTTGGCCTGGCGCAGCAGGAACGTGCCGGCGAGCACGTGCACGCCGCTGTCTCGGGCGAGACCGGCGAACAGGGCCTGCCAGTCGGCATACAGCGGCTGCAGCGCGGCCAGCGACGCGGCGAAATCGCGGCGGCACTCGTCAGCGAAGCTGCCGGCGAGTTCGAGCGCGAGGTATTCGGGAAACACGGCGAGTGCGGCGCCCTGCGCCGCGACGGCGCCGACTTCGCGCTGCAATCGCGCCGCATGGCCGGCGAAATCCGCCGGCGCGGCGATCGGCCACTGCGCGCACGCGACGCGCATCAGACCGTCTCCAGTTCGCGCAGCCAGAAGCGCAGATCGTGCATCTGCATCGTGTCGGATTCGACTTCCTGCCATTCGAGGCGGCAGAACATCAGGTGCTGGCGCGCATAGCCGCGCTTGCGCCAGAACGCATCGTTATCGCGATGATTGCGCGGGCGGCGCGGATCGTCGACGTCGCGTTCGACCGCGCAGAACGCGGTCAGGCCGAAGCCGAGTTCGCGCGCACGCGCCTCGCGCGCATCGAAGAACGCATGGCCGAGCCCGCGGCCGCGATAGGCCGGCAGCAGCACGGACTCGCCGAAATAGAACACGGCACCGAGATCGATGCCGCGTTCGAGGAACGGCTGCTGGAACGCGCCGACCTCGTCGGCCAGCGGTATCGCCGTCGATGCGCCGACCACGCGATCGCCGTCGAAAGCGAGTACGAACAGGCTGCGCGGCGAACGCGCATAGGCCGACAGATAATTCGCCTCGTACTCGGTCGTGCCTTCGTACAGATACGGCCAGTCGCGGAACACCGCGATGCGCAGCGCCGCGACGGCCGGCAGGTGCGGCGTCACCGCCGCACCGTGGAAACACGCTATCCGGACTTCCGCGCTCATGCGCCCTTGGTTTTGGCGATCCATTCGTCGACGGCGCGTTCGAGCAGCACCATCGGCAGCGCGCCGGTCTTGAGCACGACGTTATGGAACTGGCGGATGTCGAACTTGTCGCCAAGTTCTTTCTTCGCCTTTTCGCGGAGTTCCAGGATCTTGATCATGCCGACCTTGTAGCCCAGCGCCTGGCCCGGGGCGACGAAGTAGCGCTCGATCTCGGCAACGACGTCGGTCTCGACCATGCCGGTGTTGTCCAGCATGTACGAGATCGCCTGCTCGCGCGTCCACTTCTTGGCATGGATGCCGGTGTCGACGACGAGGCGCACGGCACGCATCATCTCGTCGCGCAGGCGGCCGAGGTTGTCCAGCGGATCCTTGTGGAAGCCGAGTTCGTAGGCGAGACGCTCGGTGTACAGCGCCCAGCCTTCCGAGAACGCGGTGAACGGCAGCACGCGGCGGAAGAACGGCACGCCCTTGAGTTCCTGCTGGATCGCGATCTGGAAATGATGACCCGGAATCGCCTCGTGGTAGGCCAGCGTGCGCATCGTGAACTTCGGCAATTCCGCGACATTGCGCAGATTGGCGTAGAACACGCCCGGACGCGAGCCGTCGAACGCGCCCGGCTGGTAGTACGCGCCCGGCGCGGTGGCCTGGGCGAATTCCGGCACGGCTTCGACCTTGACGCCGAGCTTCGGACGGATGTCGAAGGCCGGGCCGAGCTTGCCGTCGATGTCGTCGATGATGGCCTGGAACTGCGCGAGCAGCGCCTTCTTGCCTTCCGGCGTGTCCGGGAACAGCTGGTCCGGACGCTTCGTGATTTCGCGCACGCGGTCGCCGATCGTGCCGTCGGCAAGGCCCTGTTCGCGCAGGATCGCGTCCATTTCCGCGCTGATGCGCGCGACTTCCGACAGGCCGATCTCGTGGATCTGGTCGGCGGTCATTTCCGTCGTCGTGTGGTTGCGCACGCACCAGGCGTAGTAGGCGTCGCCGTTGGGCAGGTGCCAGGCGCCGTAGTTGCCGTCGGCCTTCGCGCGCAGCGCTTCCTCGTAGGCAATGAGCTTCTGATAGGACGGATAGACCTTTTCCTTGATCGCCTGCTCGACGCGCGCGAGCAGTCCGTCGCGCGTGGCCTGATCCATGTCGCCGGCCGGGATCTTGTCGAGCTTGTCCTTGAAGGTCGTGTAGAGCGTGTTTTCCTTCGGCGCGACGCCGACGAAACCCTGCATCTGCGTGATGACCTTGTCGACCGTGAAGCGCGGCGGCCAGATGCCCTTGCTCTCGTAGAGCTTCAGGTATTCGATGGTCTGATCGAACTTCAACGGGAACTTGTCGAGACGCGTGATGTAGTCCTCGGCCTCGCCCTTGCTCGCGACCGGATGCTGCTGCGCCATGAAATCGGGCAGCGCGCTCTGGATGCCGAACATCTGGTTGACCGGGAAGCCGTAGCCGCGGAACGCGTCGCCTTCGACCTGCAGACGCAGGAAGTAGTCGAGCACGTCGTAGGACAGCTTGCCGTCCGCGTCGAGCGCGTTGCGGTCGTAGGTGTGCAGCATGTCGTAGCTGTCTTTGAGGATCAGGAACTGGCGTTCCTCCTCGGCCGGCGACGCGTCGGCGAAGTCGTCGCTGTAGAAATCCATCCACTGCGGCAGGATCCGCATGCTCGACAGCATTTCGGGATTGCTGACCGCGAACTTCGCGAACACGCGCGTATAGAACCAGTCGAGCTTGGCCGGCTTGAAATACCAGACATGCACGAACAACAGGCCTATGAGCACGACCAGGATCAGCAGCAGGCTGACCAGCCATTTCAAGAGACGCTTCATGAACTCCCCCGGCAAACGGTGATTAAAGACGATGGGCGCGAACTGTCGCATGTTGCCGCGTCCGCGTAGGTGCCGGAAGTCATGCCGCGCCGACGGCCGGCGACCGCGGCAACGCTGCAGGCCCGTATACTGGCCGCGCGGCCGCGCCAAGGAGAGCTCATGAACTATCGGCATGCGTATCACGCGGGGAATTTTGCCGATGTGCTCAAGCACAGCGTGCTGGTCGGCCTGATCGAGGCGCTCAAGCAGAAGCAGACGCCGTTCTGCTACATCGACACCCACGCGGGCCGCGGCCGCTACGACCTGCACGGCGAGGAAGCGCTGAAGACCCGCGAATACGCCGACGGCGTGATGCGCCTGCTCGATGCGTCGCGGCTGCCGGCCGCGCTGCACGTCTATCTGAATCTCATACGCGCGCTCAACAACAACCGTCCCGGCCACGACATCGCGGTCTATCCGGGCTCGCCGCTGCTCGCGAGCCTGCTGCTGCGCGACGGCGACCGCGCGCAGCTGTGCGAACTGCAGCCCGACGAAGCCGCGGCCCTGCGCGCGCTGTTTCGCGCCGATCCGCGCGTGGCCGTGCACGAGCGCGACGGCTACGAGGCCCTGAAAGCGCTGGTGCCGCCGAAGGAAAAGCGCGGGCTCGTCCTCATCGACCCGCCGTTCGAGGCGCAGGACGGCGAATTCCGCGTGATCGAGGCTGCGCTCAAGCACGCGCAGACGCGCTGGCCCAACGGCATCTACGCGATCTGGTATCCGATCAAGCTGCGCCAGCAGATCGCCGGGTTCCACCGCTGGCTCAAGAACGGCGGCTTTGCCAAGGTGCTCGTCGCCGAGCTGCTCGTGCACCCCGACAACTCGGCGCTGCGCCTCAACGGCACGGGCATGGCCATCGTCAACCCGCCGTGGAAGTTCGAACGCCAGCTCGAGGAACTGCTGCCGGTGCTGACCCAGCATCTGGCCCAGGGTCGCTTCGGGCAGCACCGCGTCGAGTGGATCGTCGAGGGCTAGCCGACTTCGGCGGCCCGCCCGAGGATGCCGCGCCGCAGCAACATGAACCGGACCAGCGCCGGACTCTGCGGCGGCGGCGCGCCCCGCCGGCCGGCGGCGCCTATAATCGCCGCCCCCAGCCGAGGTTGTCCCATGTCCAAGATGATGAAGGCCCTGGTCAAGCGCGAAGCCACCAAGGGCATCTGGATGGAAGAAGTGCCGATGCCCGAGATCGGCCCGAACGACGTACTCGTCAAGCTCGAGAAGACCGCGATCTGCGGCACCGACCTGCATATCTACAAATGGGACGAGTGGTCGCAGCGCACGATCAAGCCGGGTCTCGTCATCGGTCACGAGTTCGTCGGGCGCATCGTCGACATGGGCGCCGGCGTGCGCGGCTATCAGGTCGGACAGCGCGTGTCGGCCGAAGGCCACATCGTCTGCGGCCACTGCCGCAACTGCCGCGCCGGGCGCCAGCATCTGTGCCCCAACACCATCGGCATCGGCGTCAATCGCCACGGCGCGTTCGCCGAGTACATTGCCATGCCCGCTTCAAACCTCTGGCCGATTCCCGACCAGATTCCGTCGGAGCTCGCCGCGTTCTTCGATCCTTACGGCAACGCCGCGCACTGCGCGCTCGAATTCGACCTGATCGGCGAGGACGTGCTGATCACCGGCGCGGGTCCGATCGGCATCATCGCCGCGGGCATCTGCAAGCATGTCGGCGCGCGCAACGTCGTCGTCACCGACGTCAACGACTACCGACTGAAGCTCGCCGCCGAAATGGGCGCGACGCGCGTCGTCAACGTCGCCAAGCAGTCGATCAAGGACGTCGTCAAGGAACTGCACATCGAGGGCTTCGACGTCGGCCTCGAAATGAGCGGCAACCAGCGCGCCTTCGCCGACATGCTCGACTGCATGTATCACGGCGGCAAGATCGCGCTGCTCGGCATCCTGCCCAAGGGCGCCGGCATCGACTGGGACAAGGTCATCTTCAAGGGCCTCGTGCTGCACGGCATCTATGGCCGCCGCATGTACGAGACCTGGTACAAGATGACGCAGATGGTGCTGACCGGCTTCCCGCTGGCCAAGGTGCTGACGCACCAGATCCACATCGACGACTTCCAGCGCGGCTTCGAACTCATGGAAGCCGGCAACTGCGGCAAGGTCGTCTGCAGCTGGAACTGATGCCGGCGCGGCGCCCGCCGGCGCCGGCCGACCGCGCATGATGTCGCGTTTTTCACATTGTCTGTTCGCCGCGCTCGTCGCGGCGGGCGATCTCCGTGCCGAGGACGCGTTCGAGGCGGAGCCGATCTTGAACGCGGCCGCGATCGTGCAGCCGGCGCTGCTGTCGGCGCCGAACGCGACGGTCGCGCCGCAGGCCGTCGTGCACGGCTACATGGCGCGCTTCGAACTCTCGACGCCGTTCGGCGAAGTGCCGGCGGAAAGCGTCGAGCTGCTCGCGATCCGCCAGGCCGAGGTTCCCGCGATCGAAACGCTCGAGCGCGCGAGCCGCAGCGGCGCGTTCGCGCATGCGCTCGGCGGGAAAATGAAGAAGACCGGCAAGTCGGTCTGGCAGGTCGTGTCGCATCCGATCGATACGCTGGCCGGACTGCCGTCCGGCGTCGCGCGTTATTTCCGCAAGCAGGTGCAGCGCTGGAGCGGCCGCGCGCAGTCGGTCGGCGACCGCGCCGCGCGCGAGTTCGGCGCCGACGGCGATCCGTTCCGCGCGCCGCAGGCGCCGATGAGCGCGGCGCGCGCGCCGCTGCGGGGCGAAACCGCGACCCGGCGGGACAAGCCCTGGTACGGCAGCATCGGCAAGGAAATCGGACGCGAGGCCAAGCGTCAGCTCGATTACAACACGATGCGCCGTGAAATGGCGAAGCATCTCGGCGTCGACCCGAGCTCGAGCAATCCGCTGCTGCGCGAACGGCTCGACACGCTGGCCTGGGCCGCCGTCGCGGGCAACTTCAGCGGCGGCGCGGCGCTCGACGCGGTCGGCGGCACGGCGGCCGAGGTGATCTCGGTCGGCGGACGGCTGAACTCGCTGGTCTGGGAACTCGACGAGGAAAACCTGCGCGAGCGCAACCGGCGGCGTCTCGCGCAGTGGTGCAGCGATGAATTCGCGGTACGTCAGTTCCTGCGCCGCGGCGGCTTCAACGACAGTCTGCGCACGGCGCTCGCCGACGAACTGGATGCGCTGAAACCGGCGCGCGGCTGCAACGATCTGATCGAGATCGGCGCGGGCACGCGCAGCGAACTGGAAGCGCGCTATCTCGTCAATGCATTGCGACTGATCCGCCGGCACGGCGCGCAGGGCGGCGAACTGTTCGTCGTCGGTGCGGCGCTCGCCTGGCGCGGCGACGACGACCGGCTGCTGCTGCCGCTGCCGCTGGACTGGCTCAGCTGGACCGCGGACATGGGCGAGTTCTTCGCCGCGCCGCAATTCCGCATCGAGGACAAGACCGTGCTCGTCGGCGGCGAGGCGTCGACCATGGCGCAGCGCGCGCTCGCCGCGCGCGGCTGGCACATGACGCTGCGCGCACCGTATGCCGGTGCGCCGGCCTATGCCGACGATCTGTCGCAGGGACTGCCGCAGCCGGCGTCCGAAGCGCCGCCGCAGCTGTGCGTCGGCGACGTCGCGGAAACCGCGGCGTGCCTGTAGCAAAAGTATTGAGTCGGTAGGAAACAGCGCCGGTCCCGGCCGCTCCCTCCGTCCTGCCTGTAAGGTTTTCCTCCACGCCCGGACTAGAAGCACATCGACACGAATCGAGGTGCTCCGGATGCGCGCATGGATTTATCTGATCGGCCTGCTGACACTGTGCGGAGCGCGCCTCGTCGCGGCGGCAACCTGGCAGTCCTGCCACCTGTCCGGCCATGGCGATGCGCTGCGCTGCACCGCCATGGCCGTGCCGCGCGACTACGCGGACGCGGCCAAGGGCAGCATCGACCTGCACATCGCGCTCGCGCCTGCGGTGCGTGCGCAGGCCGAGCCCGATCCCGTGTTCGTGCTCGCCGGCGGGCCCGGCCAGGCCGGCAGCGACATTGTCATGCTGCTCGACACCGCGCTCGCGAAAGCCCGTGCCAGCCGTGACATCGTCTTCATCGACCCGCGCGGCACGGGCCGCTCGGGACGCCTGAATTGCGACGACGGCAGCGATCCGCTGACGCGCGGCGACGAAGCACTGCGCGACGCGACGCTGGCCTGCCTGCGCGGTTTCGGCGAGTCGCTGCTGACGTACTCGACCGAAAGCGCGGCCGAGGATCTGGATCGCGTGCGCATCGCGCTCGGCGCGGAGCGGATCAATCTCTGGGGCGGTTCCTACGGCACGCGGCTCGCGCAGGTCTACGCGCAGCGTCATCCGGCGCAGGTGCGCAGCCTGATCCTCGACGGCGTCGTCGACGCGGACCTGATCATCGGCGCGGACGACCTCGCATTCCAGACCGCGCTCGACGCGCTGCTGCAGCGCTGCGCCGGCGACGCCGACTGCGCACGCGCGTTTCCATCGCTCGCGAACGATCTGGACGCGCTGCTACGCAACCTCGACGCCGCCGCTGCGACGGCGACGCTGCCGCATCCGCGCAGCGGACGGCCGGTCGCGGCGCCGGTCTCGCGTCTGCGCCTGCTGCAGACGATCAAGCACCTGCTCTATTCGCCGCGCAGCGCAGCGCGCGTGCCCTACCTGATCACGCGCGCGCGGGCGGGCGACTGGCGTCCGCTGCTTGCGGTCCAGGCGAGCAGCGTCGATGTCGCGGTCGCACCGCCGGCGGGAGGGCTGCTCATGACGATCGCATGCCGCGAGGACTGGCCGCGGCTCGACGCCTCTCGCCGCGCGGAGCAGGCGAACTCGCGCACGTTCGGCGGGCGCAGTCTCGCCGAGTTC
>NZ_DATIGT010000105.1:0-3179 GCF_035481375.1 Tahibacter sp.
GCGCGCGGTTGCGCGCGAGATCGAGCCGCCACACGAACACGCCCGCAGCGACGACCGCCGCGACGCTCAGCGCGACGCCGAGGCGATGCCGCTGCACGAACTTGCGCAGCCGGTAGACGCGCGTGATGCGCGCGGCACGCACGGGCCGGCCGTCGAGGTAACGCTGGATGTCGTCGCGCAGCGCGCCGGCACTCGCGTAACGCTGCGCCGGATCGGCGTCGCAGGCTTTCGCGACGATGCCGCCGAGTTCCGCATCGAGCGGCAGCGGCGCGAGTCCGTCGATCGCTGCGCCGTCTGCGCGCCGCGCGGTCACGAGTTCGCGCAGCAGCACGCCGAGGCTGAAGAGGTCGCTCGCGGTGCTGATGACGCGGCCGTCGCGCTGTTCGGGGCTCGCGTAGCCCGGCGTGAATACGCGGGTCGAATCCGACGACTGCGCCTCGACATCGACGAGCCGCGCGACGCCGAAATCGAGCAGCTTGACCTGGCCGCCGCGCGCGACCAGCACGTTGGCCGGCTTCAGGTCGCGATGCACGACGAGGTGCCGGTGCGCATGACCGACCGCGTCGAGCATCGCGTCGAACAGCGCGAGCCGGTCGCGCAGCCGCGGCGCATGAATCGCCGTGTGCTGCAGCAGCGGCAGGCCGTCGACGAATTCCATCGCGAGCCACGGCTGGCCGTCGGCGGTTTCGCCGCCGTCGAGCAGCCGCGCGATGTTCGGATGATCGAGCGCGGCGAGAATCTGCCGCTCCTGGCGCAGCCGCCGCAGTCCGTCGGCGGTCGGAAAGCCGCGCAGGATCTTGATCGCGACCTGCTGCGTGAACCCGCCGTCGACGCGCTCGGCGAGCAGCACGGTGCCCATGCCGCCGGCGCCGAGTTCGCGCAGCAGCCGATATGGGCCGAGGCGCGTACCTTGCGCCGCGCTGCCGTGGTTCACGCTCGCGTCGATCGCGCGCGCAAGCGGATCGTCCGCATCGGCGTCGGCGGACAGCAGACGAGCGAGCAGTTCGCGATCGGCCGCATCGAGCGCCGATGCAGCAAGCGCGGCCGCGCGCTCATCTGTCGGCAGCAGCCGCAGGCGCTCGAACTCCGCATCGACGCGATCGAGCGCACTCGCGTTCATCGGTGAGTGCTTACGGCCAGACCTGCGGCCGCTTCACGCGCTGCCAGCGCGCGAGCGCCTCGCGCGTGCGCTGCCGGCCGATCTCGATGACTTCGGCCGCGCGCTGGAATTCGTAGAACGCGCAGACGTTGCGCGGAATCGAAATGACGAGATCCGGCGGCTGCGCGGCGAGCTTGTAGCGCGTCAGCGTTTCCTGCACGACGTCGAGCGAGCGCGCGAACAGGTCGAGCACGCCCGGCTCGGCAATCGTCACGCGCTTGCTGCGGCTCTCGAGAAAGCGCTCCCACAGCTCGCCGATGCGGCCCAGACCGGTCTGCCGGTTCGCTTCGTCGGGTTCGTGGATCTCAGGCCGCGTGATCGGCGTCTCGCGCTCGGCCACGCCCTCGGCTTCGGCGTTCACGTCGACGGCGATCGTCGCATCGGTGAGATCGCGCAAGGTCGGGGTCACCGGAACCGGATTGAGCAGGCCGCCGTCGACGAGACGGCGGCCCTGATAGCGATGCGGCCGGAACACGGTCGGAATCGAGATCGACGCGCGGATCGCATCGAACAGCGAGCCGCGCGAGAACCAGACCTCGCGCTGCGCGTCGATGTCGACGGCGACCGCGGTATAGCTGATCGGCAGGTCTTCGATGTTGGTCTCGCCGACGAGATCGCGCAGCGCGCCGATCACGCGCTGCCCCTTGATCAGGCCGCCGCCGCGCCAGCTCCAGTCGACGAGGCGCAGCACGTCGAAGGTTTTCAGCGAACTCGCCCACTCGCGGTATTCCGTGAGCTTGCCGGCGGCGTAGACGCCGCCGACGAGCGCGCCCATCGAACTGCCGGCGACCGAGCGGATCTCGTAGCCCTGCGCGCGGAGTTCCTCGATCACGCCGACGTGCGCGTAGCCGCGCGCGCCGCCGGAACCCAGCACCAGCGAAATGCTGCCGCGGCGCGGCGGATCGGTCATCTCGACGGGCAGGTTCATGGGTACTCCGGCAGCGGCGCTACTGATACGCGCCGATCGACAACTGCAACAGGATCTTCATTTCCTCGCGCAGGCTCAGCGGCGCGACGACTTCCGCATCCGGTCCGTACTTCAGCACGTCCATCAGCAGCTCCTTGGAATTGCTGTACGGCACCTTGAGTTCGTAGCGACCATCGCTGAGGAACTGGCCCTGCTGCTGCGAGTGCCAGTGTTCGTCGGCGACCCAGCGCGACGCGTGCGGCGAGAAGCGCAGCGTGGCCCAGGCCTTCGGGGGGCCGGAAAAAATGCCGTAGCTCGCCGCGAGATGCGCATTGAGTTCGGTGTCGTCGCGATCGATCGCCGCCTCGTCCATCATCTGCGGCGACGCGATGCGGTCGACCGCGAAACTGCGCAGCGCTTCGCGCTCGTGGTCCCAGGCGTCGAGGTACCAGTTGTCGCGATAGTGAGCGAGACGCTGCGGCGACACGAGGCGCTCGGTCGTCGAGCCGGTCGAGCGCGCGCGGTAGCGGAATTTCAATTGCCGGCGCGCCATCACCGCGCCGGCGACGACGCGGAAGCTGATCTGGTCGAGCGTGCGCATGCCGCTCGCGATCACGCGGATGCGCTCGGTCGGCAGACGCGCGCCGCTCGCGTGATCCGACAGCAGCGTTTCGATGCGTTTCTCGAACGGCGCGAGCACGTCGGCGAGGATGCTCGGACCGCTGCGCGCGACGAGTTCGTTCAGCGCGAGCAGCGCGGAGAGTTCGTCGCTGGTCAGCCACAGGCCCGGCAGCTCGAAGCGTTCGGCCTCGGCCTGGTCGTAGCGGAAGGCCGCCTGTTCGCCCTCGCCGCTCTCGATCGGCGCGCCGAGCGCATCGCGCAGGAACGCGATGTCGCGGTACAGCGTCGCGCGGGAGCAGCCCAGTTCGTCCTTGAGGCGCTGCAGACTGACCGGATAACGGGACGTCTTCAGCAGGCGGTGCAGGCTAAGTATGCGTTCGTATCGGTCCATAGGGCTCCGATTGTGGCGGCTCGCCGGTGACAAGCGCTAGAGCCTGATCCGGACTTTCGGGCACGCGGACACGCCGCCGGCTCATCGCCGCCCGGCGGCGT
>NZ_DATIGT010000106.1:0-16059 GCF_035481375.1 Tahibacter sp.
GTACTTGTAGAAATTCCAGCTCGGATAGCGACCGCCGCTCGCGGCGGCGAGCCGCGCGTAAAGCGGCGTGGCCTCTTCTTTCGTGACGTGCACTTTCTCGAACATGGGAAACTTCACGCCATAGGTCAATGTGCAGAATTCCTGGATCTCCTTCTCCGAGCCCGGCTCCTGCTGCTTGAAGTCGTTCGACGGAAAGCCGAGCACGGCGAAGCCCCGCTCCGCGTATTTCGCATGGAGCTGTTCGAGGCCTTCGTACTGCGGCGTGAAGCCGCATTTGCTCGCCGTGTTCACGATGAGCAGCACCTTGCCGTCGTACTTCTCGCACAGCGAGACCTTTTCCTTGCCGGCCAGCGGCCGGTAGTCGCTCGCGAGCAGGTCGCTGCAGGCCCAGGCCGGTGCGACGGCGGCAAAAGCGAGCAGCAGAGCGGGGAATAGCAGACGCATCACGGTTCTCCAGACAGGGAAAGCCTCGCGAGCATACTCCGTGGACCGCGCTAAGTTACCGTTTCTTTTAAAGATTCTCGATGCAATGCGAAGAACTTGACAGCAGGTCGCAAAAATCGCTTGACCCTCCTCGATATGGTGTTATAGTTCACTACAACACCACCCAAGCCGAGCACCACGAAGGAACCGCCATGAAAGTCAGCGCCGTCGTTACCGTCCTGATCGCTTCCTTTACGTTTGTGGCTGGCGCTGCCATCGAACGCGCCGCCCGCGAATCCGAAATTCCTGCCGCGGCGCCCGCACGCGCCGCGGTTCAAAAGGTCGCGCCGGAGCGCGTGGCCACGCTGGTCGTCCTGCCGGAAGTCACGGTCCGCCCGAGTGCCGAAGATCTCGCGCTGGCCTACGCCGAGCCGGTCGCCGACGCCGAAGATACCGCCGACGCGGTACCGAATTCCCCGGTGCGCACGCGGGCCGGAGCCGGCAGAGGCGCTTTTGACATGCCCTACTATTCGTTCGGCAAAGTGCTGCCGCAGGTGAGCCAGGACTGATCCCATGACCATCACATGGAACGACAACACCCCGATCTATCTCCAGCTGCGCGATCGCGTCGTGGCGATGATCCTGGACGGGGTACTCAATGAAGGGGACGCCCTCCCTTCGGTACGCCAGGTCGCCGCGGATTTCCAGCTGAATCCGATCACGGTGTCGAAGGCGTACCAGGAGCTGGTGGATGAACAACTGGTCGAAAAACGACGGGGACTCGGCATGTACGTCAACGAAGGGGCGCGCGATGCGCTGCTCAAGAACGAGCGGGAACGCTTTCTGCGTGAGGAATGGCCGGCGCTGTATGCGCGGCTGAAGCGACTGGGGCTCGATGTGGAAAAACTGGTACAGGACAGCCGCGATCTGGAAGGAGCGTCGTCATGAGTGCAGTGGTACAGGCACGCAACCTCAGCAAGCGTTTCGGATCGACCGCCGCGCTGGACGACGTGAGCTTCTCGATCGACGCCGGTCGCATCGTCGGGCTGATCGGCCCGAACGGCGCCGGCAAGACCACGGCACTCAAGGCCATGCTCGGCCTCACGGATTTCCAGGGCGAGCTGTCGGTGCTCGGGCTCGATCCGCGCAAGCAGCGTCATGAACTCATGCAGCACGTCTGCTTCATCGCCGACGTCGCCGTGCTGCCGCGCTGGCTGCGTGTCAGCGAAGCGATCGACTTCGTCGCCGGCGTGCATCCGCGCTTCTCGCGCGAAAAGTGCGAACATTTTCTCTCGCGCACCAAGCTCAAGCCGCGCATGCGCGTTCGCGAAATGTCCAAGGGCATGATCGTGCAGCTGCATCTTGCGCTGGTCATGGCGATCGACGCGCGCCTGCTCGTCCTCGACGAACCGACGCTCGGGCTCGACATCCTGTATCGCAAAGACTTCTACCAGAGCCTGCTCAACGACTATTTCGACGAGCAGAAGACCATCGTCATCACGACGCATCAGGTCGAGGAAATCGAGCACATCCTGACCGATCTCATGTTCATCCGCGACGGCAAGGTCGTGCTCGACGCGAGCATGGACGCCGTCGCCGACCGCTTCACCGAAGTCATGGTCAACCCCGACAAGGCCGCCGCCGCCCGCGCGATGCAGCCGCTCGGCGAACGCCAGATCTTCGGCAAGTCCATCTTCCTGTTCGACGGCACCGAAAAGCCGCGCCTGGCCGAACTCGGCGAGACCCGTCAGCCCAGCATCGCCGATCTGTTCGTGGCCACCATGAAAGGAACCTACGCATGAACACGTTCACCTGGCTGCTCAAGCGCGAGTACTGGGAACACCGCGGCGGCTTCCAGTGGGCGCCGTTGATCGCCGCAGGCGTCGTGCTGCTGGTCTTCACGATCGCGACGATCACGGGACTGTCGAACCTCAACATCGACGGCAAGATCATCAGCGGCGTGCGCCTCGGCGACCTCGCCGCGGCCATGACGCCCGAGCAGCGCCTGCAGGTCGGCGCCGGTCTCGACGTCGGCCTGTTCTTCGCCGCCGCCCCCGTCGCGATCACGCTCGCCATCGTCACGTTCTTCTATCTGCTCGGCTCGCTCTATGACGATCGCCGCGATCGCAGCATCCTGTTCTGGAAGTCGCTGCCGGTGTCCGATCTGGAAACCGTGCTGTCGAAGATCGTCGCAGCGACGGCCATCGCTCCACTGTTCGCGCTGGCTGCCGCGCTGCTGCTGATGCTCGGCCTGCTGATCCTGTTCAGCGCGATCGTCGGCTTCTACGGCATGAATCCGTTCACCGTGATCTGGGCCAATGCCTCGCCGCTGAGCGTCGTCGGCAAAATCGCGCTGCTGATTCCGATCAACGCGCTGTGGGCGCTGCCGACGATCGGCTGGCTCATGCTCTGCTCGGCCTTCGCCAAGCGCGTGCCATTCCTCTGGGCGACGCTGCTGCCGATCGCGACGGCCACGTGTGTGTCGATCTTCGATGCGGTGACCAACCTGCGTCTGCCGAACAACTGGTTCTGGGAAAACATCGTTTCGCGCATCCTCTTCAGCATCCTGCCGGGCAGCTGGATGGATTTCGAAAAGCTCGAGCACGACATGGACGGCGCCGATGGCCCCGAAGTGCTGCTCAACGCGATCAACCTGGACACGATCACGGCGCCGCTGACGACGGCGAATCTCTGGATCGGCGTCGCGGCTGGTGTCGGCATGATCGTCGTCGCGATCTGGCTGCGCCGCTGGCGCGACGACAGCTGAAGGCAGGAAAACCGCGTGACGAAAAAACCGCCTTCGGGCGGTTTTTTCGTTGCGCGCGGGAAGCGGAAGGTGTGAGAAACGAAGAGGCGGGCCCTGCCTCTCGTACGGCCCATGGTCGGCGAGCATCAGGCGACGCGAAATGCTGATCGATAGATCCCGCGTCCGCGCGTCCTGCCGTTGGCCCGTAAAGACAAAGGCCGCCCGGAGGCGGCCTTGTCGTTCGCGAAGAAAATGGAGCCGCGAAGACGCTCAGCATGCGGCCGGAAATGCGAAGTCCTGTCCGACCGGGTCAACCCGCCGCTTACTCGTTTCTCACTCCCCTGCCCTCCTCTCCCACGCATTCGCGCACGAAAAAGCCGCCTTTCGGCGGCTTTTTCGTTCGATCACTCGATGTTGTCGCTGAGCACCTTGAACTTGCCGGTCGCGCCCTTTTCCTTCTGCAGGCCGACCTGTCCGGTATTCAGTTCGCCGTCGAGCCAGTAGCGCGCGAGCTGGCCGCCGTCGCGGCGCACGATCATGGCCGAGGTCTTGCCGAGGTAGATCATGTCGCCCTGCGACAGCTGGTCGACGCGCAGGCTGCGTCCGACCGGGCGGCCTTCGGCATAGGACTTCTCCATGTCGGCGCGCTCGGCATCCGTCTCGCCCGGCACCTTGGCCGTGAACATCTGCGCCTCGCCGGCGACGCCGCGCAGCGAAATGTTGCTGCTGCCGCTGATCTTGTTGACGACTTCGTACCGGTTCTCGGCGAGCGGTTTGAGTTCCGCGCGCTGCAGGTTCAGCTCGCCGGTCAGCCAGAACAGCGTGGTTCCGAGGCTGTCGCGGCGCACTACGGCGCGCACGTCGCCGTCGATATAGACGAGATCGCCCTTCTGCAGCTGGGTCTGCTCGACATCGCCCTTCGCCGGCTTGCCGCCGTTGAGGTTCTGTTCGAAACGCTGCTTGACCGCAACGCTGGTGTCGACCGGCGCGGCGGCAGGCTTGGCCGGCGGCAGGGGCGCCTGCACGGGAGCCGGAGCCGGCGGCGGTGTCTGGACGGGGGCCGGAGGCGGCGTCTGGACGGGAGCGGGTGCGGGTTCAGGTGCCGGAGGCGGCGTTGCCGGCTTCGGTGCCTCTACGGGTTTCGGGGCCGGCTTCGGCGGCTCGACCGGCTTGGCCGGCGCGGGGGCCGGAGCGACAGGCGCGGCCGCAGGCTTCGGCGCTTCGGCCGGCTTAGGCGCTTCGGCGGGCTTCGGCGCTTCGGCCTTGGCCTTGTCGGCGACGCGGACGACGACGTTTTCGAAGAAGCTGTCGTTCAGCTTCACCGGCGCCGCCCCACCGGCCTTGACCTTGGCCGCGATCTTGCCGTGCCAGTCCTTGGGCGCGTTGATGACGACTTCCTTGCCGCTCGCAGCCGCCTGGCGGCCGAGTTCGGCGAGCTTGGCGTCGGCAGCGCCGGTTTCGATGTCCTTGGCCGTTATCGATATTTCCTGTTGCGCCCAGGCGCTGGTTGCCAGCAGCGCCGTGGCGAGGGCCAGACGTTTCAACATTTCATTCTCCAGACAAGACGACTACTACGATTGCAAGGTGTTGGCCGGCGCCATTGTGCCGTCCGGTTCCCGTCAGGCATGTGCTGTTCGCCATGACGGGTTTTCACTCATTCTTCTCTTTGGTCTAACCCCCGCCCGCGCTGCCGGCACCAATGCCGCCGCGCGTCAGCGCGACCGGATCGAGCAGGCGCGCCAGCTCGGCCTCGGACAGCCCGCTGTGCTCGCGCGCGACCTCGGCGATCGGCCGGCCCTCGCGGTACGCCTGCTTGGCCATCGCCGCGGCCGCCTCGTAGCCGACGACCGGATTCAGCGCGGTCACGAGGATCGGATTGCGCGCGAGCGCGTCGCGAACCCGATCCTCACGCACGCGCAGGCCCGCGATCGCCGCATCGGCGAGCTGGCGCGACGCCCCCGCCAGCAGCGCGATGGACTGCAACAGGTTGTGCGCAACCAGCGGCAGCATCACGTTGAGCTGGAAACTGCCGCTCTGCCCGGCCACCGTCACCGCCACGTGGTTGCCCATGACCTGGGCGCAGACCATCGCGACCGCCTCCGGAATGACCGGATTGACCTTGCCCGGCATGATCGACGACCCCGGCTGCAGCGCCGGCAGTTCGATTTCGCCGAGGCCCGCGAGCGGACCGGAATTCATCCAGCGCAGATCGTTGGCGATCTTCATCAACGCGCAGGCCAGCGCGTTGAGCTGGCCCGACGCCTCGACCGCGGCATCCTGCGATGCGATGCCTTCGAACAGGTTGGCCGCCGATTCAAGTTTCGCGCCAGCCAGCTCGGACAACCGTTTGGCCGCGCGCTTGCCCTGACGCCGGTCGGCATTGATGCCAGTGCCGATCGCCGTACCGCCGAGCGGCAGGCGGCGCAGACGTTTCAGGGTGTCCTCGATGCGCTCGATCGCCGAGGCCAGCTGCGCGGCCCAGGCCTCGAACTCCTGGCCGAAGGTCAGCGGCATCGCGTCCATCAGATGCGTGCGCCCGGTCTTGGTGATCCGGGCCAGCGATTTCGCACGACGCAGTATCGTCGTGCGCAGGTGTTTGAGGGCCGGCAGCAGGTCTTCGCGAAGCTCCAGCACCGCGGCGAGCTGGATCGCACTCGGAATCACGTCGTTGGAACTCTGCCCCATGTTCACGTGGTCGTTCGGATGCACGCCGAGCTTGCGCTCGCGGTTGGCGAGCGTCGCAATGACCTCGTTCGCGTTCATGTTGCTCGACGTGCCGGAGCCGGTCTGGAATACGTCAATCGGGAATTCGGCGTCGAATTCGCCGGCGGCGACACGCTCGGCCGCCTTTCGGATGGCCTTGGCCGGCGCGGGTTTCAGATACCCGAGCTCCGCATTGACGTCGGCCATCGCGGCCTTGATCAGCCCCAGCGCCCGGATGAAGGCGCGTGGCATGCGCAGGCCGGAAATCGGGAAGTTCTGCACGGCGCGCTGGGTCTGTGCGCCGTAGAGTGCCGCCGCCGGCACCCGCAGTTCGCCCATGCTGTCTTTTTCGATGCGGAAGTCGCCCATGGCAATTCCTGTGCGCGGAAGCGGGATTGGGACCGGTCAGTATAGTCGGCGGTGTATGATTCCGCGTCTTTGCCCCCGCCTCAGCCACCGCCGATGACTGCCAATCCCCTGACCGCCCTGTCGCCGCTCGACGGCCGTTATGCCGCCAAGGCCGACGCCCTGCGCCCCATCTTCAGCGAGTTCGGCCTGATGCAGCGCCGGGTTCTCGTCGAGGTTCGCTGGCTGCTCGCGCTCGGCGATGATCCGGCGATCGTCGAGGTTCCGGCATTCAGTGCCGCGGCGCGTCAGTTCCTGACGACGCTGGCCGACGGCTTTTCGTTGCACGACGCCGAACGCGTTAAGGCGATCGAGCGCGAGACCAACCACGACGTCAAGGCGATCGAGTACCTGCTCAAACAACGCAGCGCCGGTTTCACCGAAGTCGAGGCGGTCAAGGAATTCATCCACTTCGCCTGCACGAGCGAAGACATCAACAATCTTTCCTACTCGCTGATGCTGCGCGACGCGCGCGACCAGGTGATCCTGCCGGCGATCGACCGGCTGCTCGGTACGCTGCGGCAGATGGCGCACGATCTCGCCGACCAGCCGATGCTGTCGCGCACGCACGGCCAGACCGCGTCGCCGACGACGGTCGGCAAGGAAATCGCGAACGTCGTCGCGCGCATCGCGCGCCAGCGCGCGCAGGTCGCCGGCGTGGAACTGCTCGGCAAGATCAACGGCGCGGTCGGCAACTACAACGCGCACGTCGTCGCCTATCCGGAAGTCGACTGGCCGGCGTTCGCGAAGGCCTTCGTCGAAGGACTCGGCCTGACCTTCAACCCGTACACGACCCAGATCGAACCGCACGACTGCGTCGCCGAAATCGGCGATGCGTTGCGCCGCGTCAATACCATCCTCATCGACTTCTCGCGCGACGTCTGGGGCTACATCTCGCTCGGCTATTTCCGCCAGGCGCTCAAGGCCGGCGAAGTCGGCTCGTCGACGATGCCGCACAAGGTCAATCCGATCGACTTCGAAAACGCCGAAGGCAACCTCGGCATCGCCAACGGCCTGTTCGAGCATTTCAGCGCGAAGCTGCCGGTCAGCCGCTGGCAGCGCGACCTGACCGACTCGACCGTGCTGCGCGCGCTCGGCACCGCGTTCGGCCACAGCCTCGTCGCCTACGACGCGCTCGCGCGCGGCCTCGGCAAGCTCAAGGTCGACCCCGAACGCCTCGCCGCCGACCTCGACGCAAGCCAGGAAGTGCTCGCCGAAGCCGTGCAGACCGTCATGCGCCGCCATGGCCTGCCGAATCCGTACGAACAGCTCAAAGCGCTCACACGCGGACACGGCATCACGAAGGAAGCGCTGCGCGACTTCATCGAGACGCTGGAACTCCCGTCCGACGCGAAGCAACGCCTGCGCGAGCTGACGCCGGCGACGTACGTGGGGCTGGCGGCATCGCTTGCGCGAAGTGTGTGAAAAAGTAACTAGTGAATAGTTGTTAGAAATATAGAGAAAGCAATCAGGTCCGAAGCCATCGGTTGTCCTCTAGTTCCTATCGCTCACTTCCAGTTCCTGTCCTATGCCGCCGATCGAAGTCCACGCCCGCGCCAACCAGCCGCTCGGCATGCCGCCGGCGGAATTCCTGCGCGATTACTGGCAGAAGCGTCCGCTGCTGATCCGCGGCGCGCTGGCCGACTTCCCGCTGCCGGTCACGCCGGAAGATCTCGCCGGGCTCGCCTGCGAAGAGGCCGCGCTGTCGCGGCTCATCGTGCGCGATCCGAAGCGCGACCGCTGGAACGTGACGACGGGGCCGCTCGACGAAGGCGTGTTCGCGACGCTGCCGAAGACCCACTGGACGCTGCTCGTGCAGGACGTCGACAAGTGGGACATGGACGTTGCGGCACTGCTCGAACGCTTCCGCTTCCTGCCGCGCTGGCGCGTCGACGACGTGATGATCTCTTACGCCGTCGACGGCGGCGGCGTCGGTGCGCACGTCGACCAGTACGACGTGTTCCTCGTGCAGGGTCTCGGCCGGCGCCGCTGGCGCATCAGCGACGATCCGTCGTCACCGAAGGCATTCCGGCCCGAACTCGAACTCAAGATCCTCGCGGAATTCGCGCCGACCCATGACTGGGTGCTCGAACCCGGCGACATGCTCTACCTGCCGCCGGGCTTCGCGCACGACGGCGTCGCCGTCGGCGACTGCATGACGCTGTCGGTCGGCATGCGCGCGCCGGCCGTCGCCGAAATGCTCGGCGATCTCGTCGACAGCCTCGTCGAGCCGCTGACCGAGGACGACCGCTACACCGACCCCGATCTCGCGCCGGCGCGCGATCCCTACGAAATCGACACCGCGGCGCTCGGCCGCGTCGAACAGGCCGTCGCCGCGCTGCGCGCGCTGCCCGATGCGCACCTGCACGACTGGTTCGGCCGCTACATCACCGCGTACCGCAGCGCGCAGACGGCGCTGCCGCCGCCACGAGCGACGAGCGAGGCCGACCTCGACGCGGCGCTCGCCAAGGGCGCGGGCATCGCGCGCTTTCCGTGGGCGCGCACGGCCTGGATCAAACGCGCACGATCGGCAACCTTGTATGTGGCCGGCGGCAGCCACACCTGCTCCGTCGCGCTCGCGAAACTCGTCTGCGAGCAGCGCGAGATCGCCGCCGCCGACATCGCCGCGCTGGCCGCGCCCGACCGCCGCGTGCTGCTCGATCTCATCAATGCGGGCCAGCTCGTGCTGACCCGTCCGCAACGCCGGAGCCGCCGATGATCGAAGACCGCTTTCGTGTCGAACCGGCCGACTGGAACGTCGACCAGGCCGATCTGAAATTCGTGCGCACCGAGGTCTTCATCCTCGGCCAGAACATTCCCGAGGACGAGGAATGGGACGACCTCGACGCGCGCTCGGTACACGTGATCGCGCGCGACAACGACGGCAACCCGATCGGCACGGGCCGGCTCACGCCCGACGACAAGATCGGCCGCATGGCCGTGCTCGACAGCTGGCGCGGCCGGCAGGTCGGCGCCGCGATCATGCGCGCGCTGATCGAGCGCGCGCGCGCGCAGCATCGCCCCGCGCTCGAAATGCATGCGCAGAGCTACGCGATTCCGTTCTACGAGCGCTTCGGCTTCGCGCCCTACGGCGACGAGTTCATGGAATGCGGCATCCCGCACCGGATGATGCGGCTCGAACTGGCGCCGCCCGATGCGAGCTATCGACCCGGCAGCCAGCTCGACGAGACGCCGGAACCGCGCACGCTCGCCGTGGAGGACCGCGACCAGGCGATCGCCGCCGTGCTCGAGCTGCTGCGCGCGACCAAGCGCGAGCTCTGCATCTATACGCGCGACCTCGACGCCGCGCTGCTCGACCAGGAAACCGTGCTCGAGGAATTCAAGCGCATCGGCACGGCCGGCCGCGGCGCGTCGGTCCGCGTGCTGGTGCAGAGCCCCGCGGCGGCGATCGCCGACGGGCACCGCCTGATCCATCTCGCGCATCGCCTGCCGAGCGTGTTCCAGTTCCGCACGCCCGAGGTCGAGGAAGACCAGCAGTATCCCTCGGCCTTCCTCGTGACCGACCGGCGCGGCTACTACTTCCGCGTGCTCGGCAGCCGCTTCGAAGGCGAGGCGAAGACCTACGCCCCGGGCCGCCACGCGCAGCTGCGCGAATACTTCAATCAGGTCTGGGAGCGCTCGCTGCCACCGCCGGGCCTGCGTGAACTGCACCTGTAGCGAACCGCCGGCGCAGGCGAAAACCGGCCGAAATCTCCGCACTTATGACCATCGTCGCCTTGCCGCGTCGCAACACGATCGGCGTATAATCCGCGGGTTTCGATCGAGCCGATCGAACCTTTCCCGACGTGCAGCCAGCACCACACCCCGGTGATTCCCGACGTGAGCGCGAACCTGATCCAGTTGTTCCGTGATACCTCCCAGCTGTCCGGCGGCAACGCCGCGTTTATCGAAGAACTCTACGAATCCTGGCTGCGCGATCCCGCCACGGTCTCGCCCGACTGGCAGCGCTACTTCGACGGCTTCAAAGGCCGCGACGACAAATCCCACGCCGATGCGATAGCGCGCATCAGCGCGGCGCAGAAGCTCAACGGCCGCGGCGTCGCCGCAC
Source organism: Tahibacter sp. (assembly GCF_035481375.1). Lineage (GTDB taxonomy): Bacteria > Pseudomonadota > Gammaproteobacteria > Xanthomonadales > Rhodanobacteraceae > Tahibacter. The sequence goes on from NZ_DATIGT010000106.1 coordinate 10,347, forward strand.
CAGCCGCCGCGGCGCCGGTCAACGACGCGCAGGCGCAGAAGCAGGCCGCCGTACTCAAGCTCGTCACGGCCTACCGCTCACGCGGCCATCTCGCCGCTTCGCTCGATCCGCTGGGCCTCGCCGAGAAGCTGCCGGCACCGGATCTCGAACTTGCGTCCCACGGCCTCGGCGACGCCGACCTCGACACCGAATTCAACACGGGCTCCCTCGCCGGCCCGCAGCGCCTCAAGCTCAGGGATCTCGTCGCGCTGCTCAGGGCGACCTATGCCGGCTCGATCGGCGCGGAGTTCATGCACATCAGCGATGCCGTGCAGCGCCGCTGGGTCCACGAGCAGCTCGAGAAGGCCGCCGGCAATTTCGGCCTGAGCACCGACGACCGCAAGCGCCTGCTCGAACGCCTGACCGCCGCCGAAGGCCTCGAACGCTATCTCCACACCAAGTACGTCGGCCAGAAGCGCTTTTCGCTCGAAGGCGGCGACAGCCTGATTCCGCTCGTCGACGAACTCGTGCGCCAGAGCGGCGCCGACGGCGTCAAGGACATGGTGCTCGGCATGGCCCATCGCGGCCGCCTCAACGTCCTCGTCAACACGCTCGGCAAGGCACCGCAGAAGCTGTTCGCCGAATTCGAGGGCAAGTTCGACCATCCCGACGATCCGGCGCATTCCGGCGACGTGAAGTACCACATGGGCTTCTCGGCCGACATCAGGACCACCGGCCACACCGTCCATCTCGCGCTCGCGTTCAATCCTTCGCATCTGGAAATCGTCGACCCGGTCGTCGCCGGCTCGGTGCGCGCGCGCCAGACGCGCCGCGGCGATGCCGACCGCAGCCAGGTCATGCCCGTGCTGATCCACGGCGACGCGGCCTTCGCCGGCCAGGGCGTCGTCATGGAACTGTTCAACATGTCGCAGGCGCGCGGCTTCGCCGTCGGCGGCACCGTGCACATCGTCGTCAACAACCAGGTCGGCTTCACGACCTCGAACCCGCAGGACGCGCGCAGCACGTACTACTGCACCGACGTCGCGAAGATGGTCAACGCGCCGGTGTTCCATGTGAACGGCGATGATCCGGAAGCCGTGCTGTTCGTCGCGCGCCTCGCGTTCGACTATCGCCAGAAGTTCAAGCGGGACGTCGTCATCGACCTCGTCTGCTACCGCCGCCACGGCCACAACGAAGCCGACGAGCCGGCCGCGACGCAGCCGGTCATGTACCAGATCATCCGCGCGCGCCAGACCACGCGCGATCTCTATGCGCAAAAGCTCGCCGCGGCCGGCGTCATCGCCGACGGCGACGCGCAGGCGCTCGTCGAGAACTACCGCAAGAAGCTCGAAGCCGGTCTGTCGGTCGCCGAGCTCGATCCGGACTTCAAGGACCCTTACGCGCTCGACTGGTCGAAGTTCATCGACGGCAGGCTCGACACGCCGCACAAGACCGGCGTCGCCAAGGACAAGCTCGTCGCGCTGAGCCAGAGCATCCTGAGCCTGCCGCCGGAACTCGTGCTGCATCCGCGCGTCGCGAAGATCTACGAGGACCGCGGCAAGATGGCCGCCGGCCAGCAGGCGCTGGACTGGGGCTTCGCCGAGAACCTCGCCTACGCGACCCTGATCGCCGAAGGCCACGACCTGCGCGTCGTCGGCCAGGACGTCGGCCGCGGCACGTTCTTCCACCGCCACGCCGTGCTGCACGACCAGAAGACCGACGGCACCTACCTGCCGCTCGCTCACGTGCGTGCCGGCGCCAGCGTCGAGGTCATCGACTCGGTGCTCAGCGAAGAAGCCGTCATGGCGTTCGAATACGGCTTCTCCACGTCCGAGCCGAACACGCTCGTGATCTGGGAAGGCCAGTTCGGCGACTTCGCCAACGGCGCCCAGGTCGTCATCGACCAGTTCATCAGCTCGGGCGAAGCCAAGTGGGGCCGCCTGTCGAGCCTCGCGCTGTTCCTGCCGCACGGCTATGAAGGCCAGGGTCCGGAGCACTCCTCCGCGCGCCTCGAACGCTTCCTGCAAATGTGCGCATTGAACAACATGCAGGTTTGTGTACCGACGACGCCGGCGCAGGCGTTTCACATGATCCGCCGCCAGATGGTGCGCGACTGCCGCAAGCCGCTCGTCGTCATGACGCCGAAGTCGCTGCTGCGCCACAAGCTCGCCGTGTCCTCGCTCGACGATCTCGCCAACGGCGGCTTCCAGCTCGTCATCGGCGATTCGACGGCCAAGCCGGGCCAGAAGGTGCGGCGCGTCGTGCTGTGCTCGGGCAAGGTCTACTTCGATCTCGTCGACGACTGCGAGAAGCGCGGCGTCAGCGACGTGGCCATCGTGCGCGTCGAGCAGCTCTATCCGTTCCCGCGCGCCGAAGTGAAGTCGGAAGTCGCCCGCTATCCGGCGGCCAAGGAAGTCGTCTGGTGCCAGGAAGAGCCGATGAACCAGGGCGCCTGGTACCAGATCCAGCATCACCTGCGCGCCTGCCTCGGCGCGGAACATAGCCTCAGCTACGCCGGCCGCGCGCGCTCGCCGGCGCCGGCCTGCGGCCACCACAACACCCACGTCGCCGAACAGGCGGCCCTGGTCGAGCAGGCGCTGGTCGCGCCGATCGGCACTGATCACGCCTCGGAGTAAGAAGTATGACCATCGAAGTCAAAGTCCCGGTTCTGCCCGAATCCGTTTCCGACGCCACCATCGCGACCTGGCACAAGAAAGCCGGTGATGCGGTGAAGCGCGACGAAAACCTGGTCGATCTGGAAACCGACAAGGTCGTCCTCGAAGTCCCGGCTCCGGCCGACGGCGTGCTCAAGGAAATCCGCCGCCAGAGCGGCGACACGGTGAATTCGCAGGAAATCATCGCCGTCATCGAAGAAGGCGCCGTCGCCGCCGCGCCGGCACCCGCGGCCGCCGCACCGGCTGCCGAAGCGCCGAAGGGCGCCGCGCCGGCCGCTGCCGCGCCGGCGGCCAAGGTCGACGAACTCTCGCCGGCCGGCCGCCGCGTCGCCGCCGAGAACGCGATCGATCCGGCCGGCGTCGCCGGCACCGGCCGCGACAGCCGCGTGACCAAGGAAGACCTCGTCAATTTCATGCGTTCGGGCGGCACCGCCGCGCCGGCCGCGGCCGGCGCCCCCGCCGCGAGCGCTCCGGCCGCGAAGCCGACGCCGGGCTCGCGTCCGGAAGAGCGCGTGCCGATGACGCGCATGCGCGCGAAGATCGCCGAGCGCCTGATGCAGTCGAAGAACTCCATCGCGATGCTGACCTCGTTCAACGAGATCAATCTCGGCAAGGTCATGGCCGTTCGCAAGGAACTCGTCGAACAGTTCGAGAAGACGCACGGCATCAAGCTCGGCTTCATGAGCTTCTTCGTGAAGGCCGCCTGCGAAGCGCTCAAGCGCCATCCGATCATCAACGCGTCGGTCGACGGCAACGACGTGATCTATCACGGCTACCAGGACATCTCGGTCGCCGTGTCGACCGACAAGGGCCTCGTGACGCCGGTGCTGCGCGATGCACAGAACCTGAGCTTCGCCGACGTCGAGAAGCAGATCGCCGGTTACGCCAAGAAGGCGCGCGAAGGCGGCCTCACGCTCGACGATCTCGCCGGCGGCACGTTCACGATCACCAACGGCGGCACGTTCGGCTCGCTGTTCTCCACGCCGATCGTCAATCCGCCGCAGAGCGCGATCCTCGGCATGCACGCGATCAAGGACCGCGCGATCGTCGAGAACGGCCAGGTCGTCGCCGCGCCGATGATGTACGTCGCGCTGTCCTACGACCACCGCATCATCGACGGCAAGGACGCCGTGCTGTTCCTCGTCGACATCAAGAACCAGCTCGAAAACCCGGCGAAGATGCTGCTGGGCCTCTGATGAAGATCGCCGGAGCGTTCATGGCCGGACTGCTCGCCGGCGCCGCGCACGCGGCGCCCGATCCGGCGGCGCGTGCGCGCATGGCGGAGATCCTGCGCGAGTTCGATGCGATCTCGACGATCGACATCGGCAACTGCGACCACGAGCACCCCGCCTTCAGCACCGCGTATCGCGCGCTGACGGATTCGCCGAACGCGGTCGCGATGCAGCGCGTGCTCGCGCATTTCGACCTGAAATCGCAGCCGCCGGCGTCCGTCGAGCACAACCCGACCGCCGACCAGTGTCTCGCCGCGCTCGACCAGGCCAAGGGCCTGTTCGAGCGCCACGGCGACTACATCCGGAAGCTCGCCGCGGAGCTGCCGCCGACCGCCGCAGCCGACTGACCAACCCAGGAATTCAAGATGAGCGAACAGCACTATGACGTCGTGGTGATCGGCGCCGGCCCTGCCGGCTACGTGGCCGCGATCCGCGCCGCGCAGCTCGGCCTCAGGACGGCCTGCGTCGATGCCTTCATCGGCAAGGACGGCAAGCCCGCGCTCGGCGGCACCTGCCTCAACGTCGGCTGCATTCCGTCCAAGGCGCTGCTGGATTCTTCCAAGCAGTTCCACAACCTGACCCACAACTTCGCCGTGCACGGCATTTCCGCGGCGAATCCGACGATCGACGTCGGCGCGATGGTCGGCCGCAAGGACAAGATCGTCAAACAGTTCACCGGCGGCATCACGATGCTGTTCAAGGCGAACAAGGTCACGCCGATCGCGGGCTTCGCGACGCTGAAGGCCGATCGCAAAGTCTCGATCAAGGCGCAGGACGGCAGCGTCTCGGAGATCAGCGGCACGAACGTCATCATCGCCGCCGGATCGGTCCCGATCGAACTGCCGTTCGCGAAATTCGACAACAAGAACATCGTGGACAATGCCGGCGCGCTCGACTTCGCCGAAACGCCCAAGCGCCTCGGCGTCATTGGCGCCGGCGTGATCGGCCTCGAACTCGGCAGCGTCTGGAAGCGCCTCGGCGCCGAAGTCACGATCCTCGAAGCGCTGCCCGACTTCCTCGCCGCGGCCGACCAGGACATCGCCAAGGCCGCCGCTCGCGAATTCAAGAAACAGGGTCTCGACATCCGCCTCGGCGCCAAGCTGTCCAAGGCCGAGGTCAAGGGCAACGAAGTGCATCTCGTCTACGCCGATGCGAAGGGCGAACAGACGCTCGTCGTCGACAAGCTGCTCGTCGCCGTCGGCCGCCGCGCCGCGACGAACGGCCTGCTGGCCGAAGGCACCGGCGTGAAGCTCGACGAACGCGGCCGCGTCGTCGTCGACGAACACTGCCACACCGGCGTCGACGGCGTCTGGGCGGTCGGCGACTGCGTGCGCGGTCCGATGCTCGCGCACAAGGGTTCCGAGGAAGGCATCGCCGTTGCCGAACTCATCGCGGGCCGTGCCGGCCACGTGAATCTCGACACCGTGCCCTGGGTCATCTACACCGAGCCGGAAGTGGCCTGGGTCGGCAAGACCGAGGAGCAGCTCAAGGCCGAAGGCGTGCCGTATCGGACCGGCTCGTTCCCGTTCGCCGCGATCGGCCGCGCCGTCGCGATGAACGAGACCGCCGGCATGGTCAAGGTCATCGCGCATGCCGACACCGACCGGCTGCTCGGCGTGCACATGGTCGGCGCCTGCGTCTCGGAAATGATCCACGAAGCCGTCGTCGCGATGGAGTTCAAGGGTTCGGCCGAAGACCTCGCGCGCATCTGCCACGCGCATCCGACGCTGTCGGAAGCCGTGCACGAAGCCGCGCTCGCCGTCGACAAGCGCGCAATCCACAAGGCGAACTGACCGGCGGTCGCAGGCTGGACGTCCGCGTCCGGCC
>NZ_DATIGT010000107.1:0-10733 GCF_035481375.1 Tahibacter sp.
CACTGTATCTGGCCGCGGCGGGCGTCGGCACGCTGCGACTCGTCGATGACGATCGCGTCGAACGTTCCAACCTGCAGCGTCAGGTCGTCCACGCCGAAGCGCGCGTTGGTATGCGCAAGACCGAGTCCGCACGCATGGCGCTGAGTGCGCTGAATCCGCGCATTCGCATCGAACTCGTCGACGAGCGCGTGCTCGCGGCCAACGTCGAGCGTTGCCTGGAGGGGGCTGACGTCGTCATCGACGGCGCCGACAACTTTCCGACGCGCTATCTGCTCGATGCGGCCTGCCGCCGGCTCGCCATTCCGCTGGTCTACGGCGCGGTGCATCGCTTCACCGGACAGGTCAGCGTGTTCGACGCGCGTCGCGCCGAATCGCCGTGCTATCGCTGTCTTTTCCCGGAGCCGCCGAGCGCGGCCGACGCGCCGAACTGCGCCGAAGCCGGCGTGCTCGGCGTGCTGCCCGGCGTGATCGGTCTTTTGCAGGCGACCGAGGCGATCAAATTGATGCTCGGGCGCGGCGCCCCGCTCGTCGGACGGCTGCTCTGCTACGACGCACTCGCCGCGAGCTTCCGTGAATTGCGCCTGGGCCGCGATCCGGGCTGTCCCGGCTGCGGCCGCGACGCGCTATTCCATGGCTACGAGGACATCGCGCAGATCTGTGCCGCGTAGGGCGCAGTAAGCGCAGCGCATTGCACCATCCCCACGTGGCGACGCCCGACCGGACACGGCGCAATGCCCTTCGGTTATTGCGTCCTACGGTCCCGCTTCAATGGAAGTCCCGCGACACCGAACCGAAGCGCGGCAGCAGCTTGCTGAGGTTCTTGAGCCGATGCGCGACGAGATGGCAGACGCCGTCGACGAGCTGCAGCTGCCCATCGACGCGCAGCAGCGTGGATTCGAGCAGTTCGCGGCGGTAGCGCAGCGCGACGCGTTCCCAGATGACGAGATTGATCTGGCCGAATTCGTCTTCGAGCGTGACGAAGGTGACGCCGCCGGCCTCGGGCGGCCGCTGCCGCACCGTGACGAGTCCGGCGACGCGCGCCGGCGCGCCGTGTTCCTGGTTGCGGATCGTGCGCGAGTCGGACAAGTCCTGCTTGCGCAATTCGCGCCGGATCAGCGCCACCGGATGGCTTTCGAGCGAATAACCCTGCGTGGCGTAGTCGGCCTCGACATTCTCGGCCGTGGTCGGCGGGCGCAGCGTGACGTCGAGTTCCGCGGTCTGCGCCGCGGCGAGCAGCGGCGGCAGGCGCTCGGCGCCGGCGCTGTACCAGCGCGCGCGATGACGGTGCCCGGCGAGCTGCTGCAGCGCGCCGGCTTCGGCGAGGCGCTCGCTTTCGAAGCGGTTCAGACCGGCGCGCTGCACGAGATCGGCGACGCTCTCGAACGGGCGCTGCGCGCGCGCATCGGCGATGCGTGTCGCCAGGGATTCCGATGCGCCCTTGAGCAGGCAGAAACCCAGGCGCAGCGCGAGCGTTCCGCGATCGGGTTCGAGCAGGCAATGCCAGCTGCTGCGCGTGACGTCGATCGGGCGCACGTCCACGTCGTGCCGGCGCGCGTCCTGGATCAGTTGCGCCGGCGCATAGAAGCCCATCGGCAGGGAATTGAGCAGCGCGCAGGTGAACACGGCCGGGTAGTGGCACTTGATGTACGACGAGGCGTAGGCGAGCAGCGCGAAGCTCGCCGAATGCGATTCGGGGAAGCCGTAGCTGCCGAAACCCCTGATCTGGTTGAACAGGCCGTCGGCATATTTTTCGTAGCCCTGCCGCTTCATGCCGTCGAAAATTTCCTGCTGGAATTTTTCCACTGTGCCGTCGTGCTTCCACGATCCCATCGCGCGGCGCAGCTGGTCGGCGCGTCCCGCGGTGAAGCCGGCGACTTCCTGGACGAGCTTCATGACCTGTTCCTGGAAGATCGGCACGCCGTGGGTGCGTTCCAGGATGGCCTGGATGCGATTCTTCTTGTCTTCGTTCTCGGCCACCGTCTTGCGTGTGGATTCCGGATATTCGACGGCTTCGAGACCTTTGCGCCGGCGCAGGTACGGATGCACCATGCCGCCTTCGATCGGCCCGGGCCGCACGATCGCGATCTCGACGACGAGATCGTAGAAGTTCGCGGGTTTCAGCCGCGGCAGCATCGACATCTGCGCGCGCGACTCGATCTGGAATACGCCGATGGTGTCGGCGCGCTGGATCATCGCGTAGGTGGCATCGTCGTTGTCGCGGACGGACGCGATATCGAGCGAAACGCCGTGATGCTCGCGCAGCAGATCGAAGCAGCGCCGCAGGCAGGTCAGCATGCCGAGCGCGAGGCAGTCGACCTTGAGCAGCTTCAGCGATTCGAGATCGTCCTTGTCCCACTGGATCACCGTGCGGTCGGCCATGCTCGCGTTCTCGACCGGTACCAGCGTGTGCAGCGGATGCTCGGAAATCACGAAGCCGCCGACATGCTGCGACAGGTGGCGCGGCGAGCCGCGCAGTTCTTCGACGAGCGCGACGAGGTAGCGCATGAGCCGGCTCGTCGGATCGAAACCGCATTCCTTCAGCCGCTGCGCCAGCGGCACGTCGCCGTGGGCGTGCGAATAGGCATCGCTGAGCTGGTTGAGCTGGTCGTCGCCGAGGCCGAGTGCGCGGCCGACATCGCGCGCGGCGCTCTTGCGCCGGTACATGATCACGGTCGCCGCGAGCGCGGCGCGATCGCGGCCGTACTTGTCGAACACGTACTGGATGACTTCCTCGCGGCGCTCGTGCTCGAAGTCGACGTCGATGTCGGGCGGCTCGTCGCGCTCCTCGGAAATGAAGCGCTCGAACAACAGGCTGCTTCGGACCGGATCGATCGACGTGATGCCGAGGCAGAAGCAGACGGCCGAGTTCGCGGCCGAACCGCGGCCCTGGCAGAGAATCGGCGGCTTCTGCGCGCGCGCCCAGTGCACGATGTCGTGCACGGTCAGGAAGAAGTGCTCGTATTCGAGCTTTTCGATCAGCGCGAGCTCGTTCTCGAGCTGGCGGCGGTTCTTCTCGTCGATGCCGCCGGGCCAGCGCCAGCCGGCGCCGGCCCAGGTCAGTGCGCGCAGGTGATCGATCGGCTTGACGCCGGACGGCACGACTTCGCTCGGATACTCGTAATGCAGCGAATCGAGACGAAATCGGCAGCGCCGCGCGATCGCGACCGACTCGGCCAGCAGCTCGGCCGGATAGATGCGCGTGAGCGCCGGCAGCGGACGCAGATGACGCTCGCCGTTCGGAAACAGCGCATGACCGGCCTGCTCGACCGTGGTGTTCAGGCGGATCGCGGTCATGACGTCCTGCAGCGCGCGCCGCCGGCGCTGGTGCATGTGCACGTCGCCGGCCGCAACGAGCGGCAGACCGTGCCGCTGCGCGAGGGCCTGCAGGCCGGCCTGGCGCTGCGCATCGGTGCCGTCGCGGTGCAGCTCCACCGCGATCCATGCGCGTTGTGGAAAAGTGCTTTTCATCCACTCCGCCTGCGCGTCGACGGCGGCCCCGGTCGTCGTCTTCGGCGCGATCCAGAGCGCGAGCAGACCCTCGCTGCAGGGCTCCACGTCGCGGCGGCCGGCGCGGTATTCGCCTTTTTCGCTGCGCCGGCGCGCCTGCGTGATGATGCGGCAGAGATTGGCGTAGCCGGTCTGGTCTTCGACGAGCACGACGAGCACGAGGCCGTCGTCGAGACGCAGCTCGCTGCCGACGATCAGCGGCAGGCCGCGGTCGCGCGATGCATTGAACGCGCGCACGATGCCGGCGAGCGAGCATTCGTCGGTGATCGCGAGCGCCGCGTAGCCGAGTTTTTTCGCGCGCTCGAACAGTTCGTCGGCCGACGACGCGCCGCGCTGGAAGCTGAAGTCCGACAGGCAGTGCAGTTCGGCATACGCGCAGTCGGGCTCGCCCGGCATGGACTCCTGCACCGGCGGGGCCGTCGCAGCGTTCTGCGACGTTTCCTCGGCCGCTGCCGCTTTCAGCGCATCGCGCCGGCGCCGCCGTTCGGCCAGATCGATCGGTGCGTCGCTCATGCAAACCAGCCGTGCAGCATCCAGCCGCCGTCTTCGCCGGCAGGCAGGAATGCCCAGGCGCGCTGGCCGTTGGCGCAGCGCACGACGTAGTAGTCGCGGCGCGCATCCGCGCCGTCCCACCAGCCGCTTTCGATGCGCTCGGGTCCCGAAAGGATCTGGGCCGGCGGCTGGCGCAGCGGTATCGGCTGCGTGAGCAGCCAGAGCGGGCGCGACGCCGCAGGCTGCCGCGACGGCAAGTCGGCGGGATCGACGACGGCAGCTTTTGCCGGGCGCGGCTTGCGCGCGCCGCCGGCGGGCTGCGCAGCGAGCGGCGTGAAGCGCCAGGCGCGCTCGGGACGGTGGTCGGCGACGCAGGCCAGCCCCTGCAGCGCCTCGTCGCCGAGCCGGCTGCGCAGCCGCTCGGTCAGCGCGGGCCAGTCGAGTCCTTCGCTGCGCGCGGGCTCGAACAGGTCGCGATGGCCCGGGCGAAACGGCGGCAGGTCGTCGGCGACGAGCGCGATCGCGCTGACTTCGGCGGGAATCTCGGCGCGCTCGAGCCGGCCGCGGCAGAATTCATACAGTGCCGGTGCTTCGCGCTGCACGCTGACGAGTCCGATCGGCACGCGCGTGGTCGCATGATTCTCGTGTTCGAGCCGCAGTTCGAACCGCTGTACGCCGCTGTCGCGCACGTGCAGATACAGCGCGAGTTCGTGCACGAGACGCCGCAGCGGAAACAGCAGCGGCTGCCAGCTGTCGACGAGCGCATCGAGTTCGATGCGGCGCGAGAAGCGATCCGGCGGCTGATACAGCGTCAGCGCTTCCGCCGTCTGGCCGCGCAGTACGTCGAGATGACGTACGCCGTCGGGGCCCATGCGCCGCGTCAGCTCCACGCGCGGCAACGCGAAAATATCGCGCAAGGTGCGAAATCCCATTCCCTGCAGCGGCGCAACGGTCTGAGCCGGCAGGCCGGCCAGTGCGATCGGCGCCTGATTGAGCGCGGTCAGCATCGCATCGCGCTGGCGCAGCGCGATCTGTCCGTAGCTCAGCGCGAGCACGCGCGCCGCGGCGGCGACCGGCGCGACGCCGAGCCGGTAGGTATCGAAGCCGAGCGCCCGCAGTTCCGCATGCAATTGGTGCTGCAGCGCGGGCCAGCCTTTGAACAGCGTGAGGCTCGCGCCGACCTCGAGCCAGAGCGTATCGGGTTCGCTGCGGCTGACCTGGCCGCTGAAGCGATAGGCCCAGGTCGCGAGCAGATGCAGCGCCTGCCGTTCGGCGTCGGATTCGCGCCTGCGCGCATCGAGTTCGGCGCAGAGCGCACGCGCCGTCGCCAGTACGAGACCGGCGCGCACACCGCGTGCCTGTGCCGCCTCGTTCGCGTAGGCGATGATCGGGCGCTGACGCGGTCCTTCGTACAACGCGCAGGGCTGCGCCGCTGTCGCCTGGGTCCCGAAGACGGCATGCAGCGGCAGCGCCGGAAAGTGGAAGCAGGCCCAGAGCATGGGAGCGGCGGGGGTAGGAAAAAGAGTCGGGAGGAGTGAGAAAAGAGTGAGGATTGGGGGGCGGGACGGCGAATACCAGGGAGGCGCAGGTTGGGTTGAGCCGAAGGCGAAGCCCAACATCGAGGCGTCCCGGTTGCCGATCGTCGATCGAAGCGACGTCTGAAGATCATGCTGTCGATCGGGACGGAATGTCGTCGCGCTGCCCGATTGTTGCTTTGTTGCGGATGCGACAAAGGTGTCAGGATGCGTCCATGGCGTGCACTGGCAACCCGCGCTTCACCGGACATGATCGTTGCGCGGATTCATCGATGCCGGGGTTCGCCAGCGGGGATTCCCCGATGTTGGGCTTCGCCTTCGGCTCAACCCAACCTGCCCGGCATTCATCCGTTCCATCGCAAGCGCGTGTCGCGGCGCGTGTCGAGACCGCCGCGGCACTTGAGTACCTCGATGTGCGTGGTTTCGCGATCGTTGTCGACGAGCAGGCGCAGGCCCGACGGGCTCGGGTTGTGCGCGGCCGCGGCGGGGCGGAACACGAAGCCGATCGTGCCGCCGGTTTCCGCGGCCAGCTGCAGGCGGCGCAATTGCGCGTAGTCGGACTTGAACAGCCAGCAGAGCACGGCGCCGCAGCCGCCGGAACGCAGACACTGCTCGGCGCTCCAGCTGCTGTCACCGGCATCGGCCTGGATCTGCGTCACGAAGTTCAGGTCGACGCCGTGGTTCTGCAGCGCCGGCGCATACGGCACATAGGGCGGGGCGACGAACACGACGCGCCGGCGCCGCTGCGTGAGTTCGGCCAGCGCCGGCATCAGCAGGCTCAGCTCGCCGAGACCGTCCTGCGTGAACAGGATTTCCGACAGCGCGCCGAGCGGCCAGCCGCCGCCGGGCAGCAGGCCGTCGAGTTCGGCGCAGCCGGTGGCCTGCGTGCGCAGGGTCGGCGCCGCGGCCGACGAACGGCGCCAGACGCCCGGATATCGCAAGACTTCGTTCAAGCCGACCGCAGACATGAGTTACCCCTGACGAATGACGCCGACATAGAGACCTTCGACCGCGAAGGCGTTCGTGCGCCGCGGATCGACTTCGATCGGCGCGAAATCCGGGTTTTCCGAAACCAGCAGCAGACGGCCGCGCTCGCGGCGCAGGCGCTTGACCGTGATCTCGTCGTCGAGGCGGGCGACGATGATGCGGCCGTCGTCGGCATCCGGCGTGCGATGCACGGCGATGAGGTCGCCGTCGAGGATGCCGGCGTCGCGCATCGACAGGCCGACGACGCGCAGCAGGAAGTCGGCGCGCGGGCGGAACAGCGCCGCATCGACCGCGTAGCGCGTTTCGATGTTGGCGTCGGAGAGGATCGGCGAGCCGGCGGCGACGCGGCCGACCAGCGGCAGCTCCCGCAGTGCGGAGCGGGGCGTCTCGGCGCGATGCGCGAGGCGCAGGCCGCGGTGCTGCGGCAGGCGTTCCAGCGCGCCCTTGCGCACGAGCGCCTCGACGTAGTCCTGTGCCGAACTGTGGCTGCGCAGGCTCAGCGCCTCGGCGATTTCGCGCAGGCTCGGCGCGTTCGCGTGCTCGGCCACGTAGTCGGCGATGAAGTCGAGTACGCGCTGTTGATTGGCGGTCAGGGCAGTTTCGGTCGGCATGCGTACGAATGTACGTATGTGCCTGCGGCCCTGCAAGTGCCTCCTGAGTTCAGGCTGCGTGCCGCCGCGCTGCTACGGCGGGCTCATCCGGTAGCGGCCTCGTTGCCGCCGACGATCTCGAGCTGGCCGCCGGCCGCGCGCAGGCCGGCCTTGGGCCGGCCGACGTAGAAGCCCTGCGCGTAGTCGACGCCGCAGTTGCGCAGCGCGCGCAGGATCTCGGGCCGGTCGACGTATTCGGCGACGGTGATCTTGCCGATCGAGTGGGCGATGCTCGTGATGGCCGTGATCACCGCGAGATCGACCGGGTCGGTCAGCAGTCCCTGGGTGAACGAGCCGTCGATCTTCAGCATGTCGACATCGAGATGCTTCAGATGCGTGAACGACGAGAAGCCGACGCCGAAGTCGTCGAGCGCGAAGCGGCAGCCGAAGCCGCGCAGTTCGTTGATCAGATTGCGCGCGGCTTCGAGGTTGTTGAGCGCGCCGGTCTCGGTGATCTCGAACGCGACCGCGCGCGGGTCGACGTTGTATTCGACGAGACGGTCGGTGATGAAGCGCGCCAGGTCGGCCTGGCCGATGGCCTGCGCCGACAGGTTGATCGACACGCCGATCGGCGGATCCTGCAGCGAAGTTTCGCGCAGCGCCTTGAGCGTGTTGCGGATGACCCAGCGGTCGATCTCGGCGATCAGGCTGAAGCGCTCGGCCGCGGGCAGGAAGGCCGACGGCGCGACCAGCGTGCCGTCGGGATTGCGCAGGCGGATCAGCGCCTCGTAGAACGCGCGCTGCTGCTGGTTGCGGCGCAGGTGTCGCGTCCACAGTGCGCCCTGCTGCTCGGGCAGGCTGTCGCAGTCGACCTGGCGCAGCGGCAGGATGGGCTGGAAGCACAGCACGAACTGATCCAGGCGCAGCGCTTCTTCCAGCCGCGCGCTCCAGCCGAGCTCCAGGTCCATGAGGGTGCGCTGCTCGGCGTCCTCGGCGAACACGTGCACCTGGTTGCGGCCGTGGCTCTTGGCCATGTGCAGCGCGATGTCGGCGTTGGCCATGGCTTCGGTGCGCGACGGCGTGTGCTGGTCGAGCACGGCCACGCCGATGCTGACGCCGACGCGATAGCTCTTGCCGCCGTAGACGAACGGCGAACCGACGATGGCGCGGCGGAAATCGTCGGCGATCGCGTTGATGCGCTCGGGGCTGATGTTGCGCAGGATCACGGCGTATTCGTCGCCGCCCATGCGCGCGAGATGGTCCGAGCCGCGCAGCCGCGTCGACAGGCGCCGGCTCATGTCGACGAGCAACTGATCGCCCGCGGTGTGCCCGGCCGTGTCGTTGATGTACTTGAAGCGGTCGAGATCGAGGAACAGCAGTATCGAGATCTGGTCGGTGCGCCTGAGCCGCGTGATCTCCTGCTCGAGCTGGGTCTCGAACCAGGCGCGGTTCTTGAGCTTGGTCAGCGCGTCGTGGCTGGCCTGCCAGCGCAGTTCCTCCTCGAGCATGCGCCGCGTCGAGATGTCGCGGAACGCGACGACCGAGCCTTCGCGGCGGCCGTCGAGGTTCAGCGGATAGACCGTGCATTCGACCGGCATAGAGCGGTTGCCGCGCGTCCAGAACACCGACTGCCAGCCGGGCACCTGGCTGCCCTGCGCGTAGGCCTGCGACAGGAAGCACGTCGCCGGCGTGGTCGCCGTGCCGTCTTCGAACGCATAGTGGAAAAGTTCATGCGCGCTGCGGCCGATGAATTCATCGGTGCGGTCGTAGCCGAGCATGTCGAGCGCGGCCGGATTGACGAACTGCACGACGCCGCGTGCGTCCACGCCGTAGACGCCGTCGCCGACCGAGGACAGGATGCTCTGCAGCCGGCGCCGCTCGGCGTCGACCGACTGGCGATCCTGCACGGCGCGCGCGAGCGAGCCCAGGCGCGCGAGGAACAGTTCGCGCGCCTCGCTCTTGAACAGGCACTCAAGCGCGCCGGCGGCCAGCGATTCGTTGATGACGCGGTCGGAATAGGTGCCGGTGATGATCGCGGTCAGCACGCCGGCCGTGCGCGGATCGTCCTTGAGGCGGCGCACGAGCGCCGGACCGGGTTCGCCCGGCATGAAATAGTCGACGATCGCGATGTCGAACGAAGCCGCCTGCGCCTTGGCCCAGCCGTCCTCGACGTCGTTGGCCGTCTCCACGACATAGCCTTGCTTCATGAGCAGACGGCGGAACGCGGTGCGCACCGTGGCCGAGTCGTCGACGAACAGGATGCGCAGGTGCGACTGGCCGCCGATGTCGAGATCCTGCGCATGCGTCGCGGGCGCGAGCAGCTTGGCCAGCGCATCGGCGCATTCGCTGTAGTCGGACCACAGCAGCAGCGCGGTGCTCTGGCGCTTCATCATCCAGTTGACCGCGCCCGCGTCGTTGCGGTCGGCGAGCAGCAGCACGGCGAGGTGCTCGAACTCCTCGCGCCGCAGCAGCGCGAACAGTTCATCGGCGAGACTGTCGGCGAATTCCGGCCAGCCCAGCACGATCGCGCGCAACGCGCTGACAGTTTCGCCCTGGCGCCGCAATACGTCGATCGCCTGCGCGTAATCGGTGGCTTCGGTAACGTCGTAGCCTTTCGGCGTCAGCAGCGATCGAACCGCCCGCCGACGTGTCGCCGAGGCCTCCAGCAGCAATACCCTGTCCATTCCCCCGCCCCTGTCCCCCTGGGGTAGGCGCAGCGTATACGCCGGGGCAGGGGGGCGCAAATTGACCGCCGGCCGGCGACTCCAGAATCGCCGGGACGGCGGTTTTGGAGATTCTCTGGTATTACCATCGCCGGCTTCCGCCGCTTTCCCGGAGACAAGGACGATGCCGCAGCCGCACGAGGACAACCTGATCTGGATCGACCTGGAGATGACCGGGCTCGATCCGGACAGCGATTCGATCCTGGAAATCGCGACGCTGGTGACCGATCGCGAACTCAACGTGCTGGCCGAAGGGCCCGAATTCGCGATCCGCCATCCGGTCGAGAGGCTCGACGCCATGGACGACTGGAATCGAAACCAGCATCGCAAGTCCGGGTTATGGCAGCGCGTCGTCGAATCGACGGTCGAGCTCGGCGTCGCCGAGGCGCTGACCGTCGATTTCCTCGCCCGCTGGGTGCCCGCCGGCAAGTCGCCGATGTGCGGCAACTCGATCTGCCAGGACCGCCGCTTCCTGCACCGCCTCGCGCCGCGCCTGGAACGGTTTTTCCATTATCGCAATATGGATGTTTCCACGATCAAGGAGCTCGCGCGGCGCTGGGCGCCCGACGTCGCGCGCGGCCACGTCAAGGAATCGGCCCACACGGCCCTGTCCGACGCCCGCGATTCCGTCGCGGAACTGCGTTACTACCGGCAGTTCATGGGGCGCATTGCCGGGAATCGGGAATAGGGAATCGTCGAAGCGAGGTAACCCCGCCTTCGACGGCCGTGGGCCCGGGCGGGATGGGTTTGCCGTTGCCCTGACGATTCTCCATTCCCGATTCCCCCGATTTCCGCTAGGCGAAGCCCAGCTTCGCCGTCGCCGCATCCAGGAACGCCTTCTCGCGCGGCTGCAGACGGCCGTCGGCGGCGGCGAGGCGATACAGCGCATCGTGCAGGCG
>NZ_DATIGT010000108.1:0-20089 GCF_035481375.1 Tahibacter sp.
CTTCCGCGAGCCGGTCGAGCTCGGCGAGACTGGCGTCCTTGTTGGCGATCTCTGCACTCACAGCCTATCCTTTCCTTCTTTGCCGACACTGCACCACGTCATGCGCGACCACGACGACGAATTACCCGAAGACGACGGCGACGATTCGCCGAGCCGCAGCCAGCGGCGCCGCGACGCGCTGGCCGTGTTCGAACTGGCCGAGCGCCTCGTCGCGCTGACCGACGCGCAGCTCGGCCATCTCGCGCTCGATGAAGATCTGCTCGACGAAGTCGAGAAGGCCCGCCGCATCACGCAGCAGATCGCGCGCAAGCGCCAGATCCAGTTTCTCGCCAAGATCATGCGCCGGCGCGAGGACGAACTCCCGGCGATCCGTGCGCAGCTGGACCACGACCGCCAGCTCGCACGGCGCGAGACCGCCGAGCTGCATCGGCTCGAAGAATGGCGCGACCGGCTGATCGACGAGGGCGACGAAGCACTGACCGAACTGCTGCGCCAGTTCCCCTCGGCCGATCGCCAGCATCTGCGCCAGCTCGCACGCCAGGCGCGCACCGAGCGCCACGACAACCGGCCGCCGCACGCGTTCCGCGAGCTGTTCCGCGAGCTGCGCGCGCTGTTCGAAGGCGGAACTCCGGCCGACGACAGCGACGAGTAGCGCGCAGCGGTCACGCCGCCGTTCCGCCGACGGTGATGCCGTCGATCTTGAGGCTCGGCTGGCCGACGCCGACCGGCACGCTCTGGCCGTCCTTGCCGCAGACGCCGACGCCTTCGTCGAGGCGCAGGTCGTTGCCGATCATGCTGATGCGATTCATGACGTCGGGACCGGACCCGACCAGCGTCGCGCCCTTGACCGGTCGCGTGATCTTTCCGTCCTCGATCAGGTAGGCCTCGCTCGCCGAGAACGTGAAGCGGCCGTTCGTGATGTCGACCTGGCCGCCGCCGAAATTGACCGCATAGAGGCCGCGCTTGACCGAGGCGATGATTTCCGCCGGATCGTGCGAACCGCCGAGCATGTAGGTGTTCGTCATGCGCGGCATCGGCAGGTGCGCGAACGATTCGCGGCGGCCGTTGCCGGTCGAGCGCGTGCCCATGAGCCGCGCATTGAGCTTGTCCTGCATGTAGCCGCGCAGGATGCCGTCCTCGATCAGCACGGTGGACTCGGTCGGCACGCCCTCGTCGTCCACATTGAGAGAACCGCGCCTTCCCTGCAAAGTACCGTCGTCCACGACGGTGACGCCGGGCGCGGCCACGCGCTGGCCCATGCGGCCGGAGAATGCCGAGGTGCCCTTGCGGTTGAAATCGCCTTCGAGGCCGTGGCCGACGGCCTCGTGCAGCAGCACGCCGGGCCAGCCCGGGCCGAGCACGACCGGCATGCTGCCGGCCGGCGCGTCGACGGCGTCGAGATTCACGAGCGCAAGCCGCACGGCCTCGCGTGCCCAGGCCTGCGCGCGGCCGTTCGCGAGCAGCTCGGCGTAGTCGTAGCGCCCGCCGCCGCCGGAGCTGCCGGTCTCGCGGCGGCCGTTCTGCTCGGCGATGACCTGCACGTTGAAGCGCACCAGCGGCCGCACGTCGGCCGCGAGCGTGCCGTCCGCCGCCGCGACGAGCACGGTGTCGATGCCGGCGGCGACGCTGACGATGACCTGCGTCACGCGCGGATCGAGCGCGCGCGCGAACCCGTCGATCTCGCGCAGCAGCGCGATCTTGCCGGCGCTGTCGAGACTGTCGATCGGATCGATCGGACGATACAGCGCGCGGCCGTTGCTGATCGCGAGCGGCCGGCCGACGCCGTTCGCGCCGGCCTTGGCCACGGCGCGCGCGGCGCCGGCGGCTTCGAGCAGCTGCGGCAGCACGATCTCGTCGGAATACGCGAAGCCGGTCTTCTCGCCGGCCAGCGCACGGACGCCGACGCCCTGCTCGATCGAATGATTGCCTTCCTTGACGATGCCGTCCTCGAGCACCCAGTGCTCGGAGCGCGCATGCTGGAAATACAGATCGGCCGCGTCGACGCCGGGTCCCATGAGCCGCGCGAACACGCGTTCGAGTTCGTTCGTGGAAAGGCCGCCGGGGCGCAACAGGCGTTCGCTCGCTTGCGCGATCATCGAGTTCATCGGAATTCCAGCTGAGGCATTGCGCGGGAGATAAGGGCCGGAACGGTAGGCCACAAGGCGAGCGCAGGCAAGCACGGTCGCGCCCGCTCCGGCGGGTGAATGCAGGTAACGTGTTCCTATCGCCGATTCCCGTCGCGATCGGCCGGCGGCGGCTCGGGCGGAGACTCGACCAGCGGGGGCTCGACCGGTGGAGAATCGACTGGCGGCGACGGTTCGGTCGAGTGCGCTTCGCCCGGAACCGGCGGCGCTTGTACAGGCGTCACGCCCTCGCGCTGCGCACTGCGCTGGCGCCCGCCCTCGCGCGAAACCAGCGTGATCTCGGGCTTTTCCCAGCTTCCGGTCACGTGGTACTTCGCGGTCGTGACCTGATTGATCGCCTTGTTGAACAAGGTCTGCACCGCAAGGCCGGCCGCCGCGCCGGCGGGGCCTCCGGCGAGTGCGCCGACGACGGTCAGCGCGCCGCCGACGCGCGGCGTGACGACCATCTGCTGATCGTAGTCGCGGGCCTTGAGCCCGGTGCGTCCGCGGATACGGATGTCGGCTGCGGGGCTCGCGATGTGCAGGTTCTCGGTCTGCGCATTGCCGTCGCCAAGCCGGAATTCGCCGTTGATCGACGTGAAGCTCATGCCGGTGCGGAAAAAGTCGCCGAAATCGAGCGCAAGCCGGCGCGGAATCTCGCGCACCGAGAACAGGCCGAACAGCCGTCCCATGCCGGGCTCGACGTCGAGGATACGGCCGGCGTTGACGGAGAGCTTGAGCTTGCCTTCGAGCCGCGACAGCGCGAACGATGCGGGCGAGCCGTTCCAGTAGGCGTCGACATGAGCGAGCGTCTGGCCGCCGTCGAACAATCCGGCGAAGCCGAGCGCGGCGAGCATGCGGCCGAGATTTTCCGAGGTCAGGTCGAGATCGACGTCCGAGCGATGCCGCTTGCCGTCACCGCTCCACTGGCCGCGCACGTGCATTTCCATGTCGTCGGAATGCGTCTCGAACTGCTCGATGCGCATGCCCTCGGCGTTCGGCAGCGATTCGAGCCGGGTTTCGCCGAGATTCGCGCTGCCCAGCCGGAAATCGCCGATCCACAGATGCAGCGGCGGAATCGCCGACGGCACGACGCCGTCGAGCGGATCGGTGTCGTCCGGCGGCGCCCCGGCCGGACGCGGCGGATCCGGCCAGTGCAAATGTTCAAATTGCGCGGTAATCCCGCGCTTCAACAGATCCACGGTGGGAATCTGCAGCGTGCCCTGCAATTGCGCGCCGCTGAAGCTGATGCCGACCTGATCCGGCTGCCGCGCGAGCACGAGGCCGAGGTCGGCGAACTCGCGCACGCCGATCAGCGCCCTGTCGGCGCGCAGGTCGACCGAACGCAGCAGGCTCGGGCCCGCACCCGCGCCGACGCCGACGCCGGCCCAGCCCGACAGGTCGAGGCGGCGGCCACGCCCGACCACGGTCAGGCCCGCGTCGGGAATCTGCTCGGGCGGCGTGTTGCCGAGTGCGATCGCGCCGGCGAATTCCCGCTGCGCATCCGGCAGTCGCGCGCGCATCTGCAGCACGTCGGCAATCGCGACCGACAGCGGGCTGCCTTCCATCGGCAGGTTCAGCCGCACTTCCAGCGGCATCGCGTCGCCGGCGGGTTTGTCGAGCGGCGCCGGCAGATCGATCGCGGTGCCGCGCAGTTCCGAGCGCAAGGTCAGCTGCGCCGGTGTGTCGGCGCGCGGCACGGCGAGGGTGATCGTCCAATCCGAACGCCCCGAGAAACGCGGCCACCACGGCTCGAGTACGGTCGCGCCCTTGAACACGAGCTCCATCGGCAGATGGCCTTCGAGGCGCGCTTCCACGGCGTTCGTGCGGTCGGCAACGTCGTCGCCGAGCGCGAGCGAGAACGCGGCCGGATGGCCGGCCTTCTGCAGCGCGAGCGGACCGGCGCGCATGCCGGTGTTCGTGAAGAAGATCTTGCCGCTCGCGTGCGCGAAATCCGTGTCCCATTTCTTCGCGACGATGGCCGCATCGCTCAGGGCGATCTCGCCCTTGACCGTGCTCCCGATGTCCGGCGCGAACGGCAGGTCGAGATGGAATTTCACGTCGGCCATGCCGCCGATCTCCAACCCCTTGAGTTCCTTCGCGAAGCGCGTGCCGAGCGGCGATGCGTTGATGACGGCGAGCAGGTCGGGGCCGGCCCCCTCGCCTTCGACATCGAGCGAGAGCACGGCATCCTTGAACGAGGGAATGTCGGCAACGGCGCGTTTCGCGGTGGTGCCGAGCACGCGGCCGCCTTCGGTTTCCGCGTGCATGCTCGAATTGAGAAATTCCGCGACGACGCTGACGCCCTCGGCGCGCGGCCACGCGGGGTTGTAGTCGAGCGTGAGCCCGCTGATTTCGGCGCGCGCCTTGAACTGGCCCGAGTAATCGCGGATCGGCCAGTCGTCGAGGTCGCAGTGGATCGCGGCGCGCCCGCCGTCGATCGTGCCCGCGACGAGTCCGCGGTCGAGCCAGTCCATGGCCTTCTGCGACATGTCGCCGATCGGCCAGAACTGCTTGGCGGCCGGTACGTCGCTGGGCAGCACGACAGCATAGAGATCGAGCAGCGGCTTGCCGCCGTCGGGCCGGAGTTCGACGCTGCCGCGCAGTTGCGTCGACACGCCGGGCGCGTCGACGTCCAGCGCGTCGGTCTCGACGCGCCAGCCGCCCTCGTCGAGCCGGAACGCGGCGATGCGGCCGGCCAGACGCTGCAGCGCGAGCGGCTGGCGGAACTTGCGCGCGTAGTTCAGCGTGGAACTCTGCGCCGGAAGATCGAGCACGAGCGCCGCGGCGTCGCCGTAGAGCTCGCCGTGCAGCGCCGTGAACCCGGGGACTTTGTCCACAGGTAAAAAACTCAATCCGTCGAGCACCGCGCTCACGTCGAAATCGTCGCGGCCGGCGTAGCGCAGCGAGACCCCGCGCAGTTGGCCCTGCAGCGCCGCGCGCGCCGGCCAGTCGGTCGCACGCTCCGGCGAGAACGGCAGCAGCGCCGCGATGCTCGCGAGATCGACCTGCGGTGCCGACAGCGCATAGCTCTCGCCTTCCCGGCGCAGCGTCAGCGCGGTGGCGATCGGATTCGTGCCGGCGCGGGCCGCGTGGAAGTCGGCGAGATCGAACGTCCAGCCGCCGGTGTCGCGCGTCCAGCGCGCCACGCCGCGCAGTTGCGCAAGCGACAGCGTCTTCGCGCCGTTGGCGGCGTCCGCCGGAGGCGCCGCCTCGATGCCGCCGACATCGACGGCGGCATGGATCGAAACGGGCGCGGCATCGCGCAGGCGCGCCCACATCTGTAGTTTTCCACTGCCCGTGCGCAGGCTGCGCCCCTGCCAGCTGAATCCCTGCGCGAGCGCGGCGAGATCGAGCGAGTCGCCGCCGAGATAGACGTTGCCGCTGCGCAGCTCCGCATCGAGTTCGGCGACGAACTGCAGCGGCTTGCTCTGCGGCGCATCGCGGCGCAGCACCGCGAGCACGCGGTGACGCCCGTCTTCGTTGAGCAGGCGCAGTTCGTTGATGCGCACGGCAGCGTCGATGCCCTGCGCCGCATCGACGACGCGGATGCGCGCGTCGCGCAGCACGACCGCGCCGAGCGCGAGCAGCGGACTGTCGCTGCTGCCGCCGTCGCCGGCGACGAGCCCCGACATCTGCCAGCTGCCGTCGTCGCGGCGCACGAGGTCGACATTGATGCCGGCGATGCGGAATTCGCTCCAGCGCCGCGTGCGGCCGAGCCAGGCGCCGAGATCGATACCGAGTTCCGCCTGCGGAATCACGAGCGGCGGTACGTTCACGTCGGCCGACGCGACATGCACGCCGTCGAGCCGCAGCAGCGGTCCGCCCTCGCCCCAGTAGCCCTGTACCTGATCGATGCTGACCGGGCGCTGCAGCTGATCCGACAGCAGCGCCTCGACGCGCGCCTTGTGCAGGCCGACCTGCGGCAGCAGCAGGCGCAGCAGTCCGACGAACACGGCCGCGAGAATCACGAGGCAGGCCAGGCCCAGGGTCAGCGCGATGCGCGCGCGACGCAGGCGGCGGCGCCAGGGTGTCACGGGCGGGCTACCGCGCCGGAACGGTAGCGCTCAGAGCAGGACCACATCGAACTGCTCCTGCGAATAGTGCTCCTCGGGCTGGAAGCGGATGGTCTTGCGAATGAATTCCTCGAGTTCGGCGACCGCGGCCGATTCCTCTTCGAGGATGCGGCTGACCACTTTGGGCGCGGCCAGCACGAGCAGTTTTTCCGCATCGAACTGGCGCACGGCGCGCGTGATCTCGCGGAAGATTTCGTAGGTGACCGTCTCGGCGGTCTTCAGGCTGCCGCGGCCGCCGCATTCGGGGCACGGCTCGCAGAGCTGGCGTTCGAGGCTCTCGGTCGTGCGCTTGCGCGTCATCTCGACGAGGCCCAGCGGCGACATGTCGTAGACCGTGGTCTTGGCGTGGTCGCGCGCGAGCGCCTTTTCCAGCGTGCGCAGCACCTGACGCTTGTGCTCCTCGTCGGTCATGTCGATGAAATCGATGATGATGATGCCGCCGAGATTGCGCAGGCGCAGCTGCCGCGCTGCCGCCTGAGCCGCTTCGAGGTTGGTCCGGTAGACGGTCTCCTCGAGATTGCGGTGGCCGAGGAACGCGCCGGTGTTCACGTCGACCGTCGTCATCGCCTCGGTCTGGTCGACGATCAGATAGCCGCCGGATTTCAGCGGCACTTCCTTGCGCAGCGCGCGCTGGATTTCGTCTTCGACGCCGTAGAGATCGAAGATCGGCCGCTCGCCGGGATAGTGCTCGATGCGCTCGACGAGATCGGGCATGAACTGCTGGGTGAAACTGTGGATCTTGTCGTAGGTCTCGCGCGAATCGACGCGGACCTTCTCGATGTCGCGGCGCATGAGGTCGCGCAGCGCGCGCAGGCTCAGCGGCAGGTCTTCGTAGATGCGCGTACCGACGCGCGCCTGGCTGATGCCTTCCTGCACCGCCTGCCAGAGACGGCCGAGGTAATCGACGTCCTCGGCCAGCGCTTCGTGGGTCTGACCTTCGGCGTTCGTGCGGACGATGAAACCGAGCGTGCCGTCGCGGCCGAGCTGCTGCAGGCTTTCCTTCAATCGCGCGCGCTCGGCCTCGTCCTCGATGCGCACCGACACGCCGACCATGCGCGAATACGGCAGCAGCACGAGGTAGCGCGACGGAATCGACAGATGCGTGGTCAGGCGCGCGCCCTTGCTGCCGATCGGATCCTTGACCACTTGTACGACGAGTTCATGGCCTTCGCGCACGAGATCGAGGATCGGCGGCGTCGGGCCGCTCGGCGTGCCGCCTTCGGTCGCGTCGCCGACCAGCGACGGTGCGGCGCGCACGATGTCCGACGCATGCAGGAACGCCGCGCGCTCCAGGCCGATCTCGACGAACGCCGCCTGCATGCCGGGCATGACGCGGCTGACCTTGCCTTTGTAGATATTGCCGACATAGCCGCGGCGCTGCGCACGTTCGATGTGCACTTCCTGCAGCATGCCGTTTTCGACGACGGCCACGCGCGTCTCGCGCGGCGTCACGTTGATCAGGATTTCTTCGCTCACCGAACTACCTTGTCAGCGGGCGGCTGAACCGCGCCTAGTGCAGGGACCTTCAGGAATCGGGGCCGGCGGGCCGACGACGTTCCCGGTTATAGCCGCCGCCTCGTGAACTTGTCGATGCGGCGGTCGCGATGCAGCGACGCGCGCTACACGGGATGACCGAAATGACGCAGGAGCTGCGCAGTCTCGTGGAGCGGCAGTCCCATAACGCCGCTGAAGCTGCCCGACAGATGATCGATGTGCGCCGCGGCCAGGCCCTGAATCGCGTACGCCCCGGCACGGCCATAGGGTTCGCCGCTCGCGACATAGGCGGCAATGGCAGCCTCATCCATGGGCGCGAAGCTGACTTCCGACAGCGACGTCGCGTGCTCCTCGCGACCGGCGCTGAGCAGCCAGACCGTCGAGATCACGCGATGGCGGCGCCCCTGCAGGCGGCGCAGCATCGCCGCCGCCGCGGCCGCATCGGCGGGCTTGCCGAACACCTCGTCGTCGAGCACGACTTCGGTGTCGGCGCCGAGCACGATGGCGCCGGCGACGCCGGCAACCTGCAGCAGGCCGGCTCCGGCCTTCTCGCGCGCGACGCGGCTCACGTAGTCCTCGGGCGGCTCGTTCTCGCGATGAACCTCCGGCACGTCGACGTCGAGCACCGCGAAGCGCAGGCCGAGCTGTTCGAGCAACTGGCGCCGGCGCGGCGATTGCGAAGCGAGATAGAGCATCGGAGCACTCCGGTCAGGCGCAAGGATCAGGCACGGTGGTAGGGATGATTGCCGAGCAGACTGACGGCGCGATAGAGCTGTTCGGCCAGGATCAGCCGGACCAGCATGTGCGGCAAGGTCAACGCACCGAGCGACCAGCGCTGATCGGCGCGCGCGAGTGCCGGTGCCGCGAGGCCGTCGGGACCACCGATCAGGAACGCGAGATCGCGGCCGGCCATGCGCCAGTTCGCGAGCTGCGCCGCGAGATCCTCGCTCGACCAGACCTTGCCGCGACCGTCGAGCGCGACGACGTGCGTGCCGCGCGGAATCGCTGCGAGCATGGCCGCGCCTTCATCGTCGAGCGCGCGGCCGAGATCGCGGCCCTTGCCGCGATCGCCGAGCTTCAGTTCGACCAGTTCGAGCGGCAGTTCGCGCGACAGCCGCTTGGTGTATTCCGCAAAGCCGTCGGCGACCCAGGCCGGCATGCGTTCGCCGACGGAGATCAGACGCGCGCGCATGCGCCGGCCGCTTCCGCGACGGCGCCGTCAGCCGTAGGCCGCCTCGGCATCGGCGTCGCCGCCGACCGACCAGAGACGTTCGAGTCCATAGAACTCGCGCACGCGCGGCAGCATGACGTGGACGATGATGTCGCCGAGATCGACGAGCACCCACTCCGCCTCGCGCTGGCCTTCGACGCCGAGCGGCATCATGCCGGCCTTCTTCGCATACTTGACGACTTCGTCGGAGACGGATTTCACATGACGCGTCGACGTGCCGCTCGCGATGACGATGAAATCGGCGATCGAGGTCTTGCCGCGCACATCGAGTTCGACGACGTCCTTGGCCTTCAGCTCTTCGAGTGCGCGACGCACTTCGAGCCGCAGCCGTTCGACGATGTCCGTCGGCACCGCGACCTTGGCGCCGGCTTTGCGTGGCTTGTGCTGCGGCGGCGCGGCGACCTCTCCGGCAACCTTGCGCGGCTTCTTCGCCGCCGGCTTGGCCGAAGCCTTCGCGTCCGCGGCCCGCTTGGCCGCGGCGCGATTGGCGAGAACGGCCTTGCCCGGCTTGCTCGCCGCCGACTTCGGTGCGCTCGCGCCGGCGGAGGGCTTCTTCGTCGCCACGGCCTTTTTCGCAGCCGGCGACTTTTTCGCTGCGGCGGCCTTGCGGGCGGCCGGCGCGGCAGCGCGGGAACGGGGTTTGGATTCGGACGCAGTCGAAGACTTCGGCGTTTTGGTCGTGGCCAAGCGTGCGCTACCTCGGGGAAATCGGAGGCCACAGTATACGGGAGGCTCCGCCACGTGGAGGAAGGGGGGCGGGAGGAGCAGGAGATGCGTAGAGAGAAGTGAGAAGTGAGTGCTGGGACCGGCGCCCCTGCTGCTCGTTTCCCACCCCTCCGACTGCTCACTGCGTTCGATACCACCCCCGCTCCCGAATGGCCTCGCGCACAGCATCCGGCACCAGGTAACGCGGATCGCGTCCGGCCTCGAGTTCGGCGCGGATTGCGGTCGCGGAAATGTCGAGGCCGGTCACCCCGAGCGACAGGATGCAGCCGGCACCGCGGTCGCGCCACGCGCCGTCGACGGCGCAGCGGCGCTCCTCGATCTGGCGCAGCAGGTCGGCCGGCCGTTCGCGCGCCGGGCCGGGCCGGTCGAGCACGCCGACGTGCGCGAGGTCGAACAGCCGCAGCCAGCGGTTCCAGGTCGGCAGGCCGGCGAATGCGTCGGCGCCGACGAGCAGAACGAGCGGTCTGTCCGCACCGATCTCGGCGCGCAGTTCCTGCAAGGTATCGACGGTATAGGACGGGCCGTCGCGATCGAGTTCGCGCGTATCGAGCTGCAGGCGCTCCTGCCCGGCCAGCGCGAGCCGCAGCAGTTCGACGCGCTGGTCGGCGGAAAGCACCGGCTGCGGCCGGTGCGGCGGCACGTTGGCCGGCAGCAGGCGCACGTCGGCGTCGAGCTGCTCGGCCGCTTCCCAGGCCGCGCGCAGGTGGCCGTAGTGAACCGGGTCGAAGGTGCCGCCGAACAGCGCGAGCGGTCGCCGCGGCATCTCAGGCGCCGGTCAAGAGATGCGCGCTGCGCGGCACCGCCATGGCGGCGAGCAGCCGTTCGAGTTCGACCCAGGCGTCGCCGGCGCCGCGTCCCTTGCTGATCCGGTCGATGCGCGCGGCCTGCGCGAGGCAGCGCTCCCAGTGTCCGAGACCGCCGCGCTGCAGCGCCTTGCGATAGATCGCCTCGCGCGCCGGATAGATGCGTTCGCTGCGGAACGCCTGCGCCGGATTCGGCGCCGCGGCCAGCCGCACGAGCAGTTGCAGCTGATACAGCAACAGCCCCATCAGCGCCGGCACCTGCTCGCCTTCGGCGCGCAGGCCCGCAGCGATGCGCAGCGCGCGCGGCGCGTCGCCGGCGAGCGCCGCGTCGGTCAGCTTGAACGCGTCGTAGCGCGCGCTGTCGGCGACGAGATCCTCGAGCGTGGCCGCGTCGAGCACGCGGTCGCCGGCGAGCAGCGCGAGCTTGTCGATCTCCTGCGCCGCCGCGAGCAGATTGCCTTCGCTGCGTTCGACCAGCACGTCGATCGCGTCGCGCGCGGCTTTCACGCCGCGGCTCGCCATGCGCTGGCCTATCCAGCTCGGCAGGTCGTCGGGCCGCAGCGGCGCGATCGGCACGAACACGCCGATCGATTCGACGCTGTCGACCCAGGCGGCGTGATGCTGTTTGCTCCACTGCGTCGCGGTGATCAGCAGCACCGTGTCCGGCGGCGGGCGCTCGCAATACTCGATGATCGCCGCGGCACCGTCCTTGTTCGGCTTGCCCGTCGGTACGCGCAGGTCGATGAGCTTGCGCGAGGCGAACAGCGACATGCCGCTTGCGGCACGCGCGAGGTCGTCCCAGTCGAAGCCGCTCTCGGCATCGAGGATGTCGCGTTCCAGATAGCCGAGTTCGCGCGCCCGCGCGCGCAGCGCATCGCTCGCTTCGATCAGCAGCAGATGCTCTTCGCCGGCCAGGAAATAGACCGGCTTCAGCGCGTCGCCGGCCAGATGCTGGCGCAGCTGCGACAGACTGAGGCTCATCGACGCGGCAGCGTCAGCCCGGCCGGCCGCCGAGCGCCGCGAGGCGGCGCAGGATGGCCTGCACCATGTCGCGCTGCAGCTGTTTCTTCAGCTCGTCTTCCTGCGCGGCCACGCCGACGGCCTGGGTTTCGTCGAAGGTGTAGTCGCGCGTGAGTTCGATGGTCTGGCGCGGCAGCACGACGCCGCCGGCCGCGTCGACGGCTTCAATGTCCACTTTGTAGCGCATGGTGTATTCGCGCACGCGCGCCGTCGCGCCGACCGACAACGCTTCGGGCGCGAGCGAGCTGACCGGAATGCGCAGCGTCGCCACGCCGGCACCGGCGGCCGTCTCGACCGTCGCGCCGGCGCGTTCGAGCGCATCGGGCAGATCGCGCACGAGCAGGCTGCCCGGATCGGCAACCTCCAGGCGCAGCCGCTTCAGGCTGTCGGGCAGCTGCGCCTGTTCGCGCAGATGGAAGCCGCAACCGGCGAGCGCGAGCGCCGCCGTTACCACGATGGTCCGCCAGATGGTGCGCATGTCAGCCCGCCACGATGTTGACGATCTTGCCCGGCACGACGATGACTTTCTTCACCGCGAGCCCCTCGAGGAAGCGTGCCACTGCCGGATCGGCGAGCGCCTGCTGCTCGCAGGTTTCCCTGCTCGCGTCGACGGCCACGTCGATCTGACCGCGCAGCTTGCCGTTGACCTGCACCGCGAGCACGAGCGCGTCTTTTTTGAGCGCCTCGGCGTCGGCCAGCGGCCACGAACGGTCTTCGATCAGACTCTCGCCGTAACCGAGCGCCTGCCACAGCGCGTGGCAGACGTGCGGCGTGATCGGGTTGAGCAGCAGCGTCACGGTTTCCCACGCTTCCTGGCGCACCGCGTCGGCGGCCGGCGACGCGTCGTCGAACTTCGCGAGCGCGTTCAGCAGTTCCATGACCGCGGCGATCGCCGTGTTGAACGCGTGGCGGCGGCCGATGTCGTCGGAGACTTTCGCGATCGTCTCGTGGAGCTTGCGGCGGATCGCCTTCTGCTCCGGCGTCAGCGCGATCTCGCCGCGGCGCAGCTGTGCCGCCGCAGCCTGCGACTGCGCGACCGGCGCGGCGCCGACGTGCCTGTGCACCTGCGCCCAGACGCGGCGCAGGAAGCGCGCCATGCCGTCGACGCCCGACTCGTTCCATTCCAGCGACATGTCCGGCGGCGAGGCGAACATCGAGAACAGGCGCACCGTATCAGCGCCGTAGCTGTCGACCATGGCCTGCGGATCGACGCCGTTGTTCTTCGACTTCGACATCTTCTCGATGCCGCCGATCGAGACCGGCTCGCCGTCGTTTCCGAACGCGCCGACGATGCGCGCGCGCTCGTCGCGCTGGATCTGCACGTCGGCCGGATTGAACCAGGTCGTCGAGCCGTCGCTCTCGCGGCGGAAGAAAGTCTCGGCCACGACCATGCCCTGGCACAGCAGGTTCGTCGCCGGTTCGTTCGACGCGACCATGCCGGCGTCGCGCATGAGCTTGTGATAGAAGCGGAAATACAGCAGATGCAGGATCGCGTGCTCGATGCCGCCGATGTACTGGTCGACCGGCAGCCAGTAGTTCGCGCGCTCGTCGACCTGCCCGCTCGCGCCCGGCGAGGTATAGCGCGCGTAGTACCAGCTCGATTCCATGAAGGTGTCGAACGTGTCGGTCTCGCGCTCGGCCGGACCGCCGCACTGCGGACAGACGCAGCGGCGCCATTCCGGATCGGCCTTGATCGGCGACTGCACGCCGCTGAACGCGACGTCCTCGGGCAGCACGACGGGGAGCTGCTCGTCGGGCACCGGCACCGCGTCGCAGGTCTTGCAGTAGATGATCGGGATCGGGCAGCCCCAGTAGCGCTGGCGGCTGACGCCCCAGTCGCGCAGGCGATAGTTCACGCGGCGCGAGGACTCGCCGAAACGTCCGGCGAGCGCGGCGAACGCCTGCGCGTAGTCCATGCCGTCGTATTCGCCCGAGTTCACGAGATAGCCGCGCTCGGTGTAGGCGCCGTCCTCGAGCACGCGCTGCTGGAACTCCTCGATCATCTGCACGGCCGCGGTCGGCTCGTATACGTCGCGCGGGGCGCCTGCGCCGAGCGCCGTGTTCATCGCATCGCCGCCGGCGGCGACGTCGCGCTTGAGTTCGAGGATCGCGTCGCGCACGTCTTCGTTGACGATCACGAGCTTGATCGGCAGGTGGTACGCGTGCGCGAACTCCCAGTCGCGCTCATCGTGTCCCGGCACCGCCATGACCGCGCCGGTGCCGTAGCCCATCAATACGAAATTGGCCGCCCAGACCGGCAGACGCTCGCCGGTGACCGGATGCAGCGCATAGACGCCGGTGAAGACGCCCTTCTTTTCCTGCGTCTCGAGATCGGCCTCGGCCGTGCCGCCGTGGCGGCATTCCTCGATGAACGCGGCGAGATCCGGATTGTCCTTCGCCGCGGCGAGCGCGATCGGATGTTCCGCCGCGATCGACACGAAGGTCACGCCCATCAGCGTGTCCGGCCGCGTCGTGAACACGTCGAGCGTGCCCTCGCCGCCTTCGATGCCGAACGGGATCTGCAGCCCTTCCGAGCGGCCGATCCAGTTGCGCTGCATCGTCTTGACCGCGTCGGGCCAACCCGGAAGGCTGTCGAGTTCGGTCAGCAATTCCTCGGCATAGGCCGTGATCTTGAGAAACCATTGTGGAATTTCACGCTTTTCCACGATGGCGCCGGAGCGCCAGCCGCGGCCGTCGATGACCTGTTCGTTCGCGAGCACGGTCTGGTCGACCGGATCCCAGTTCACGACGCTCATCCTGCGGTAGACCATCCCCTGCCGGAACAACCGCGTGAACATCTGCTGTTCCCAGCGGTAGTAGTCGGGCTTGCAGGTCGCGACCTCGCGCGACCAGTCGTAGGCGAAGCCCATGCGGTTGAGCTGCGCCTTCATGTGTTCGATGTTGGCGTAGGTCCACTTCGCCGGCGCGGTGTTGTTCTTGATCGCCGCGTTCTCGGCCGGCAGGCCGAAGGCATCCCACCCCATGGGCTGCAGCACGTTGCGGCCCTGCATGCGCTGATAGCGGCTGATGACGTCGCCGATCGTGTAGTTGCGCACATGGCCCATGTGCAGCGCGCCCGACGGGTACGGCAGCATGGACAGACAGTAGAACTTGGGCTTGCCGGCGACTTCCTTCACTTCGAAGGCGCGCGTGTCGTTCCAGAATTTCTGCGCCGCGGCTTCGACCGCTGCGGGATCGTAGGTTTCGTGCATGAGGGAAATGGCGGCCGCGCGGCGATAACCGCGGAGCAGGTCAGGGAAGAGTCGCCGCAGACTACCGCAGCGCAGCAACCCCGCCAAGCCTGCCCCCTGCCGAACGACACAGGCCATCCATTCGCCGCTGGCTATGATCGGGCTTTCGTGTCCGTTGCGCGGCGAGTCCGCCGCTGCGCCGGACTCGCCGGCCCGAGAATGCGCCGGCACGGCCAATTTCGGGACAACCACTACAGGAAGCCTCTCATGCGCGCGCTGCCGTGTTCCCCCCTGCGTCTTGCGCTGTGTCTCGCACTGGCCACGGCCCTGCCGGCCGCGGCCGCCGACAC
Source organism: Tahibacter sp. (assembly GCF_035481375.1). Classification (GTDB taxonomy): domain Bacteria; phylum Pseudomonadota; class Gammaproteobacteria; order Xanthomonadales; family Rhodanobacteraceae; genus Tahibacter. The sequence continues at coordinate 15,015 of NZ_DATIGT010000108.1, forward strand.
CGTCACCGCACTGCACTGCCCCGCGCTCGTCGACACGGCCACGGGCAAGCTGCTCGGCGCGTCGACGGTCGTCATCGCCGGCAACCGCATCCGCGAGGTCGCCGCGGGCACGACGACACCCGGCGGCGCGCGCGCGATCGACCTGCCGCCCGGCAGCACCTGCCTGCCGGGTCTCATGGACATGCACACGCACCTGACGTCGGAGACCAGCCGCGATTCGTATTCGGAAGGCTTCCGCCTCAACGATGCGGACATCGCGTTCAAGGGCGCGGTATTCGCCGAGCGCACGCTGATGGCCGGCTTCACGACCGTGCGCGATCTCGGCGAGCGCGGCGGCGGCGTCTCGGTCTCGCTGCGCAACGCGGTCAACCAGGGCATGCTCAAGGGCCCGCGCGTCTATACCGCCGGCAAGTCGATCGCGACGACCGGCGGCCACGCCGACCCGAGCAACGGTGCGCGTCGCGGACTGATCCCGGACCCCGGTCCCGAGGACGGCGTCGTCAACAACGTCGACGACGCGCGCAAGGCCGTGCGCCAGCACTACAAGGACGGCGCGGATCTCATCAAGATCACCGCGACCGGCGGCGTGCTCTCGTATGCCAAGAGCGGCGACAACCCGCAGTACACGGTCGATGAGATCAAGGCGATCGTCGACACGGCGAAGGACTACGGCTTCACCGTCGCCGCGCACGCGCACGGCAAGGAAGGCATGCGCCGCGCGATCGTCGGCGGCGTGACCTCGATCGAGCACGGCACGCAGATGGACGCCGAGCTCTATCCGCTCATGAAGAAGCACGGCACCTGGTACGTGCCGACGATCATCGCCGGCACCTTCGTCTCCGAGAAGGCGACCGCCGAACCGACCTACTACCCCGAGATCGTGCGGCCCAAGGCGCTCGCGATCGGCCCGAAGATCAAGAGCACCGCCGGCGCGGCCTACAAGGCCGGCGTCCGGATCGCGTTCGGCACCGATGCCGGCGTGTTTCCCCACGGCCAGAACGCGCGCGAGTTCGAACTGATGGTCGAAGCCGGCATGCCGCCGATGTTCACCCTGCAGGCCGCGACCACGCACGCCGCCGAGCTGCTCGGCGTCAGCGAGGATCTGGGCAGCCTGAGCGCCGGCAAGTTCGCCGACGTCGTCGCGGTTCCCGGCAATCCGCTCGAGGACATCGGCGTGATGAAGAAGGTCAGTTTTGTCATGAAGGACGGCGTGGTCTATCGCACGCCGTGAGGCCGTGCGACGCGCGGCCTCACGGCGCGCGGGAATCGGGAATGGAGAACCGGGAGTCGCAGCGCAGCGCGCCGCGTGCGGACGCGCTCTTGCTCCGCCTCGACGATTCCCGATTCCCGGTTTTTAGCCTTGATCGCTTACCCTCGCGCACCTACATCGCGACGATCTTTCAAGGAGCCCGCCATGGCCGAGTCCGCCCACGTCTTCGACGCCACCCAAGCCAATTTCGAGAACGAGGTCATCAAGGCCTCGCTGCAGACGCCCGTGCTCATCGACTTCTGGGCCGAGTGGTGCGCGCCGTGCCGGCAGCTCAAGCCCGTGCTCGAGAAGCTCGCCGACGACTACGCCGGCGCATTCCGTCTCGCCAAGGTCGACACCGAAGCCGAGATGCAGCTCGCCGCGATCTTCGGCATCCGCTCGCTGCCGACCGTCGTGCTGGTCAAGGACGGCCAGATGATCGACGGCTTCATGGGCGCGCTGCCGGAATCCGCCGTGCGCGAATTCCTCGGCAAGCACGGCATCGCGCCGGGCGCGGCACCCGAACCCGAAGATATTTACGCCGACGAGACGCCGGTCGAGACGATCAACCGCCTGCAGCAGGAAATCGCGGCGAATCCGGATCAGCCCGAACTCAAGCTCGACCTCGCGCTCGCGCTGATGCAGGCCGGCAACGCCGATGCGGCCGAGGCCGAACTCGACGCGCTGCCGCCGAAGTTCGCGACCGACGACAAGGCCAAGCGCCTGCGCAGCCAGCTCGATTTCGCGCGCGCGCTCGACGGCGCGCCGCCGCTGGCCGAACTCGTCGCGCGGGTCGACCGCGACGCCGACGACTTCGCCGCGCGCGACCTGCTCGGCATCCGCCTGCTGCTCGCCGGCGAATCCGCGGCCGGCCTCGATCAGTTCCTGCACGTGCTCAAGACGCGCCGCGACTGGCAGGACGGCCAGGCGAAGAAGCGCCTGATCGCCGCGTTCAATGTGCTCGACGACGCCGACCTCGTCGGCGCCTATCGCCGCAAGATGTCGGCCGTGCTGTTCTGAGCCGCATATGAAGCCCACACCGGCGCGCCTGCGCCGCTTCATGAATCTCTGGCCGCCGTTCCTGTTCAGCGGCATCCGCGTCGAATCCGTCTCGCCCGACTGGCGCCGCGCGCGCGTGCGCCTGAAGCTCGCCTGGTACAACCGCAATTATGTAAAAACGCACTTCGGCGGCAGCCTGTTCTCGATGACCGATCCGTTCTGGATGATCCTCGTGATGGAATGCCTCGGCCGTGACTACATCGTCTGGGACAAGGCCGCGACGATCGACTTCATCGCCCCCGGCCGCGAAGACGTCTATGCGGAATTCGTCGTCGAGGACGGCGTCCTCGACGAACTGCGCGCCGCAACGGCGAACGGCGAGAAATGCCTGCGCTGGTTCGATACCGACGTGAAGACCGCGGGCGGCGAGCTCATCGCGCGGGTAAGGAAGCAGCTCTACGTGCGCCGAAAGGAAAACCGCAGAGCGGGCGAACCGGCCTCTTCGTAGATTGCCGGCGAGCCGCAACCTGCGCGGCCGCAGCAGATTTGGGGTTTCTCGTCCCGGCCTGCGTATCCATGACCGCAGCCGCCATCCCTGTCGCGGCTCGGGAGTGGTTTCATGGCTTCGGCTTGGTCTGCAAGGCGCTTCGTAACTTTATCCATCACGTTGTTTCTTGCGCTGTCGTGCGCAGCGCACGCGCAAAGCCGTTTCGTCGTGACGAGCACGGCCGACAGCGGTCCGGGCACGCTGCGCGATGCGGTCACGCTCGCCAACGCGAACGCCGATCGCAGCACGATCGATTTCGCGATCGACACGAACGCGTTCGGCGCGGGGCCGTGGCAGATCGCGCTGCAATCCTCGCTGCCGGAGTTCAGTGCACCGGTGCTCGTGCGCGGTTTTTCGCAGGCCGGCGCGAGTGCGCCGACGTCGACCGGCAACGGCCGGCTGATGATCGAGATCGCGACCGATCACAACGCGGAATATGCGCTGATGTTCTCGCGCGGTTCCGAGGGCAGCAGCGTCACCGGGCTCGCTTTCGTCGGCGGCGCGCCGGGCTCGCCGGCGCTGCTGATCATGGCCGGCAACGTGCGCGCGTCGGCGAACTACATCGGCCTGCGCGCGGACGGCGTGCCGGATCGCTATTCGGGCATCGGTATCGGCGCGGTCTGCGCCGACGGCATCGTGATCGGCGGTAGCGCTCCGTCCGACGGCAACGTGATCTACGGCACGACGACGGCCGTGATGATGGACGGTGCCAACCACGCCGTGCGCCACAACTGGTTCGGCATGGACCTGCAGGGCATCGCGTCGCTCGACAGCCTGATCCCGCACGACGGCCTGCTCGCCGGAACGATCGGCGTCGGCGTCGCGCCCCATCTGCAGAACACGTATTCGCCGACCGTGCAGCAGAGCTTCTTCGGTCTGCGCGATTCGGTAATCGCCGACAACCGCTTCGCGAACATCGGCCGCAACGCGGTGCGCCTGCTCGGCGCAACCAATCCGACGCGCGGCAATCAGATCGTGCGCAATGTGTTCGGCCGCGACATCTGGGGCGGTCCGGATGCCTATGTCGACATCGCCGTGCGCCTGAGCAAAGGCGCGTTCGACAACGTCGTCGGCGACAATACGATCGCGCGCGCGAATGCCGGCATCCTGCTCGGCGACGGACTCGAATCGCCGCCGAGCGCCGCCGGCACGGGCAACCGGCTGAGTCGCAATCTGATCTTCGACGTGGCCTATCCGATGATCGGGCTCGACGTGTCGAATCAGTTCGCGCCGCTCGAGAACGATCCGCTCGATGCGGACACGGGCGCGAACGCGCTGCAGAACAAGCCCGAGATCTCTGCAACGAGCACGGCCGGCGGCGTGGAAGGCACGCTCGACGCCGCGCCGAACGAGACGTACACGATCGACTTTTCGCTCGGCACGAGCTGCCACGCGAGCGGCTACGGTGCAGCCGATTTCCTGCTCGGCGCAATCGACGTGCAGACCGACGGCAACGGCCGCGCGACGTTCGCGAGCCGCTTTCCGACGCCGCCGCCGACGGGCCTTAGGGCCGGCGACGCGGTCAGCGCGACGGCGACCGACGCGCGCGGCAACACGTCGGAATTCTCGCGCTGCACGCCGCTGGCGGCGGCCATTCCGACACGCGTGAAGCTGGCGCCGCTGGCGACGCCGCAGCCGGTAATGGAAGCCGTTGCATTGCAGGCCGAAGTGTCGGGCGACAACACACGCGTGCCGGGCGGCGAGGTCGCGTTCTTCGCACGCACGGCCACGGGACGCCGCGAACTCGGGCGCGCGCCGCTGCAGGGCGGACTCGCGACGCTGAGCGCACCGCCGCAGGGTTTCTTCGTCAATGCCGGCCGCTACGAACTCGAAGCCGAGTATGCCGGCGACGGCTTCCACCAGCGCGGCGGCTCGCCGCCGCAGGCCATCGTCGTGTTCCGGCCGGGCATCGCGACGATCGACGTGACGCTGTCGGCGCCGGTGCGGCGCAACGCCGGCACCGGCGATCGCGAACTCTACGACGTGTCGCTCGGCGGCTGGCGCAGCCTCGGCACGCTGCGCGACGACGCGTGGATCGACAGCGAGCGCTTCGGCGTCGAGCGGCTCGACCGCATGCTCGTGCGCGATGCGAACGGCGACTACGTGCTCGTCGACGAACGCGGCGCGCGCACGGTCGTGCGCAGCAATGCCGTCGCCGGTCCGGCGCAGATCGTCGATCTGCTGCAGGCCGACCGGGACGGCCGCGCCGATGCGGTCGTGCGCGACCCGGCCGCCGGCTGGCTGCTCGTGCACTGCGTGTTCGTCATCGACAACTGCGAG
>NZ_DATIGT010000109.1:0-5703 GCF_035481375.1 Tahibacter sp.
GCTGCAGCGCGGCCGCGTCGTCATGCCGCCCGCCGAGCGCAGCCCGCGGCGCCGGCGACAGGCGGCTTTCGTCCACGTCGACCTGAAGGCCGGACTGTTTCGCGTAGGCGCGCAGCTGCTCGGCGAGCGGCGCGGACGGAATCGCGAAGTCGTGTTCGGCGGCCGCGGCGGAGCCGGCGGCGGCGAGACCGAAAAGGGCGCAGCGCAGCGCCCGCGGGAGCGGTTGGAGTGTTGCGATCGTCATCGGGGAGTCCCTGGTGGTGGTCGCGCGCGCCATCCCGCACGCTTTATAAGAATGCAGATGATAACGGTTCGCATTATCATGTGTAACCCGGAAGGGCGGCGACACAGGTTGCGAGGCGGCAATGGACGAGGGCGGAGCAGGACGTTCGACAGGCAATGAGGTCGCGCCGGACCCGCGCGCCGCGCGCGCGTTCGCTGCGCTGCACGCGCCCGATGCGGGCTCGGCGGACTGGTGGCGACGCATCGCGGATCAGGGCACGCCGCTCGTGGACCGGCTCGGCCCGAACGAGATCGGCGTGACGTTTCTCTGGCGCGATCCGCACGGGAGTGCCGCGGTCTCGCCGCTGCGTCGCGTCTATGTCGACGTGAACTCGGTGACCGATCACCACAGTCCGGCACCGCAGTCGCTCGCGCGTCTGCGCGGCAGCGATGTCTGGTTCTGGCAGGTCGTGCTGCCGTCGGACTGGCGCGGCAGCTATGTGTTCATCCCGGCGACGGCCGGCGCGGTTGCGCCAGCGCTCATCGGCGACGACGTCGAGAAAATGCAGCAGCAGCGGCAGTGGTGGCGTTCTATACAAGTCCACGCAACCGCGGATCCGCTGAATCGGTTCGTCGCGCGCCGCGACGGCAGTGCATCGGCGCTGCATCTCGCCGACGCCCCGGCGCAGACGGCCTGGACCGCGTTCGACCGCGGCCGTGACGTCAACACCGATCCGTCCCGCCTGCAGGAATTGAACTGGTGCAGCGCGCGGCTCGGCACGGCGCGCCCGGTGTGGCTCTACGCGACCGGCACGGCCGATCCGTCCGCGGCAGCGCTGCGCCCGCTCGTGCTGCTGCTCGACGGCCGCCGCTGGCATGAGGATCTGCCGATCTACGCGGCGCTAGACGCCGAAACCGACTGCGGGCGACTGCCGCCGGCCGTCTATGTGCTGATCGACGCGATCGACAGTCGCCAGCGCGAGCGCGATATCGCCTGCAATCCGGTTTTCTGGCAGGCGCTGCAGACCGAACTGCTGCCCGAGGTCGCGGTCACGACGCCGCACAGCACGCGCGCGCAGGATACGGTCGTCGCCGGACAGAGCCTCGGCGGACTCGGCGCCGTCTACGCCGCGCTGCAGTTCCCCGAGCGCTTCGGCGCCGCCGCGAGCCAGTCGGGTTCGTTCTGGTGGCCTCATGTCGAACTGCTGCATGCGCCGTTCGGCGAATCCTGTCCGCGCCGTCCCGGCGCGCGCGGCGCGCTGGCCGAGCGTGTCGCGTCGTCGTCGCGCGCGTCGGCACCGCTGCGCGTGTGCCTCGATGTCGGCCGACGCGAGGACGTGATGATCGATCTGACCGAATCCCTGCGCGACGCGCTCGCATCGGCCGGCCACGACGTGGTCTGCCGCGACTATGAAGGCGGCCACGACGCGCTGTGCTGGCGCGGCGCGCTGGTCGATGCGCTCGCCCGGCTGCTCGCGCCGGCCGGTGCGGCCGCGCCCGTATCGCATTCCCCTGGAGACCCCGCATGACCACCGAAACCACGAATCCGTTCGACGACGAGACGCAGGCGTTCTTCGTGCTCGTCAACGCGCAGGACCAGTACAGCCTGTGGCCCGCGTTCGCCGCACTGCCGGCCGGCTGGCGCAGCGTGCTCGGCCCCGGGCCGCGTCAGGTCTGCATCGACTTCGTCGACGCGCACTGGACCGACATCCGTCCGCTGCACGCGCGCTAGGAGACAGCCATGTCGAAGACTTCTGTCGCGATCGAGGACACCGTCGCGGTCACGACGGTCGCGCTCAACGGCGCACAGGCAGGCATCTGGGTCGCCGATCAGGTCGCGCCGATCGCGAACGGCTATGTCGTCGCGCACTGGGTCGACCTGCATGGCGCGCTCGATGCCGATTGCCTCGTCGACGCGATCCGCTGCGGACTCGCCGAAACCGACACGCCGCATGCACGTTTCGTCGAGACCGACGACGGTGTCGTGCAGCATCTGCCGCGCACCGTCGACGCCGCGGCGATCGACGTCACGGTCGAGGATCTGCGCGGCGAGGACGATCCGCTTGCCGCCGCGCTCGCGCGCATGCAGTCGGATCTCGCGCAGCCGCTGCGCGGCGACGCGGCCGGGCCGCTGTTCCGCCATGCGGTCTACCGCATCGGCGAGCAGCGCTACGCGTGGTATCAGCGCTATCACCATCTGTGCGTCGACGGCTACAGCTTCGCTGCCGTGTCGAAGCGAATCGCGGCGATCTATTCGGCGCGCGTGCGCCATGAAGTCCCCGCACCGGCCGCCCAGGTCGGTTTCGACGCCGTCGTCGACGAAGCGCAGCGCTACGCGCAATCCGACGCGGCTGCGCGCGACCGCGCGTTCTGGCGCGACTACGGCGCGCAGCTCGCCGCGCCGGTGTCGCTGTCGACGCGCGACGTCGTGTCCGCGTCGACGTTCGCAAACGTCGACGTGCTGCGCGAACGCGTGAGCGTCGCCGCGAGCGATGTCGCCGCGTTCGCCGCGGCGATGCAGCCGCAGGGCGGCAGTGCGCTCGAAGCGCTGATGGCCGCGCTGTTCTGCTATGTGCAGCGCTGCACCGACACCGACGCGGTCGTCGCCGGCATTCCGTTCATGCGCCGCCTCGGTTCGGTCGCGATGGATGCGAGCGGTCCGGTCGTCAACGTGCTGCCGCTGCAGTTGTGCGTGACCGCAGACGCGACGCTGGCCACGATCGCCGCGCAGTTGCGCACCGAACTCGCGCGCGTGCGCCGCCATCAGCGCTGCGACGCCGAGCAGGTGCAGCGCGATCTCGGTCTCGTCGGCAGCGGTCGCGCGCTGTACGGTCCGACGATCAACCTGAAGATCTACGACCAGACGCTGGCGCTCGACGCTGTCCGCGGCAGCCTGCACGTGCTCGCCGCCGGACCGGTCGAAGACCTCGAGTTCGCGCTGTGGCCCGACGCCGATGCCGCGGTCATCGAACTCAGCGCGAACCCGGCGCGTTACGACGCCGCCGAACTCGCGCTGCATGCCGCGCGCCTGTCGGCGTTCCTGTCGCGTCTCGCGGCTGATCCGCAGCGTGCGATCGCTGCGATCGAACTGCGCGCGCCGGCGGAAGCGGCGCAACTGGCCGCGTGGTCGCAGGGGCCGGATCCGCGCACGCGCGATGCGGCGGCGAGCGTGCTCGATCGTCTGCGTGCGCAGGTCGCCACCGATCCGGACGCGATCGCCGTGGTCTGCGGCGCGGAGCGTCTGAGCTTTGCCGCGCTCGCGCAGCGTGCGCAGGCCATCGCCGACGGTCTGCGTGCGGTCGGCGTCGCGCGCGGCGACATCGTCGCCGTCGCGTTGCCGCGCAGTGCCGACAGCATCGCGGCGGTGTTCGGCGTGTTCGCGGCCGGCGCGGTCTATCTGCCGCTCGATCTCGACTATCCCGCCGAGCGTCTCGCGACGATTGCCGCCGACGCGCGGCCGCGCGCGATCGTGACGCGGCGCGACGTAAATCCTGCGCTCGCGGCGACACCGCTGTTCCTCGACGCGCTCGCGCCGAGCGGGCGACCGCGCGCGGCACTGCTGCGCGACGCAGCGCTGTCGGCGGGCGACGCGGCCTATCTGATCTATACCTCGGGTTCGACCGGCACGCCCAAGGGCGTGCTCGCCACCCACGGCGGCCTGTTGAACCTGCTGCGTTCGCACGAAGCCGACGCGTTCGGCGCGCTGACGAGCGCACGCGGCGCGCGCCGCCTGCGCGCCGCGCACACGACCTCGTTCGCGTTCGATGCGGCCTGGGAACAGATCATCTGGCTGCTGCTCGGCCAGGAGCTGCACATCTGCGACGACGAGGTGCGCCGCGATGCGCAGGCGCTGCTCGCGTTCGTGCACGAACGCGCAATCGATGCGCTCGACGTGCCGCCGGTGCTGCTGCAGGCGCTCGTGGACGCAGGGCTGCTCGACGATCCGGCGCGTCTGCCCGGCCTGATCCTGACCGGCAGCGAAGCCGTGCCGCCGGCGCTGTGGCGCACGCTGCGCGAGGTGCCCGGACTGCGCGTCTGCAACTGCTACGGTCCGACCGAATACACCGTCGACGCGCTGAGTGCGCAGCTCGCGGTCGCGGCGACGCCGGTCATCGGCAGGCCGGTCGCGCGCACGCGCGCCTACGTGCTCGACCGCCGTCTGCAGCCGCTGCCGGTCGGTGCGACCGGCGAGCTGTATCTCGCCGGCGCCGGTCTCGCGCACGGCTATCGCGGACGTGCCGCGCTGACCGCGACGCGCTTCGTCGCCGATCCGTTCGTCGCCGGCGAGCGCATGTACCGCAGCGGCGACTGCGTGCGCTGGCGCGCCGACGGCCAGCTCGAATTTCTCGGCCGCGGCGATCGACAGGTGAAGATCCGCGGCTTCCGCGTCGAGCCCGGCGAAGTCGAACAGGTGCTGCGCGGACTGCCCGGCGTCGCCGACGCGATCGTGCAGGCGCAGACCTGCGGCATGACGCTACGCCTCGTCGGCTATTGCACGCCGACGGCCGACGCAGCGCTCGACGCCGACATGGTGCGCCGCGAACTCGCCGCGCGCGTTCCGGACTACCTCGTGCCCGCCGGCATCGCCGTGCTCGCGCAGTGGCCGCTGACGACGAACGGCAAGATCGATCGGCGCGCGCTGCCGGATGTCACGGCGCCCGCGACCGCGCGGCGCGAAGCGGCGAATCCGCGCGAGCGGCTGATCTGCGCGGGCATCGCGCAGGTGCTCGGCCTGCCCGCCGTCGGTGCCGACGACGACTTCTTCGCGCTCGGCGGCGACAGCATCTCGGCGATGGCGCTCGGCACGCAATTGCGACGCGACGGCTACCGGCTCGCGCCACGCGAGATCTTCGCGCAGCGCACGCCGGCGCGCATGGCTGCGGCACTCACCACGCTGCGCGAATCGCGCGCGCGCGGCGCCGAGGCGGATGGCGCGATCGGACGGCTGCCCATCGTCGCGTGGTTCGCCGAGCACTGTGGAATGGACAGTCGCTATGCCCAGGGCGTGATCGTGCGTGTGCCTGCGACACTGAACGCGCACGTGCTCGCGCAGGCGCTGGCCGCGCTGCAGCGGGCGCACCCGGCGCTGCGCGCGCGCGCCGCCGGCGGCGTGCTCGTCGTCGGTCCGGCCCGGCCGCTCGTCGTGCAGGACGACACCGGCGATGACGGCCCGTTCGTCGCGCGTGCGAACCGACTGTTCCGCACGAGCGCCGCGGCGCTCGCACCGTCGGCCGGGCATCTGATGCAGGCCACGCTGCTGCGCGGCGACGGCGCGTCGTGGCTGCTGCTCGTCGCGCATCATCTGATCGTCGACGGCGTGTCCTGGCGCGTGCTGCTGCCGGAGTTGCGCGCGGCCTGCGAGGCCGCGGCGTCGGGTGCGATGCCGTTCGTCGCGCCCGAGGAAACGACCCTGCGCGAATGGGCCGCGGCGCTGGCGGCGGAAGTGCCGCAGCGGCGCAGCGAAATCGACCAGTGGCGCGC